>JAMFSC010000075.1 GCA_026225095.1 bacterium
AGATGAAAGACGGAGGCAAGGGACACACCCCTGCACAGCAGTTCTACTCCCTGGCAGCATAGGCAGCCCGACCACATCGGCCTCTGATCGTTCAAGCATCCTTATCGCGACAGAACCCTTCATTGCTCTTCAACACCTCGCCGTCCTGCAAAGAATAACAAATCCCCGTATTGCGACAGAACCAGATCGACGGCTCGCTTCCAACACGAACAAAGCTGTGCTCATCGAAGTACCTGAACAACCTGATAGAGCAGGGTCATCGCGGCATCAAGTCCAGAACCCGTCCGATGCTCGGGTTCAAGAGCTTCTCCTCTACCGCCATCACCATCGCCGGAGTGGAACTGCTTCGCCGAATCTATCAGGGTCAATTCTCCCTCAGTCGCCTCCGCCTCAAAGACCCAGCTGGGCCTGCACTCTGGAATGCCGTGCTCGGTGCGTGATCGAAAACCCTGCCTTCAGATTATCGCCGGAACTCAAACATATTTGCACCACGGCCATTTTTCACAACGTTGACAGTCACAGAGCATCTCGCCGGCTGACCGCCGACCCCACTGGAAGCCCGTTCCCCGCGCATGCAGTTGTGACAATTGTTACAAAATTGTCCTTTTTGTTGCGTGTGCCGTATGCGATAGTGCTCCTTGTCAACCCAAAATCAAGTCTGCACTCGCCTGAAGGCGATCTAAGGACAAGATAGATCAACTTGTCGGAATCCGGCGACCCAGGTTCCGATCGGTTGAATCCTCGTCAAAGTCGTTCCCGGCACGATTCCGCTCTCGGCCAGTTCGCGGAAGTTCTGAAATATTGCAAAGATGTTTGTCGCAGGACATCGGCGAATTTCCTCCGCCTAGTTCCCGCGATGACTATACGTATCGGTTCGCTGTTTTTCCGACTGCTTCCACGTGGCTTAATCGCACAACCACACATTCCCACACACGGCATTTTGCCGTGCAGGAGATCTTTATGCGCTATTTCATGGTTCGATTTTGGCTTCTGCTCCTCATCCTCATCCTCGTACCGACGTCCGCTCTGCTTGCTCAGGGTTCCGTGGCGGGCAGCATTACGGGCGTGGTCACCGACCCGCAAGGTGGGGTGATTCCGGGAGCGGTGGTTACGGTCACAAGCCCCGCCATACTGAAGTCGAAGTCGGAGACATCGGGGACCGGCGGCGTGTTCCTGCTTTCGGAACTCCCGCCGGGTGAGTATGTGGTCACCTGCGCCTTCGCTGGCTTCAAGGGCTTCGCGGAGAAGGGCATTGTCCTGACCGCCGGGTTCACGGCGACGATCAATATCGGCTTGGCGTTGGGCGACGCGGCCGAGACGGTTACGGTATCGGCAACCGATGCCCCCGTGGTCGATGTGCAGAGCCAATCGACGCCCATTACCTTCGATTCGGCCCTGCTGGCGAATACGCCGAGCGGCAACGATCCATGGTCGACGCTGGCACAGACGCCCGGAGTTACGGTCAGCACATTCGATGTGGGCGGGAATAACAGCTATCAGCAGTCGTCAATGTCCGTCCATGGTAGCAAGACGACGGAGACAGTCTATGCCTTCAACGGGCTCGATTTGAATGGCACGAGCGGGTCGTCGACCAGTTACTACGTCGATCAGTATTCGTACGACGAGATCCAGATGATGACCGACGCTTCGCCGCCTGAGGTTCCGGTCGGCGGCGCGTATATGAACATGATCACGCGGCAAGGCTCAAACGCCATTCACGGCTTCGTGCTGTTCAACTACGAAGACGATAAGACGCAGCGGACGATCACGGCGCCGTACTACAACCCCATTCAAGCCGCCGTCTCGGTAGGCGCGGCCGCCGGCCCGGTGCTCACCGACGGGTCGCCGTTTATCCGGGCCTTCGACTCCGCGGTCGACATTGGCGGTCCGATCATCAAGGATAAGTGGTGGATCTTCGGCGCTTACCGCGAGTACCAACTGAAGCAGCAGTTGCGCGCCGACCCCAACCCCAATCCTGTCACCGGCCTCACTCCCAGCTACCCCGGCCAATACGGCTTCGGCACCGACATCAATCACCAGAGCAATACGACGCTGCGCAACGACTTCCAGATCAACTCCAAGAATGTCGTCAATGCCATCTGGCACTGGCAATATATCAACCGCTTCGTCCGCCGCTCCACGAGCTTCACCTATGTCGATCAGGACGCGGCCTACGTGCAGATCGAACCCGCCTACATCTTGCAGATGCAGGAGATATTCTCTCCTACGCCGCACTTCACGGTCGACACCCGCATCGGCTACTTGAATCTGGTCTTCCCCGAGACCTATCAGCCCACGGTCGCTCCGAACACCATTGCAGCGGAAGATATAGGGCCGTCCACCTTGAAGTTTGCCGGCTTGGAGAACTACTTCAATCTACAGAAGCTCGGACGCGTCGCCTCCACCGCGTCCTACTTCCACGGCGGCTGGAACGGGTCGCACAACTTCAAGTTAGGCGTAGACTTTTCGATGGAAAAGAACGTCTCGATCTACAGGTACAACCAGGACATCTTTGAACTGTACGACACACTCACTCCGGGCGCTGCTCCCGACACCACGGCATACGAGGTACAGATTCAGAGCGGCCCGACCGAAACCAAGGATTGGGCCAAGGGCTACTCCGTCTTCTTCCAGGACGCCTGGACGTTGAACCGGCACCTAACCATCAACGTTGGAGGCCGCTACGATTACGGCCACGCCTGGGTACCTGCGCAGTGCAACAAGCCGATCGATGTAACCGTCTACAGTCCTCTGTTCCCCAATCGCTGCACCAGCGGTTTCCAGGCGCTGTACGCCACGTACAATCCCACCCCAGGCATCTCGCGTACCCAGCTTGGCCCCCTGACCCCGTACAACAACGTCGATACCTACAACAACGTTGTTCCCCGCATCAGCGTCGCATGGGACCCCTCCGGCAAGGGGAACCAGGTTATCCGCGGCGGGTTCAATATGTTCACAAACAACGTGGGCACCGGCCTGGCCGGCACGACAGATCCAAACCAGACCGCGGTGGCCACCTATTACTGGAACGGGACCTTCGAGAACGCCGGGACTCCCGGACAGAAGAACTCGGCGACGCCAGATTACACGCAGTTCGCAAATGATTGCGGTGGGCACGCTCCCGGCACCGCGGGCTGTCTCCCAGGCGGGAAGGTGCCCTACGGAACGGCGACTCAATACAACGCGACGACTGGAACTGGAGGCGGCGGCTGGATCAGCACTACGGGAGGATTTACGGGTTACATCGACCCGAACATCAAGCGCCCCTACTCGTACATGTTCAACGTGGAATATCAGCGGTCTCTTTTTAGAGACATCTCGGCGAGCGTCGCATACTACTACCGCAACAACCGGAACATTCAAACAACAGCCAATATCAACTACCCCACATCGGACTACACCCCAACGTCGGTCTACCTCTCTGGAGCGAACAAGGGAAGTCCCATCCTCAATCCGCTCACGAACGCCCCGATCACTCTATACAACCTGACCGGAAACAGCAGCATATGCGCTAGCTCGAAGTTAGTCAGCGGACTGCCAATCGATGCAGGTTGCACCTACACGGAGACCACCAACAACGCGCAGGCCAACAATAACCATTACAACGGCCTGGAGTTCATCGTGCAGCGACGGCTAACCGGCAAGTGGTCGGCGCTGGTTGGGGTTACCCTCCAGAGCGACAAGGGGGTGGCGACCTCCGGGGACTTCAACGATCCCAACCTGAACATCAACCGCTTTGGCTCGATCGACCAAGATCTCCCTGTTGTCATACGAGCCGATGCCACCTACAAACTGCCCTTCAAATTCACCACGTCCGTCAACTTCCAGCATGAGACGGGCATGCCGATTCAATACACCTACACGTTCAACGCCGGCCTGAATCAAGGAAGTGAGAGCGTGAAGATCGAGCCGAACGGGTATGCGCGTTATCCGTCGGTCAACGATACCAACCTGCGACTTGGCCGGATCACGCCAATCGGCGACCGTTTCAAGCTGGAGATCGATTGCGACCTCAACAACCTCTTCAACGTGTCGCCGACTACCGCGGAGCAAGTCGCCTTCGGCAGCACTTTCCAGAAACCCACAACCTTCCTTGGACCCTTCATCGCTCGCTTTCAGGCGCGGTTGAGTTTCTAGGATTTATGAGCGGCGGCCCGACCGAGTCACAGGCCGCCGCTCCTTTCACAACCCCAAGAGACCTGATTCAACTCAACAGATTGTCTGCGAGCTAAGGAACCGTTATGAAATCGACGAAATCGTACCTTGGATTGGTGTTTTGCATGGGATTCGCCGCCGGGATGCCGGCTGGGGCGCAGGAAGCTCCGCGCGGCAGCATCACGATCGACCGGATTGCCGACGTAAAGTATCCCACCGAGCCGGCGTGGTCGCCCGACGGCCAGACTGTCGCCTTCCTCTGGGATGCGGCGGGCAAGCAGGATCTGTACATGGCGCGGCCGGGCAGCGCGCCGGTGGCGCTGACGGATTTTCCGGTCGATCCCGATATCCTCACGTCCAACATCAGCCGCTTCGAATGGACCTCGCCGACCGATATCGTGTTTGGCAAGGATGACGGACTTTGGACCGTCTCCACCACCACCCACAAGCCGGTGCGCCTGGCGGGATACCAGGGAGTCACCGCGTTCTCGCTCTCGAACGACCGCACCCAGATCGCCTACATTCATCAGGGCCAGGTGTGGGTGGGCAGCCTCGCCGGCAAGACGCAGCGGCAGTTGACCCGCTTCTCCGACGGCGCACGCGTGGCGGGACCGAGCTTCTCGCTCGACAACAACTTCGTCGCCTTCACGACCACCTTGTTCTCCGATCTACCCGAGCCGATGCCCTACAACGGAAATCGCCTGATCGCGATCCGCAGCCGGACGTGGGGACAGAAGCTCGGCATCGTTTCGGTGTTCAGCGGCGATCCGGTGCTGATTCCAACGACCGAAGGCGGTGGTGGCGGCGCGGCCGGAGCGCGTATTCAATGGGCGGCGGGACCTGTCGTCGTGCATCAGGAGTTCTCGCCGGACCGCAAGACCCGCGAGATCGTCGAGACCACGGTCAAGGGAATGAGCCGCACGATCTGGAAGGATTTCGATCCGTTGTGGTGGTCGCTGGCCGACGGACCGCGCACCGTCACTTCGCCCGACGGCAAGTCCATTGCGTTCATGAGCGACCGCACGGGCTGGGCGCATCTGTACGTCATCCCCGCCGACGCGACCAATGAGACCCAGGCGAAGCAACTCGGCAAAGGCGACTTCGGCGATGGCTACGCGAATTGGTCGCACGACAGCAAGAGCATCGTCTTCGCGCATAGCGAGCCGGGCAACCAGCAGGAGCGCTTTCTGGCGATCGCCGACGCGGCTACGGGGACGGTGAAGCAGGTGGTGACGGCGCGTGGGGTCAACCGCGACGCGGTGTTTTCGCTCGACGACACGAAGCTCACCTATCTACGCTCGGCCGTCGAACACCCGCAGGAGGTTTATACGGTCGGCGTCGCAGCCGGCTCGAAGCCGGTGCGCCTGAGCGATTCCCTGCCGGAGGGTCTGAATCCCGCCGACCTGACCGCGCCCGTGGGCGTGCATTATCCCAGCCGCAAGGATCAGAAGCCGGTACCAGCTACGTTGATGGTGAACAAGAATCTCGATAAGACGACCAAGCATCCCGCGATCATCTGGATTCATGGTTCGGGCGCGGACCAGAACTACCTGGCGTGGCACCCGGGATCGTACCGGATGTACTACGGGATCTGCGAGTACTTCGCGCAACAGGGCTATGTGATCCTGACGCCCGACTATCGCGGCAGCTCGGGCCACAGCCGCGAGTGGACCACAGGCACGTTCGACGATCTCGGCGGGGGTGAGACGGACGACGTGAACGCAGGCGCCGAATACCTGAAGACGCTGCCATACGTCGATCCCGACCGCATCGGGGTTTGGGGGCTCAGCTACGGCGGGTTTATGACGCTGCAGTCGATCATTCGTGCGCCCAAGCTGTATGCCGCGGCGATCGATGTGGCGGGCGTCGGCGATTGGGAGACTTACACCACTGGCAACTCGGCAATTCTCGGCCGCCTGGGATCGACGCCCGTAAGCGACCCCGGAGAGTACGACCGTTCCGCTCCGGTGCGACATCTCGACAAGATCGAGCGGCCGCTCATGATCCTGCAAGGCACCAACGATACGAATGTTCCGCTGTGGGAGACGCTGAAGGTCGTCGATCAACTGGAGAAGCTGGGCAAGCCCTTCGACATGGCGTTCTATCCTGGTGAAATTCACTTCTTCCGCCGCGCCTTCGTGCTACGCGACGCCTGGCGCCGCAGCGATGCGTTCTTCTACCAGTATCTGGTCGCGCCAACGGTACCGGTGAAGTCCAGCGATGCGACGCCTCCGGACAAGATCGATTCCAGCAGACCTATCCTGGCCGTGGCCAAAAAGCAGTAACGCCATTGTGAGAAAGCGGAGATTTCCCCATGAAGATTGCGTTGCTGCCTCTCACCCTCGCACTATCGTTCACCGTCCTGCCGGTCGCGCTCGCTCAGCCCGCGTCCCCGCCCGCGCCCCGCGGCAGTATCACCATCGACCGCATCGCGGACATCAAGTACCCCACCGATCAACAATGGTCGCCCGATGGAAAGACGGTAGCCTTCCTGTGGGACTGGGCCGGCAAGCAGGATATTTACATGGCGCAGGCGGGCACTCCTCCGGTGGCGCTGACCGACTTTCCTGTCAATCCCGACATTCTCACCTCGAACATCGGGCACTATGAGTGGCTTTCGGCGGACACAATCCTGTTCAGCCGCGAGGCCGGACTCATGACGGTCTCGACTAAGACGCAGAGGCCGATGCGCTTCCCGGCCTTCGCGGGAGCAACGGGATTTTCGCTCTCGAAGGACAAGACGCAGATTACGTTTGTGCGCGGCGGCCAGATTTGGGTGGGCAACATCGCAGCCAAAACCGAGCGCCAACTGACCCGCATCAACGATGGATCGAGGGTCTCGGGGCCGACCATTTCGCCGGACGGCATGTGGGTCGCCTTCAACACTGGTTTCAGCTCGGAGACGCCCGAACCGATGCCCTACAACGGCAACCGGCTGATCGTGATGCGCGGTCGCAATTGGGGATCCGAGACTCACATCGTCTCAGTATTCAGCGGCGACCCGGTGACGATTGCTGGCGGCGGCGGTGGAGGGGGTGGCGGCGGTGGAGGCCATTTGTGGGCGATGTCTGCGACCGGTCCGGTGCTGGTGCGCGACGAGTTCTCGGGCGATCGCAAGAACCGGGAGATTGTCGAGACCGATGTCAAGGGAGTGTCGCACACCATTTGGAAAGACTACGACCCGGCCTGGTGGTCGCTCGCGAATGGGGCGCGAACGGTGGTGTCGCCCGACGGAAAGACGATTGCCTTCATGAGCGATCGGACCGGCTGGGCGCATCTCTATGCCATCCCCACCGATGCGACCTCGGACACGCAGGCGAAGCAGCTCAGCAAGGGGGACTTCGGCGATTGCTTCGCCTCCTGGTCGCCGGACAGCAAGAGCATCGCCTTCGCGCATAGCGAAAAGGGCAACCAGCAGGAGCGTTTTATCTCGATCGTCGACGTGGCTACGGGCAAGATTCAGCCTGTGGTGACGGCGCGCGGAGTGAACTACGAGCCGGCCTTCTCGGCCGACGGCACGAAGCTGGCCTATTTGCGATCAGCCGCCGAGCATCCGCAGGAAGTCTATACGGTTGACATCGCTGCGGCGAAGCCGGTACGCATGACGGACTCGTTGCCCGAAGGTCTTAACCCGGCCGATCTAACGACGCCGCTGGGAGTGCACTATCCGAGCCGCAAGGACCAGAAGCCGGTGCCTGCGACAGTTATGCTGGGCAATAACTTCGATAAGACCCTCAAGCATCCGGCGATCATCTGGATTCATGGCTCGGGTGCGGACCAGAACTACCTCGCGTGGCATCCCGGTGCTTACCGCATGTACTACTCGATCTGCCAATACTTTGCCCAGCAGGGCTATGTGATTCTGACGCCGGACTACCGCGGCAGTTCCGGTTACAGCCGCGAGTGGACCACCGGAGCGTTCAACGACTTGGGCGGCGGAGAGACCGACGACGTCAACGGAGGCGCCGATTATCTGAAGACGCTGGCCTATGTGGATCCCGACCGGATCGGCGTCTGGGGGCTCAGTTACGGCGGCTTCATGACGCTACAGTCGATCATTCGCGCGCCCAAACTCTATGCTGCCGCCATCGACGTGGCAGGCGTGGGCGACTGGGAGACCTGGACGACCGGCGGCACGCTGCTTGGCCGCCTGGGTTCGACGCCGGTCAGCGATCCTGGCGAGTACGACCGCTCGGCGCCGGTGAAGCACCTCGACAAGATCGAGCGGCCGCTGCTCATCCTACAGGGAACGAACGATACCAACGTTCCGCTGTGGGAGACGCTCAAGGTCGTCGACCAGTTGGAGAAGCTGGGCAAGCCGTTCGACATGGCATTCTATCCGGGAGAGATTCACTTCTTCCGGCGCGCCTTCACGCTGCGCGATGCGTGGCGGCGCAGTGAGGCCTTCTTCTTCGATCACCTTGTGACGCCGGCGGCTCCGATAAAGTCCAGCGATGCGATCATGCCGGGAGCCAGCCCTCCTGGCAGCACGCCTGTAGTGGCGGCGCAATGAATTGCTAGATGGGGCCAAGAGATCTCAACAGTTTCGAGCAGCCGAACCGGGGGCACCATGGCATTTGATCGACGTCAATTTCTCAACTCCTGCAGCCGGATCGGCTTCGCGTCGACCCTGCTTCCAGGAGTGTTGTACAGCATCGCCGCAGAGGCGGAGGCCACACGCATCACGGCGGCCATGATCGACAATGCGGCGGCCATCGCAGGCATACCGATTGAGCCCGGCCAGAAGGCCGCGATGCTGTCGCTTCTGAACACCAACCGTGAGGGATTCGACGAGCTGCGCGCTCTCAATATTGCGAACTCCGTCCCGCCGGCGATCATCTTCGATCCTATGCCGCCTGGGCAGGAGCCCGCGCCGCCGCCACCCGGTGCCGATCTGCGCAAACCGCTGCACCTCAGTCCAGCACCGGCGATCGCGAGCAAGGCGGTGCCCCCCGATCTGAATGAACTCGCCTTCGCCACCGCCCGCGAACTCGGCGAGTTGGTGCGCACGAAGAAGGTCTCCTCGCTCGATCTCACGCAGATGTATATCGCGCGGCTCCGGAAGTACGCGCCGCAACTTTATTTCGTGATCACGGTGACCGAAGAGCGCGCACTGGCGCAGGCGAAGGAAGCCGACAAGGAGATCGCAGCCGGCAAGTATCGGGGTCCGCTGCACGGGTTGCCCTGGGGCGGCAAGGATCTGCTCGCGGTCAAGGGCTATCCCACCACATGGGGAGCCGGCGGCTTCGAGACCCAGATGATCGACGAAGACGCGACGGTAGTCCAGCGGCTCGACGCAGCGGGCGCGGTGCTGATCGCCAAGCTGACCCTGGGTGCGCTGGCAATGGGCGACAAGTGGTTCGGCGGCCAGACGCGCAATCCCTGGAATACGACGCAGGGATCGAGCGGATCGTCGGCGGGGCCGGCCTCCGCAACTTCGGCCGGATGCGTGGTGTTTTCGATCGGCTCCGAGACCGGAGGTTCGATCTCCGGTCCTTCAACGCGCTGCGGTGTTACCGGCTTCCGTCCGACCTATGGCTTCGTTCCGCGCACCGGCGCGATGACCCTGAGCTGGTCGATGGATAAGCTCGGACCGATCTGCCGGTCGGTGGAGGATTGTGCGCTAGTGATGCAGGCGATCTGGGGGCCGGACGGACAGGACCAGGCCTGCCGCGACGCGTTCTTCCAGTGGAATGCGGCGTTCGATTGGAAGAAGCTGCGCATCGGCTACCTCAAGGATGATTTCGAAAAGCCGTGGGAGCAGCCCGTTCCGCCGCTCGCGTCCGATGCCAGCGCCGAGGAGAAGACCGCGTACGAACGCCGCCTGAAGGCTGAACCGGCGCAGCGCGCAAGCCGCGAATATGATCGCAAGTTCGACCTCGCTGCCCTCGACGTGTTGAAGAAGATGGGAGTGCAATTGATTCCCGTCGAGATTCCTAAATTCCCTTATGACGTGATGCGCAGCACCTATACGATTGAGGGCGCGGCAGCGTTCGACGACCTGACGCTGACCGGCCGGGACAAGCTGCTCTACGATGCGAGCCAGAGCACCTGGCCGAACGCCTTCCGCGCAGAGCGGTTCTATCCCGCAGTTGAGTACATCCAAATCCAGCGGGCTCGTACCCTCGCGATCCGCGCGATGGCGAAGGTCTTCGATCAAGTGGATGTGATCGTGACCACCACCACCGGCCCCAGTGGGCAGGTGACTGTGACCAACCTTACCGGGCATCCGGCGGTGATCGTGCCCAACGGCCTGCGTGGGCCGGACGCGCCGCAGACGCCGGCAATCGCCGCAACAACCGCACCCGGCGCGGGCAGCCTCGGAAGTGGCGGTGGCGGTCCCAACACGCCCGTCAGCCTTACCTTCCTGGGCGGTCTCTACAAGGATGCGCAGACCTGCGCGCTAGCCCACGCGTATCAGCAGGTCACCGACTTCCATAAAATGCATCCCCCATTGTCCTAGCGCGGGTCGCAAGAAATTGAACCATTGAAAAGGAGCACTACCGATGAATCTGATGAAGATGAGCGTTGGCGCGATATGTTCTCTCGGCCTCCTGGTTTCCTTCCATGCGCCAGCCCAGGAGGCTCCGAAGGGAAGCATCACGATCGACGGGATCGCCGAGGTCAAGTATCCCTCCGATCAGATCTGGTCGCCGGACGGCAAGACGGTCGCGTTCCTTTGGGACTGGGCCGGCAAGCAGGATCTGTTCATGGGGAAGGCGGGAAGCGCGCCCGTGGCCTTGACGGACTTCCCGGTCGATCCCGACATCTGGATCTCCAATATCACGCGCTACGAGTGGCTCTCCAATGACGAGATCGTCTTCGCCAAGGATGGCAATCTCTGGATCGTCTCGACCACATCCCGCAAGCCCACGCGGCTCGCGGGATATCAGGGCGTCAGCAGCTTTTCACTCTCCTACGACCGCACCCAGATTGCCTTTGTGCGCGCCAACCAGATCTGGGTGGGAAACCTGGCCGCCAAGACGCAGAGGCAACTTACGCGCATGGTAGAGGCCGGCGCAACGCTCTCGGGGCCGCTCTTCTCGGGGGACAAGAACTACGTGGCTTTTACTTCAGGGATCACGACGGATACGCCCGAGCCCCTGCCCTTCAACGGCAACCGCCTGATGGCGATGCGGCTGAGGACCTACGGCACGAAGCTGGGAATCGTCTCGGTCTTCAGCGGCGATCCGATGATGATTCCTACCTCGGGCGCAGCATCGGGCAGCGGCGGCGGCGGCCCGATCCAATGGGCGGCCGGACCGGTATTGGTGCATAGCGAATTCTCGCCCGATCACAAAGTCCGCGAGATCGTCGAGACGACTCCAGTTGGTGTGAGCCGCACCGTCTGGACCGATGTCGACGCCAAGTTCTATTCGCCCAACGACGGGCCGCGCACCGTCACCTCCCCGGATGGGAAATATATCGCGTTTATCAGCGATCGCACTGGCTGGGCGCATGTCTATGTCATCCCCACCGAGGCGACCTCCGAGAAGGAAGCCAAGCAACTGAGCAAGGGAGAGTTTGGCGACGGATACATCAACTGGTCGCCCGACAGCAAGCGGGTCGTCTACGCCCACAGCGAGCCCAACAACCAGCAGGAACGGTTTCTCTCCATCGCCGATGTGGCGTCGGGCAAGTTAGAGAAAACAGTCACCGCACGCGGCGTAAATCGGGATGCGGTCTTCTCGCCAGACGGCACGAAGCTGGCGTACCTGAGATCGGCGGTGGAGCATCCGCAGGAGGTGTATACAGTCAGCGTCGCCGATGGGTCGACGCCGGTGCGCCTGACCGATTCCCTGCCCGCGGGACTAAATCCGGCCGATCTGGCGGCGCCGGTGCTGGTGAACTATCCCAGTCGCAAGGACAGCAAACCAGTGCCAGCGACGCTCATCGTCGACAAGAAGTTGGACAAGACCCAGAAGCATCCTGCGATCATCTGGATTCACGGCTCGGGTTCGGACCAGAACTATCTCGGCTGGCATCCCGGCTCGTACCGGATGTACTACGGGATCTGCGAATACTTCGCCCAGCAGGGCTACGTGATCTTGAACCCGGACTATCGCGGTAGCTCCGGCCATAGCCGGGAGTGGACCACCGGCTCCTTTCAGGACGTGGGCGGCGGCGAAACCGACGACGTCAACGCCGGCGCGGACTATCTCAAGACCCTCCCGTATGTCGATCCCGACCGCATTGGCGTCTGGGGCCTCAGCTATGGCGGCTTCCTGACCATGCAGTCGATCATTCGTGCACCCAAGCTCTTCGCCGCCGCCATCGAAGTCGCCGGCGTCGGTGACTGGGAGACCTACGCGGCCGGAACCAGCGGCCGGCTCGGTTCGACAGCCGTCTCCGACCCCGCCTTCTTCGACCGCTCCGCCCCGGTGAAGCACCTGGACAAGATCGTGCGTCCGTTGATGGTGTTGCAGGGCACGAACGACACCAATGTGCCGCTGTGGGAGACGCTGAAGGTCGTCGATCGGCTGGAGAAGCTGGGAACGCCCTTCGATATGGCGTTCTACCCCGGAGAGATTCACTTCTTCCGCAGAGCGTTTGTGCTGAAGGACGCATGGCGCAGGAGCGATGCGTTTTTCTATAAGTATCTGGTTGCGCCGGCGACTCCTTTGAAGTCGAGTAACGCAACCGCGCCGGATGGGCTCGGTCCGCAGCCCCCATCCCCGACTGCAACGCGTCCGGTCGGGAGGCAACATTGACAAAGTGCAGGGAGGTTGGAGGTTGAAACGAAAAGGTTGCTGCTATCGCCAAGGCCAAGTGGTATCGGGATGGATTCAAAACTCATTTGAAGTGATTCGCACCAGAGCACACCTATGAAGGAGTAACGGATGAAAAACGAAGAACTACCTGTGGACTCGGCAACTCGCCGCAGCTTTCTGCTCGGATTGGCGGCAGCCGCGGCCTTGCCCGCTGTCCCGGCGGCGGCAGCCGCCCAGACCTCTGCACCCGCGGCATCGGCCGGTCCGGCTGCTGCCGATTCGCACGAAATCGACTCCCTGATGACCATCGTGACTCTGCGCTACGGAAGCTACCTCAAAAGCGAAGAAATTCCGATGGTGCGCCACGCCCTGGAGCGCCAGTACACCAGCGTCGCGACACTGAAGAAGGTGCCTATCAGCAATAGCGACGCACCGGATTGCCTGTTCATTCCTGACGGCCGCTAATCGCTGTTGGCACTCGCGCAGAATCTACAAAACTTATTCGGAGGATTGCCTGGCGTGATCAACAATGACATTGTTTTTGCAACAGTTCGCGAACTCGGAAACAAGATCAAGACGCGCCAGCTCTCGCCCGTGGAATTGACGGAGGCTTATCTCGCCCGGCTCGAAACCATCGGACCCAGGCTCGGTGCCGTCGTCACCGTCACGCGCCGCCTTGCGCTGGAGCAGGCCGCAGCCGCGGAAAAGGAGATCAAGGAAGGTCATTACCGCGGCCCCCTGCACGGAATTCCTTATGGAATTAAGGACGCGTTCTCGGCCAAGGGCTATCCCACCACCTGGGGCACCGCTCCGTACAAAGACAGGGTTTTCGACTACGACGCCACCATCGTCACCATGTTGCGCGATGCCGGAGCCATCCTTGTCGCCAAGCTGGCGATGGTTGAACTGGTCGGCGGCCTGGGGTACGACGGGGCCGACGCCTCGTTCACCGGCCCCGGGCGCACACCTTGGAATCCCGAGTTCTGGAGTGGCGGCTCGTCCTCCGGTCCGGGCGCGGCCACCAGCGCGGGCCTGGTCGCGTTCTCCATCGGAGGCGAGACCGGTGGCTCGATCCTCAGCCCGTCGAACAACTGCGGTCTGGCCGGGATGCGCACCACCTACGGCCGCGTGAGCCGCGCGGGCGGCGTCACGCTCTCCTGGTCGCTCGACAAGGTCGGTCCCATGTGCCGCAGCGCCGACGATTGCGGTCTGGTGCTCGCAGCGATCGCCGGGTATGACCCGGAGGACCCGGCCACGGTCCACAAGCCCTTCGTCTACAGCGGGCCACCCCCGGCCCCCAAGCGCTATCGCATCGGTATCGTCAAGGGCTCGTACGAAAACGCCCAGCCGGAGGTCCGCGCCAACTTCGAGCAGTCCTTGAAAGTCCTGGAAGGCTTCGCCGAGCTAACCCACGACGTCGAACTCCCTGACTATCCCTACGCTGCCATCCTCGCCACCGTGATGGGCGCCGAGGCCGCCGCCGCGTTTCAGGACCTGATCGAGACCGGCCAGATGCGGCAGATGGCCAATCAACAGGACCGCGTCAACGGTTACGCCCGCAGCATGATAAGTGCCGTCGACTACATCAATGCGTGGCGGGTAAGAAAGCCCGCGCGTATTGCCATGGACAAGCTGCTGGCAAGATACGACGCGGTCATCGGGCCCACCAGCGGCTCCGTCGCCGGCTCGGCGCATGGAACCTTCGCCGGCCGGGGTGACTCCTCGCCCAAGACCGGCGAGCTGGCCGCACCCCGGACCGTCGCTCTCACCGGGCCCGGCAATGTCGTCGGCGTCCCTGCCATCAGCGTGCCCAACGGCTTCGGCCAGAATCACCTGCCCAGCGGCATGCAGTTCATGGGACCGGCATGGAGCGAAAAGACGCTCATCGATATCGCCGCGCAGTATCAGAAGCGGACCGACTGGCATAAGCAGCGGCCACCGATCGACGAATGGATGAAGTCTGTCCCGAAATCGACATAAGTTGCGAACGAAACGGAGAGTGTCCCATGAAGATCACGAACCCAATTCTCACCTCGGCAATCCTTCTCTCGGTCTGTGTCTTCGTCGGCGATAGCCAGCGAGCGGCTGCGCAGGAGCCGCCCAAGGGCAGCATTACCATTGACGGCATTGCCGCCGTGAAATACCCGACCGAACAGGCCTGGTCCCCGGACAACAAGACGGTGGCGTTCCTTTGGGACGCGGCCGGCAAACAAGACCTGTTCATGGCCCAGGCGGGCGGCAAACCAGTAGCACTGACGAACTATCCGGTCGACCCCGACATCTGGACATCGAATATCACGCGCTTCGGGTGGATCTCGGCCAACGAGATCATCTTCCTCAAGGACGGGGCGCTCTACACCGTCTCGACGGATTCCCCAAAGCCGATGCGATTGCCGGGATACGGCGCTGTGACGGCTTTCAGCCTGTCGAAGGATAAGACGCAAATTGCCTATGTGCATCTGGGACAGATATGGGTGGGGAACATCGAGGGCAAAACCCAGCGGCAGCTAACCCGCATCGCCGATGGATCGGTTCTCACCAATCCGACCTTCTCGCTCGACAAGGAATATGTGGCATTCGATGCGGCGTTCACTTCAGATACGCCCGAGCCGCTGCCGTTCAACGGCACTCGCCTGATGGCGATGCGGATCGGGTCCTGGAACACGAGGCTCGGCATGGTTTCGGTGTTCAGCGGCGACCCGGTCCTGATTCCCACCTCCGGCACAACCGGAGGAGGGGCCGCCGCAGTTGGACTGCAGTGGGCGGCGGGATCGAAGGGACCGGTGCTGGTACACCAGGAGTTTTCTCCCGACCATAGGGTGAGGGACATCGTGGAGACGACGCCCTCGGGCGTGAGCCACACCATCTGGACGGAGACCGATCCGTTGTACTGGTCGCTGGCTGATGGTGCGCGTACGGTGACTTCGCCGGACGGAAAGTACATCGTCTTCATGAGCGACAAGACCGGTTGGGCCCATCTCTACGTGACTCCGGCGGATGCGGCTTCGAACGGCGATGCGAAGCAGTTAGGCAAGGGCGACTTCGGCGACTGCTATCCGAACTGGTCCGCCGACAGCAAGAGCGTGGTGTTTGCGCATAGCGAGTCAGGCAATCAGGAGGAGAGGTTCCTGGCAATCGCCGATGTGGCGACGGGGACCGTGCAGCAGGTGGTGACGCAGCGTGGGGTGAACCGCGATGCGGTCTTCTCTCCCGACGGGAAGAAGCTGGCCTACCTGCGCGCGGCGGGAGACCATCCGCAGGAAGTCTACATGGTGGAGGTCGCCGCCAAGCAGCCGCAGCAACTTACCGATTCGCTGCCCGCGGGCCTCAATCCTGCCGACCTGACGACGCCGGTACTGGTGCACTATCCCAGCCGCAAGGACCAGAAGCCCGTGCCAGCGGCACTGATTGTGAACAAGAACCTGGACAAGAGCACCAAACATCCAGCCATCATTTGGATCCACGGCTCGGGTGCGGATCAGAACTATCTCGCCTGGCACCCCGGCTCCTACCGGATGTACTACGGAATCTGTGAGTACTTTGCGCAGCAGGGATACGTGGTTCTGACGCCGGACTATCGCGGCAGTTCAGGGTACAGCCGGGAGTGGACGGTAGGCGCATTCAAGGATCAGGGCGGCGGAGAATCCGACGATGTCAACGCGGGTGCGGATTATCTGAAGACGCTGTCGTATGTCGATCCCGATCGCATCGGCGTGTGGGGGTTGAGCTATGGCGGATTTATGACGCTCCAGTCGGTCATCCGGGCACCCAAGCTGTTCGCAGCGGCGATCGATGTCGCGGGCGTGGGCGAGTGGGAGACCCAGTCGTTCAACGGCACCAGCCCTCGGCTCGGCGGCACCATCGTCACCGACCCGGAGATATTCGACCGCGAGGACTCGGTGAGGCATCTCGACAAAATCGAACGTCCGTTGATGATCCTGCAAGGGACCAACGACACCAACGTTCCGTTATGGGAGACGCTGAAGGTGGTCGACCAGCTGGAAAAACTCGGCAAGCCGTTTAACATGGCTTTTTATCCAGGTGAAATCCACTTCTTCCGGCGCGAGTTTGTACTGCGCGATGCGTGGCGGCGCAGCGACGCGTTCTTCTACAAGTATCTGGTTGCGCCAAAGGTTCCCCTGAAGTCGAGCGATGCCACTGCGCCGGAACGGCTCGGACCGCAGCCCCCAGCGCCGGCTGTGGCGGGACAACCTTGACGAAGTGTATGCAGGCTGGAGGTTGAAAATGTCGCTTGATCGTCGCCGGTTTCTCAACGCATGCAGCAGCCTGGGGTTCGCCTCCACGCTGCTACCTGGCGTGCTTTATACGATCGCCGCGGAGGCAGAAGACGCAAAGATTACCGCCGCGTTGATCGACCATGCCGCGTTGATCGCGGGCATTCCCATCGAACCCGATCAGAAGGCCGCGATGCTTTCGATCCTCAACACCAACCGCAAGGGGTTTGACGAGTTGCGCGCGCTGAATATGCCGAACTCCGTGCCGCCCGCGATTATCTTCGACCCCATGCCGCCAGGGCAGACACCGGCGTCTCCGCCCGCCGGGGCCGATCCACGCAAGCCGCTGCGCGTCAGCCCGGCGCCCGCGATCGCGGGCAAGGACGTGCCGAAGGACTTGAACGAGATTGCGTTCGCAACCGCGCGCGAGTTGGGCGAGTTGGTGCGACGCAAGAAGGTCTCCTCGCTCAACCTGACCGAGATGTACATCGCGCGACTGAAGAAGTACGACCCCACGCTGCACTTCGTCGTGACCATCACCGAAGAGCGCGCTCTGGCGCAGGCGAAGGAGGCCGACAAAGAAGTTGCTGCGGGCAAATTTCGCTCCCGGCTGCACGGTGTGCCGTGGGGCGGCAAGGATCTGCTCGCGGTCAAGGGCTATCCCACGACCTGGGGTGCGGGCGGCTTCGAGCACCAGATGATCGATGAGGACGCCGCTGTCGTGCAGCGTCTGGACGCCGCCGGCGCCGTGCTGATCGCGAAGCTGTCGCTCGGTTCGCTCGCCCAGGGCGACCGCTGGTTCGGTGGCCAGACGCGCAACCCCTGGAATCCCGAACAGGGATCGAGCGGTTCCTCAGCCGGGCCGGGCTCGGCAACTTCTGCCGGCTGCGTCGGCTTCTCGATCGGCTCCGAGACCACCGGCTCCATCTCCGGGCCTTCTACCCGCTGTGGCGTCACCGGCCTGCGCCCCACCTTCGGCTTCGTTCCCCGAACCGGCGCGATGACGCTGGCCTGGAGCCTCGACAAACTCGGGCCGCTCTGCCGCTCGGTGGAAGACTGCGCGCTGGTGATGCAGGCCATCTGGGGCCCGGATGGTCAGGATCAAGCCTGCGCCAACGCATGGTTCCAGTGGAACGCCGAGTACGACTGGAAGAAGCTGCGCGTGGGCTATCTGAAGGACGATTTCGAGATGCCCTGGGTCCAGCCCACGCCGCCGCTCGTCGCCGACGCAACCCCCGAGGAGAAGCGCGCCTACGAGCGCAGAAAAGCGTCCGAACCCGCGCAAATGGCCAGCCGCGAATACGACCGCAAGTTCGACCTGGCGGCGCTCGAAGTCTTCAAGAAGATGGGCGTACAGCTCATCCCCGTCGCCTTTCCAGAGTTCCCCTACGATGCCATGCGCGGAATTATCAATGCGGAATCTGCCGCCGCCTTCGATTGGCTCACGCTCACCGGACGCGACAAGCCGCTCACCGACGCGAGCGGAAGCTCCTGGCCCAACACCTGGCGCGGTGCCCGCTTCTATCCGGCCGTCGAGTACATCCAGGCCAACCGGGCCCGCGAACTTGCCATCCGCGCCTTCGCCAAGCTGTACGAGCAGGTGGATGTCATCGTGACGCCGACCTCGGGCCCCAGCAACCAGGTGGCGGTCACCAACCAGACCGGACACCCCGCCGTCATCGTGCCCAACGGCCTGCGCGGCGCCGACGCTCCGGCCACGCCCGCCGTAGTCGCAGGTCCGGGTGCTGTAGGTCCCGCTGGCGGCGCGGGGAATCAGGGCGGAGGCCCGCATACACCAGTCAGTCTTACGTTTCTGGGAGGCCTCTACAAAGATGCCGAGACCTGCGCGCTGGCCCACGCGTATCAGCAGGCCGCCGGATTTCTGAAGCTGCACCCGCCGCTCGCATAAGCGTGCGCATCGTGCTCTCGTCGCCGGCACGCAGCCGGCGGATGTTGTACCGGATAGGCCTGGAATGGATTCCAGAGTTTGAGTTTCCTGGAGGATGTATGTCGCTGGATCGCCGTCAATTTCTCGACACGTTTGGGCGTCTCGGTTTTGCTTCCACCCTGCTACCCGGCGCGCTGTATGCCATCTCGGCCAAGGCCCAGGACACCAGGATTGCCGCCGCCATGATCGATCAGGCAGCCCTGATCGCAGGCATTTCCATCGCGCCGGACCAGAAGACCGCGATGCTCTCAGCTCTCAACACCAACCTGAAGGGCTTTGCGGAGTTGCGCGCACTCAAGATGCCGAACTCGATGCCGCCCGCCTTCGTCTTCAACCCCCTGCCCCCCGGGATGGTACCGGCTGCGCCGCCTCCCGGCGCCGATCTGCGCAAGCCGCTGCACATCAGCCCAACCCCCGCGATGGCAACGAAGGATGTCCCTAAAGACCTGAACGATCTTGCGTTCTGCACCGTTCGTGAGCTGAGCGAACTGGTGCGGCGCAAGAAGGTCTCTTCGCTCAATCTGACGCAGATGTATCTCGGCCGCCTGAAGAAATACAACCCCCTCTTGCAATTCGTGATTACCCTCACCGAAGAGCGCGCCATCGCGCAAGCCAAGGAGGCCGACAAGGATATCGCAGCCGGCAAATATCGCGGCATCCTGCACGGCCTGCCCTGGGGTGGCAAGGATCTTCTCGCGGTCAAGGGCTATCCCACCACCTGGGGCGCGGGCGGTTTTGAGGACCAGACGTTCGATTACGACGCCACCGTTGTCCAGCGTTTGGACGCGGCCGGAGCGGTGCTGGTGGCGAAGCTCTCGCTGGGCGCGCTCGCCGGTGGAGACAAGTGGTTCGGCGGCACCACCAAGAACCCGTGGAACACAGAGCAGGGATCGAGCGGATCGTCGGCCGGCCCCGGCTCGGCGACCGCCGCCGGCTGCGTGGCGTTCTCGATCGGCTCCGAGACCGGAGGCTCCATCTCCGGCCCATCGACCAAGTGCGGCGTCACCGGCTTTCGCCCCACCTTCGGCTTCGTGCCGCGGTCGGGCGCGATGGTCCTCAGCTGGACCATGGACAAGCTGGGCCCGATGTGCAGGTCGGTCGAGGACTGCGCCCTGGTGATGCAGGCCATCTGGGGCCCGGACGGCCAGGATCAAGCGATGCCGCCATCGTGGTACCAGTGGAATGCCGACTTCGACTGGAAGAAGCTGCGCATCGGTTATCTCAAGGATGACTTCGAGAAGCCGTGGGAGCCCAACGACCTTCCGCTGGCAGCCGACGCCACCCCCGAGGAGAAGACAGCCTACGAACGCCGCAAGGCCACCGAGCCCGCCCAGCGCCTCAGCCACGACTACGACCGCAAGTTCGATACCGCCGCGCTCGACGTGCTGCGCAAGATGGGCGTGCAGCTGATCCCCGTCGAGATACCGAAGTTCCCCTACGATGCCATGCGCACCATCTACACCACCGAAGGTGCCGCGGCGTTCGAGGAGATGACCCTCAGCGGACGCGACAAAATCCTCTACGAGCGCAGCCAGAGCAGCTATGCCAATGGCTTCCGCACGGCGCACTTTTATCCCGCCGTTGAATATATCCAAGCTAACCGCGCCCGCACCCTGGCCATTCGCGCGCTCGCCGAGGTGTACATGAAGGTCGACATCATCGTCGCGCCGACCAGCGGCCCGGCCAACCAGGTGACGGTGACGAACCTGACCGGCCAGCCCGCGGTCATCGTTCCCAACGGGCTGCGCGGAGCCGATGCGCCGCCCGCTGGCACCGGCGGCAGGGGTGGGGGCAGACGCGGTGCGGCTGCTCCAACGGCCCCCGCTGGCCCACCCGACAACTCGCAGCGCAGCGGAGGTCCGAACACGCCGCTCAGCATTACCTTCCTCGGAACCCTCTACAAGGACGCAGAGGTACTGGCGTTCGCCCACGCATACCAGCAGGCAGCCGGATTCCTCAAGCTGCATCCGCCGCTGTTTGTCCAAGGCAGCTAGGTCCGCAACTCAACGGAATGCAGGCTGGGCGGTTCCACCGCCGCTCAGCCCTCCAACTGGAATCGTCACCGAACGGAGATGTCCTATGCAATCCCTCAAGCCGCCCGCCCTCTCGCTCCTCGCCGTCCTGCTGGGTTCACCCGCAATGCTGTCGGCGCAAGCGCCCAGGGGTAGCCTCACGATAGACCGCATCTCCGAGATCAAGTATCCGACCGATCATGCCTGGTCGCCCGACGGCAAGACCGTGGCCTTCCTTTGGGACGCCGCCGGCAAGCAGGACATCTACACCGTCGACGCAGGCGCGGCTCCAGTCGCCCTCACAAATTTCCCCGTCTCCCCCGAGACTCTGCGGTCCGACCTCACTCGCTACGAGTGGATCACCGCCGAACAGGTCCTCTTCGTCAAGGACGGAACCCTCTGGACGGTCAATACCGCCACCCGCACTCCTCGGCACCTGCCTGGCTTCGAAGGAGTCTCAGTCTTCACCATCCTGCATGACAAGAAGCAGATTGTTTATGTCCAGAAGGGCCAGATTTGGATCAACACCCTGGACGGCAAGACCGGGCGCCAACTCACCCATCTGCCCGCTGACCAGCGCGTCGGCGCAATCTCCGTCTCGCAGGACGATCTGCACCTCGCTTTCAGCGTCAGCGGCCCCAGTGAGGATGTCGCCGCGAACATTCCCTTCAACGGAGACCGCGTCCGCGTCTACCGCACCACTCAAACCAGTGGATACACGGCTCTGATGTCGATCTACGGCGGCGAACATGTGGTGTTGCAGGGCGGCGGAGGCGCGGCCGGTGGAGGCGGTGGACGCGGAGGCGGAGGCGTGCAGTGGGTCGTGCTGCCCTCCGGACCCGCTGTGCTACAGCAGGAGACCTCACCAGACCGCAAGACCCGCGAGATCAAAATCACGTCCCTGCGCGGCGAGTCGCACGTCATCTGGAAGGACTACGACCCGGCCTGGTGGTCGCCCTCGAACAGCCCCAAGACCGTCGTCTCGCCGGACGGCAAGTGGGTCGCTTTCGTCTGCGATCGCACCGGCTGGCCCCTGGTCTACGCCATCCCCACCGACGCGACCTCGGAGTCGCAGGCCAAACAACTCAGCTCCGGCAAGAAGATCGAAGGCTTCCCCGCATGGTCCCCGGACAGCAAGCGCGTAGCCTACGATAACTCGAACGACGGCGACGAGATGTCCCGCTTCATCTCCATTGCGGATGTGGCTTCGGGCAAGATCGAGTCCGTGGTCAAGGATCCGGGCGTCAGCATCGATCCCATCTTCTCGCCCGACGGCTCGACCATCGCCTTTTCGCGCTCGAGCGTCGAACACCCGCTCGAAGTCTACATGGCTCCGGCTCATGCCAACGCCAAAATCATCCGCCTCACCAGCTCCATGCCTGCGGAGATCAGGGTCGCGGACCTCACGCCGCCGAAGCCCATCTACTATCCCAGCCGCGCGGACAAGAAACCCGTACCCGCAACCCTCTGGATCAACAAGAACCTCGACCTCACCAAGAAGCATCCCGCCATCATCTGGGTCCACGGCTCGGGCGACGGGCAGAACTACCTTGGCTGGCAGCCCGGTTCGTGGCGCATGTACTACGCCATGGACCAGTACTTCGCGCAGCAAGGCTACGTCATCCTCACGGTCGACTATCGCGGCAACTCCGGCTACAGCCGCGACTGGGCCACCGGCTCCTACGGCGACGCCGGCGGTTCCGAGACCGGCGATGTCAATGGCGGCGCTGACTACCTGAAGTCTCTTCCCTATGTGGACGGAGATAAGATCGGCGTCTGGGGTCTCAGCTACGGTGGCTACATGGTGCTGCAATCGCTCGTCGTCGACCCCACGCTCTTCAATTGCGCAATCGATGTGGCTGGCGTTGGCGACTGGTATACGTATAATGTGGGTGTATCCACCCGGCTAGGCGGCAACCCTTCATCGAACCCCGAGTTATGGGACCGTTCATCCCCGGTGCGCCACCTCGACAAGCTGTCCCGCCCCCTGCTCATCCTGCAGGGAACCGCAGACATCAACGTCCCCTTCTGGGAGACGCTCAAGGTTGTCGACACGCTGGAAAAGCTGCATAAGCCGTTTGACCTCATGATCTATCCCGGAGAGCCCCACTGGTTCCGGCGCAGCTATGTCCTTCAGGACGCATGGCACCGCAGTGAAGCTTTCTTCAATTCTCACCTCATGCCCGGTGAGACCGCCGCAGCAATATCCGAGAACGCAACCCATCAAGGAAAATAACAGCACCCTGGCTGACCAGTTCAACGACTTCAGGAGGCTCATGGAACAAATTTTGATCATCGATGATGACATCGGCCTCTGTACCATGATGCGCGACTACTTCTCTGTGCAGGATATGTCCCTGACCATGTGCCACCATGGAGTGGCAGGCCTGGAGCAAGCCCGCAGCGGGCGCTTTGACCTCATCCTCCTGGATATCATGCTGCCCGGCATGACAGGTTTCGACCTCCTGTGCCACCTTCGCCGAAGCTCCGATGTGAAGGTCATCCTTCTCACCTCGCGAGGAGACGTGGATGACCGTATCCGTGGATTGGAAACCGGTGCCGATGATTACGTCCCCAAACCTTTCAACCCACGCGAACTGGTCGCTCGAATCCGCACTATTCTGCGCCGAGGCCCTGCCTCGTCTGCCGCTACCTCCGCAAATCCTAGGGGGAAGGTCTCGGTCCACGGATTCGATATCGACACAGCCGCACGCAAGGCGCTTTACCGCGGTAAAGCGCTCACCTTGACCGAGACTGAGTTTGCTCTGCTCAGGCTTCTGCTCGGATCACCCGGCGTTGTCCTGCCGCGTGAAGAACTCTTCGTCCGCATTTCGCAACGTCCCTTCCATCCGCTCGACCGGAGCCTCGACATGCTGGTCAGCCGCCTGCGTCGCAAGCTCGATATCGAAGACAATCCCGGTCTTGCCATACGCACCATCCGCAACTCCGGTTACCTATTCGATGCGCCTCGGAACGACAGTTCGAAGCGCGGCACATCGAGGCGCTACAGTTCGCGGTCTGAGGCTTTTCGACCGTACTCGTTCGGTTGAAGTACGAGATAACTTTGTTGAGCAGCGCTCCAGGCAGATCTCCGCACGGCTATCAAAGCCCATGGAGCCTTCCAAAATCGGTCCTATCCAGGAAGGTCGTTGATGCGCAGTCTCATCCTCAAGATATTCCTCTGTTATTGGATCGCAGCCAGCCTGATCATTGTTGTGGTCGATCTCGGCCCGCACGAGCAGATGCGCCGCGGGGAAGCCACTTCCGCTCTGGCCTCCACGCTGAGAATCCATGGCCGCTTCGTAGCCCAGGCCTACGAGGCCGGGGGTTGCGCCGCCGCCGTGCCGTTGCTCTCCGACTCCACCAATACCATGATACTGGCTACGGACGCTGGAACCATGGTATGCCCGGTCGAGCCGGGGGACAATCTCCACTTCCTGATGAAGAGAGCCGCGTCCTCCGACGTTCCTATCGCCATCAATTTCCACCGCTTTCAGGTTGTGGCCCTCAAAGTCTCATCCCCTTCCGGCAAGCCCTACCTCTTACTGCTCAAGAGCAAGTACTCATTCCCGCTCCTCTCTGGACTGGTGCCCGGCGGGACCACCGTCGTCATCTCCGCCATTGTGACCCTGCTCCTCGGCATCCTGGTCGCCATGCCCATCCGCCGCCTGCGCCGCGCCGCCAGAGACATCGCCAACGGGCACCTCGAAGCGCGAGTCCAGTGGAGCAGCCTTCCTCGAGCGCTGACCCGGCACCTGCCCACCGACGTCCTCGACGCCCTGATCGTCGATTTCAACCACATGGCGGAACGCCTGCAGACGCTGGTCGGTGCGCAGCGTTTATTCTTTCGCGATGTCTCCCATGAGCTCCGGTCTCCTCTGGCGCGGCTGGCCGTGGCGCTCGAACTCGCTCGCCTTGCGGGCACTGAATCCATGAGCGCGCCACTCGATCGAATCGATGAAGAGGCCGCTCGAATCAACGATCTAGTCAGTCAACTCCTCTCCCTTTCTTATGTGGAGACCCTGCACGATCTCTCCCAGTCAACCATTCTTTCGCTCCGCGATCTAGTCGACACCATCTTGCCCGACTTCCAATACGAAGCCAGCAGCTCACAGTGTCGCGTCATCGCTGTAGCTCTCGATGAGTGTACCGTCCAAGGCGATCCGGTGATGCTGCATCGTGCCCTAGAAAATGTCGTCCGCAACGCCATCCGCTACACCCCGGAGGATGGAGTCGTAGAAATTTTGGTCGAGAGGATAGAACGCAATGGATCGCCGTGGGCGGTCCTTCGCGTGCGGGACAATGGCCCCGGCGTACCACCCGACGAACTCAATTCCATCCTGCTCCCCTTCTACCGTGTCGACAAATCACGCCAGCGTTCGACCGGCGGCTTTGGCGTAGGCCTGGCGATCGCCGATCGCGCAGTGAAACTGCACGCAGGAGAGATAACGGCCTCGAACCGGGCCGAGGGAGGTCTAATGGTCGAGATGATCTTTCCTTGTGCTGAACCGGCCCCGCGCCTGCCGCACTTTCCTGTCCATCGCCGCGGTCCCCCCTCAGTTGCTGATGCAAAATAAGAGCGGTATCTGCGCACCGATGAACCAGACAAGAATCACAGTTGAGATGCCAACGGTCGGAGCATGGCGGGGCTCGCCACGTAGTAATCTTCGGTCCATTCCATCAAACCCGCCGTATTGAGAAGCAGATCGTTGCCGAAGATTGCAGCCGCTGGAAGACCGGACGCGCGATTTGACGGCAGCGATCGAGGGAGGAAGGCTAAAGCGGGCGCAGTTTGAGGAGAAGTCGCGTATCGCCTCCCCGGAACGCATGGTTCTGTCGCAATAAGGGCATTTTTTATTCTTTGCACTGACGGCGAGGTGTTGAAGAGCAATGAAGCAGGCGATGAATCCAGCGATGGCAAAGGTCTTGAAGCGGTTGCATTTCGCTTGCGCGAGGCTGGTGGAGTTGTTAAAACAGAGACATCGTGAGCGCGCCTCTCCAACCGATGCTTCCGCCTGACTTCGATCCCATGGTTGCTGAAGTATTTGCACGGATGCAGCAATAGCTCGACGCCACAACGCAACAGCTCGACGCGCAAGAGAAAGAGCTTCAGGCCGATAAAAAAGAGTTGACCTATTCCCGGCTGAAGATCCAGCTGCTTGAAGAAAAGCTTCGCGCGATGCGGATTGCGAAGTACGGCAAGGCCAGCGAGACGCTGAGCTACTTACAGCTGGAGTTACTAGATCTCGAGCCTGGAGTAAGTGGTGAAGAGGTTGAGTCAGAGAGCGAGCGCGATCCGCTCGCGGGATCTTCTGATTCTTCCGAGACGTCTGACGCAGACAGCGAAAAGCAGCAGCAGAAGCGTAAGCATCCTGGCCGGCAGACGTTGCCCGCGCATCTCGCTCGCGTCGAAGAG
>JAMFSC010000076.1 GCA_026225095.1 bacterium
AGTTTGTGAATACGACGTGCCCGGTGTGTGGTGGGACGGCGCGGCGAGAGACTGACACGATGGACACGTTTGTCGATTCGAGTTGGTACTTCTACCGGTATACGGATGCGCGAAATTCTGCTGCGCCGTTCGATTCGGAGAAGGCGAACTATTGGTTTCCAATCGATCAATATATTGGCGGCGTGGAGCACGCGATTCTGCATCTGATCTACTCGCGGTTCTGGACGAAGGTGATGCGGGATCTGGGAATGATCGAAAATGCTGAGCCTGCAGCGCGGTTGTTTACGCAGGGGATGGTGATCAAGGATGGGGCCAAGATGTCGAAGTCCAAGGGCAATGTGGTGAGCCCGGACGAGATGATTGGGAAGTTCGGGGCGGATGCGACGCGGATGTATGCGCTGTTCGCGGCTCCTCCGGATCGGGACCTGGACTGGCAGGAGGATGGGGTTGCGGGGGTGAGCCGGTTCCTTTCGCGGGTGTATCGGCTGACGATGAAGTTCGCTCCCATTGCGAAGGGCGTGAAGGGGACGGATGCGCAGTTTGCCGGGCAGAGCCTGGCGGGGCAGAAGCTGCTGCGGAAGCTGCACCAGACGATTGCGAAGATCACGCTCGACTTCAGCGGGAGGTGGCACTTCAACACCTCGATTGCCGGGATTATGGAGCTGGTGAACGAGATCTCGGCTGCGGAGGCGGCGATGGACTCGCAGGAGATTCCGGCGGCTGCGGTGTATGAGGTGTTTCGCAATCTGACGTTGATGATCGCTCCGTTTGCGCCGTTTGTGGCTGCGGAGCTGTGGCAGGAGCTGGGGGAGACGGGTGTGGTGTTTCGGCAGCCGTGGCCGGAGGCGGATGCGGAGCTGGCGCGGGAGAGCGAGATCGAGATCCCGGTGCAGATCAACGGGAAGCTGGTGTGCGTGATACCGCTTCCGGCGGAGAGCGATGAAGAGACGATCAAGGCGGCGGCGCTGGCGGATCCGAGGGTGATGGCGCGGATCGCAGGGAAGACGGTGGTGAAGGTGATCGTGGTGAAGGGTAAGCTCGTGAATCTCGTGGTGCGATGACGGACGGGAGCCGGTATAACTGGCGGACGGATTCGACGGTGGACGGGGTTCCGGTGCGGGGGACGCAGTCGTTCGTGCATACGCTTTCGAGCTGCTGGCGGCGGCCATCGCTGGTGGGGCTGGAGGTGCTTTGGCGGTGGGCTTATGGGATTCCGGCGCTGGCGGCGGTCTGGTACTGGGGGTGGCCGGCGGTGCTGGGGGCGCAGGTTGACTGGATGGGGGTGAAAAAGGTCTCGCTGCTGGACCCGATGGTGGCGGCGGATACGGTGGGGACGGCGCTGGAGGCGCTGGCTCCGGCGGTCTGGAGGGTGGCTCGGTGGCTGGGGCCGGTGCTGGTGGCGGTTTGGATTGTGGTCTCGTCGGTTGGACGGACGGTGGTGCTGCGGCGGGTGGATGCGCGGCTGCATGTTCGGATTGGTACGGTGATGGTGTTGCAGGCGGTGCGGACGGTGGCGCTGGCGGTGAGCTTCTGGGTGTGGTTTCGGTTGCTGGAGGCGGCGGCGGGCTGGGCAATCGTGGGACCGGCGGCGCGGGGGGAGGAGCCGAACCTGGTGCTGTATTGCGCGGTCGCGATTGTGACGACGCTTGGTCTGTTTACGCTGTGGGCGCTGATGAGCTGGGGGTTGAGCGTGGCTCCGCTGCTGGCGATGCTGCGGGGGACGGGGCCGGTGGAGAGTCTGCGGGCGGCGTTTCGACTGGGGCCTCTGAAGGCGAAGCTGGCGGAGATCAACCTGGTGATGGGGATCGTGAAGATTGCGCTGATCGTGCTGGCGATGGTGTTTTCGGCGACTCCGCTGCCGTTTGAGAGTGTGGCGACGGATGCGTTTCTGCACCAGTGGTGGCTGGGGGTGACGGTGCTCTATCTCGTGGGGTCGGACTTCTTCCATGTGGCCCGGATGGTGGCTTATCTGGAGCTTTGGCGGGCTTACGAACGGGATGAAATTTTGCCTTCGCGGTAGGCTTCGGTTTGCATCTCACGTATCAGATTCAAGTGGTCTGTATGGGAGAATTTTTATGTCCTTCGGAATTTATGCCTTCGGCTTCCTCTTCATCATCATCGGTCTGGGCTACCTGGCTCACCTGATGCATATTCCGCAGGCCTATATTGCCGCTGGGGCGATCATCCTGGTTGGGATGGGGATCACGATGGGTGTGCAGAATACGCGGCAGCGGGATAAGAACTAGTCCTGCCGGACGGGCCCACTGCGCGTGGGGCGGTCACTTCGTGACTTGTATACCGCTTCGCGTGGGCCTCCCGATGGTCGGCGCGGGATGTTGTCTACGACCATTTAGACTTAGGGTGTGGACACTTCGACCGTAGTTATTCTGGATTTTGGCTCGCAATATACGCAGTTGATCGCGCGAAGGATACGGGAATTCAACGTATTCTCCGTGGTTTTGCCGTGCACGGTTTCGCTTGACCGGGTGAAGGCACTGAATCCGAAGGGCGTGATTCTTTCGGGGGGGCCGAGTTCCGTCTATGATGCTGATGCTCCGGCGGCCGATCCGGCGGTGCTGGCGTTGGGGGTTCCGCTGCTTGGGATCTGCTATGGGCTGCACTTCATGGTCCATCACCTGGGTGGGAAGGTCGTGGCGTCGGATCATCGGGAGTATGGGCACGCCGAGGTGGAGATCACGGCGGAGTCGGAGCTGTTTCGCGGGTTGCCGCGGACGCTCGAGGTTTGGATGTCGCATGGGGACGAGACGCTGGCGCTGCCGGAGGGCTTTCGGCGGACGGCCGAGTCGGCCAATGCGCTGGCGGGGATCGACGATGAGTCCAGACGGATGTGGGCGGTGCAGTTTCATCCGGAGGTCGCGCATACGCGGCAGGGGATGGAGCTGCTGAAGAACTTCTGCATGGATATCTGCGGGTGCGAGGCGGACTGGACTCCGGAACACTTTATTCAGACGACGGTGGAACGGGTAAGGGCGCAGGTGGGGGATGGCCATGCGATCTGCGGGCTGAGCGGGGGAGTGGACTCGTCGGTGGCGGCGGTGCTGGTGGCGCGGGCGATCGGGGACCGGCTGACTTGTATTTTTGTCAATAACGGGGTGCTGCGGAAGGATGAGTTTGCGAAGGTTCAGACCACGATGCGGGAGCAGCTTGGGCTGAACGTCGTCGCGGTGGATGCGGGGGAGCGGTTTCTGACCAAGCTTGCCGGGGTGACGGACCCGGAGCGGAAGCGGAAGGTGATTGGGAACGAGTTTATCGCGGTGTTCGATGACGAGGCGAAGCGCATCGTCGACCACTTTGCGGCGGGGGATGCGAAGGATGTGGCGTGGCTGGTGCAGGGGACGCTGTATCCGGATGTGATCGAGAGCTCGAGCGTGCATGGGCCGTCGCATACGATCAAGAGCCATCACAACGTTGGCGGGCTTCCGGAGGATATGAAGCTGAAGCTGATTGAGCCGCTGCGGGACCTGTTCAAGGATGAGGTTCGGCGGATTGGGCGGGACCTGGGGATGCCGGCGGAGATTATCGAACGGCAGCCTTTTCCGGGGCCGGGGCTGGCGGTGCGGATCCTGGGCGAGGTGACAGCGGAGCGGGTGGCGATGCTGCAGGAGGCGGATGCCATTGTGGTCGATGAGATCAAGAAGGCGGGGTTGTATCGGAAGGTCTGGCAGAGCTTTGCGGTGTTGCTGCCGGTGAAGAGCGTGGGGGTGATGGGGGACCAGAGGACCTACGCGAATGCTTGCTGCGTGCGGGCGGTGGAGAGCGAGGACGGGATGACGGCGGATTGGGCTCCGCTGCCTTATGAGGTTCTGCGGGCGATCTCGAGCAGGATTGTGAGTGAGGTGAGGGGGATCAACCGGGTGGTTTATGACATTACGTCGAAGCCTCCGGGGACGATTGAGTGGGAGTAGGGCCGGAGGTTGGGCGGGGCTAGCGGTAGTTGGTTTCGGTGAAGGCGATGGAGGCGGGGGCTTCGGGGTAGCCGGTGGCCCGGCAGGTTGCGGGTGCGAGTTCGGGGCGGACGATGAGGTAGTGGGGGATCGCGTCGTGGGTGTTGCCGAAGTTGTAGACGCCGCAGACGCGCCAGGTGGAGAGATCCATGAACCTTGAGAGGGACGAGGTCTGGCTGGTGTCGGTGAAGAGGTAATCGGGATGCTGGTTGGCGCAGCGCTCGGTGCGCTGGGTGGGGGTGAGGGCGGCGGCGGCGCGGCCGTTGACGAGGCCGGCCAGGTCGCAGATGGGGGAGCCGGTGAAGTATCCGATGTAGCCGATGTCTGAGGCTACTCCGAGCTGGTGGGAGAGGATGGGGGAGAGGTTCTCGCTCATGAAGAGCTTCATGGTAAGGGCGCGGGTGGCGAGGGTGCGCTGCATGTAGAAGACGTCCACGGGCAGGACGAGAACGCAGAGGATGAGGAAGGCCGTGAAGGCGGCGGGGCCTTCGAGGAGTGCGGTGGTGGGAGCTGCCTGTTTCCGGGGGAGGGCTGCGTCGGTGTGCCAGATTTCGAGGAGGTTCCAGAGGATCGAGAAGAAGAAGGTCCAGATGAGGTAGCGGACGCCCTGGATGGACTGGCCGCGGACGGCGGAGAGGAGGAGAACGGCGGGGAAGATGAGGTTGGCGGCGAGGTTGGCGAGACGGCGTGGGCCTCGCTGACGGAGGACAACGGCGGCGGAGAGGAGCCAGAGGCCGAGGGCACCGACTCCGAAGAGGAGGCCCCCGGCGATGACCTTGGCGGCGGCCTGGAGGGAGGGGAGGAACTGGCTGACGCCTCCGGATTTGGCCAGGGCGGTGTCTGGCAGGAGATGGTGCATGAAGAGGCGGATGGCGATGGCGGCGAAGATGGCTCCGACGAGGAAGGCGGATCGGGTGGGGAGGGCGCGGAGGAGCCGGGTGCGCCAGCCGGAGTCTGCAGGGGCGGCCGCGGTGAGGCAGAGGATGGCGGTGGCGAAGGCGGCGGCGATGCCAAGCTCGATGCGCAGGACGACGAGCAGGAAGCCCAGGAAGAGGCTCAGGAGGAGCTGTGGGCGCTCGATCCGGGGCTGGAGGGAGAGACGGTGGGCGGAGGCGACGAGGAGGAGGGTGAGGCTGAGAACGATGCCGGTCTCCATGCCGTCGTCCAGCCAGCGCACGGCGGAGGGGGCGACGAGGAGGAGGAGGGCTGAGAGGGCTAGGAGGTTGACCCGGGCGGAGATGCGGGCGGCGCGGAGGCAGACGAGGAGCATTCCGGCGAAGAGGAGGATGTGGACGACGGTCGAGGTGGCTCGGGAGAGGACAGGGGTGATGGTGAGGGCGCGGAGGACGGCGAGGAGGCTGACGTAGAGGAGGCTGGAGGTGCCGTAGCTGGGATGGACGCCGTCGTAGGTGATGAAGTGGACGTGGAGGAGGTGGTCGGCGTAGCGGAGATGGATGAGGGCGTCGTCCTGGATGGCGGCCCAGGAGAAGATGATCCAGCCGAGGAGCCAGAGGGAGAGGATTGGGAGGGCGATACGGTTCAAGATCTTCAAGAAAGCAGGTCCCCGTTGGGCTTGATAAAGTCAGATCGATGTGGCCGCGATTGTTCAGCGGACGATGAGGTGGCTCGGGGCTGTGGGAGACGGAGGGTGTGCTGGGTGAGATCTCGCCGAGGATGGTATGGGGAGGCGAGCGAACGGGGACATTGAGTCGGGCCTATTGGCGTTTATATCATAGGAGGCCATCAGCTTTCGTGACTTGAGGGTGGGTGCGGGGCCGTTGAGAGCCGGGGCTCAGGGATTGGTGGGGGCGGGCTTGTGGGGGGAGCGGAGTCTCTGCTCTTCCTTGCTGTCGAAGTCGAGGCCGAACTTGGGAGTGGATTTTGTGCCGGAGATCTTGACGGGGATCTCGGCACCGGCGCCATTTTTTTTGAAGAAGGGATCGGCGAGTTTGAGGAGCATCGACTTCCATCCGGGATTGATCATCTGGGAGAGTTTGGCCTGGGTACGGACCTTTCCGGCGAACTCGAACTGCTGGCCGTCGAGGGAGTAGATTCCGGCGAGGTCGATGCTGGCTCCAGGGATGGTGTAGGCGAGATCGGGGATGTGCATGACGCCCTTATCCATGGAGAAGGTTCCGGCCATGTGGGAGGCGACGTCGGGGGCGCCGGGCTTTGCGTCTTCGGGATTGCCCTGGGCGCGGAGGCTGAGTTCGTCGATCTTGTCCTGGGTGGCGGGGTTGGTGAAGTGCATTCCGGTGAGGGTGAAGCTGCCCTTGAGCGAGATCTTGCGAGAGACGCTCTCGGGGCCGGGATGAATGTGGAGCTTCGCCTTCATGCCGAGGGTGGAGGTGAGCAGGACGGGATGGGTCTTGACGGCGAGGAGGAGGAAGTCTTCGAGACGGCCGTGGGGGACGTCGATGTCGAGATCGATGACGTGGCCATGGCCCTTGATGTTGATGACGGCGCCGGAGCACTGGAAGGAGGAGTTGCCGAGGTGGGCCTGGACGGGCTGGAGGTAGGTGTCGCCGGAGGTGCCGTCGACGATCGCGTGGAACGTCGTCGAGAGCGGCATGGGGTGGTTGGCGGTGTCGAGGGAGAAGTCCGGGGTCTGGGTAGTTCCTTCGACGGAGATGCGGTTGAGCCGGCCGGTGAACTGGCCGACGGAGGAGAGGATTCCGCCGATGCCCTTGATGGTGTTGAGATCGGCGTGGTCGAAGCGGTAGGTTCCGGTGAGGTTGGAGTCTCCGGGGCTCTCGGGATTCCATGGGCCGAAGGTTCCGCTGGCCTGGATGTCGCCGCGGGGAATGGCGTTGATGAGGGTCGCGTCGTAGCGGAGGGGAATGCCGCGACCAATGTCTTTGAGGATGATCTGCTGGAGGACGAAGTTCTTGGGATCCTTGCCGGGTTTGGTGGTCTCGATGACGATGTGCGAGTTGGTGCAGATGATCTCGTCGACGGAGATCTCGATCCTGCGTTTGGGCTTGCCATCGACGCCGGCCTTGCGGACCTGGCGGGGTGGGATGCGGATCTCGAGGCCGTCGACGTGGACGGTGTTGACGTGGGTGGGTCGGCGGAGGAGGCCGAGAACGTCGGATCGGAAGGAGAAGGTCGCGACGGTGAAGACGGGAGCTGTGGCACCGGCGGCGACGACATCGAGTGGGGCGTAGATGCGGAGGCCGTGGCCGGAGATCTCGAGGCCGTTTGAGACTGCTACGTGGAAGTCGTCGAGTTCGACGTGGCTATCAAAGTGGGACTGGAGCGTCGCGATGACGCGACCCTTCATGATCGGGGCCGCGCGGCGAAGGACGATAGTGGCGGCGATGGCAAAGCCTGTGGCGACGACAAGGAGGATGGTCAGGACCATGGCGAGCCAGTGCCAGACGGGACGCTTGTGCGACCGGGAGGGTGTGTCCTGCTTGTGGGTGGTGGAAGACGCGGGCATGGCTTTTTGATGTTGTGAGAGGGGATTTTGTCACCGGACTTTCTTGTGATGAGGTGAGTGCGCCCCGCGCGGGCGGCGGTGACTCGGTGATCTGGATTGGGCTTCGCGGGGTGCTCTCGTTGGTGGCTGGGTGCCTTTATCGCTGGCGTTCGCGCCAGATCCGGTAGATGCCCCAGGCGGCGGCGGTGCAGTTGTCGACGATGCGGCCGTCGAGGAGCATGGATTCGAATTCGGCGACGGGGACGCGGTGGACGGTGAGGTCGGTCTCCTCGTGGTCGGGTTCGGCGATGCCCGGATTGAGGTCCTCGGCGAGGAAGACGTGGTGTTTCTGGTTCATGACGCCGTAGGCGATCTGGAGGGTGGTGATCTGGGTGAGGCGTCCGGCGGTGAGGCCGGTCTCTTCCTTGAGCTCGCCGCGTGCCAGTTCCTCGGGGACGATGTCGGGCTGCTCCCAGCCGCCCTGGGGGAACTCGAGGAAACGGCCCAGGACGGTGTAGCGGAACTGCCCGATGAGCCAGAGGAAGTCTCCCTCGGGGGTTTGCTCGAGGGGGATGACGATGCAGGCGGGATCCTTGTCGACGACTCCGTAGATGCCGCGCTGGCCGTTGGCGTGCTCGATGACGTCTTCGCGGACGCTGGTCCAGGCGTTGCGATAGACCTCGCGGGTGCTGATGGTTTTGATCATCTGAGCTAATCGGCGAGGTTGAGTTCGAGGTGAGATGGGTACCGGGGGGATCCGTAGATGGTCTGGGTCTCGGCTTTGTAGGCGGAGGCGGGGGCGGTCATGATGTTCTCTACGAAGGTCTGGGGGTTGCGATCGTAGAGGGGGAACCAGGTGGACTGGACCTGGACCATGATCTTGTGACCCTTGAGGAAGGTGTGGTCGGCGCCGTTGAGGGAGTACTTGAACTCGGTGACCACGCCCGGCTTGAGGGGTTCGGGGTGCTCGAAGCTCTTGACGTAGCGGCCACGGAAGATCTCTTCGGCGACCATGAGCTGGTAGCCTGACATGGATTTTTCGGACGCGGAGGGGGGCGCCGGGGCATCCTCGGGGTAGACGTCGATGAGCTTGACGACCCAGTCCGCATCGGTTCCGGTGGTGGCGGCGAAGAGGTCGGCGATGACGTTTCCGGTGACGGTTACGTCCTTGTCGAGGATGGGGGTGGAGAAGACGGCGAGGTCTTCGCGATCGGAGACGAAGCGCTGGTCTTCGGCGAGCCATGTGCGCCATTTGGACCCGTTGCCGTAGGTGGCCTGGACGGGACGATGGCGGTAGGGGATGGGGTTGGCGGGATCGGCGACGTAGGCGGCTGCAACCTGGTTGTAGTCGCCGGCGGGGGCCTCGAAGGTGAGAGACTTTTCGGGTTTGAGGTAGAGCTTGGCGGGGTGGAAGCCGGTTTTGGGGGGCCAGATGTCGTAGCGCTGCCACTGGTTGGAGCCGGAGCGGAAGCTGGCGGTGTCCTTGAGATCGAAGCCGGAGTGGCCCTTGAGGTATTTCTCGAAGAAGGGAGCCTCGATGGTCTTGCGGTAGGTGTCGCCGGTGGCGGAGCCGAAGTCGATGGCTCCGAGGTGGCGCGTGGTTGGTCCCCAGCCGCCGTGATTCCAGGGTCCGAGGACGAGGAAGACCTCCCCCTTCTTATCGTGGGGCTCGAGGGCGGCGTACTCGGCCTGGGTTCCCCACATGTCCTCCTGATCCCAATAGCCGCCGACCTCGAGGGTTGGGACTTCGACCTTGGTGAGGTGCTTTTCTACGGCCATGTCCTGCCAGAATTTCGCGTACTCGGGATGGGCGAGGAAGGCTTTGGCGGTGGGGAGGTTGGTGATGCCGGCGGACTGAGCGGCGCCGCTGAAGTTGATGTTGCGGAGGAAGAAGTCGTAGGTGTCTTCCTTGGAGTTGACGGGGACGTCTGTCTTCTGGGCTTCGAGCTGCTGGACGTAGTCGAAGCCGTAGGTCTCGCGGAAGGCTCCGTTGTGAAAGAAATCGTCGCCGAGCCAGATATCGGTCATGGGGGCCTGGGGGCTGATGGCCTTGACGGCGGGGTGCGGGTCGATGCCGGCCATCATGGCGAGGAAGCCGGGGTAGGAGACGCCCAGGACGCCGACCTTACCGTTGTTGCGTGGGACGTTCTTGAGCAGCCAGTCGATGGTGTCGTGGGTGTCGGTGGTCTCGTCGACCTCCGACTTTGTCTTATGGGCTACGATCGGGCGGTTCATGACGAACTGGCCTTCGGACTTGTAGCGTCCGCGGATGTCGCAGTTGACGAAGATGTAGCCGCTGGCGGCGAGTTCTGGCTTGCCGGCGTTGACGATGGTGGAGGTGGCTCCGTCGACGCCGTAGGGGGTGCGTTGCATGAGGAAGGG
>JAMFSC010000077.1 GCA_026225095.1 bacterium
GCGCAAGAGAAAGAGCTTCAGGCCGATAAAAAAGAGTTGACCTATTCCCGGCTGAAGATCCAGCTGCTTGAAGAAAAGCTTCGCGCGATGCGGATTGCGAAGTACGGCAAGGCCAGCGAGACGCTGGTATGGGGTAAGTTAGGGATACGTGTAAAAAGTGGTCATAGAACAATGGCGCACGTCACGCCAATGTATAGAAAGAACTTACGTCGGACGTGCAAAACCTAGCGCGGTCCCTCCTCGATCACTGCCAAGCTCTTGAACGAAGTGTCCGAGAATGGCTACGCCGAGGGCTTTCAAGGGAGTCTTTCATTTCAGTGAGATAAGCGACCATCTTCGCCGTCCGCAAAGGCAAACCTTTCCGGACACCATCAAAGCCAATGCCGCTACGGCCTTGCGACCACGTTTTACAAGTATCCCGAACTTACCCCAACTGGTTCGGCAGCGGTTCGAGCTTCCCGCGTTTTCCGTTCTTCAGCGGGCCGCGCAGCACGCCCGCGCGGTGGTCAACCGGGAGTATCAGTCGCTGGTCTGCGGACGGCTCGATGCGGCGGCGCGTGAGCGATTCTCCATTCTGCTCACCCGCGTCGACGACGACACCAAGAGCCCCTGGCACCGATTGAAGTTGGAGCCGAAGCAGCCGACGGCCCAGAACAACCGCAAGTTTCTTGGTCATCTAGCGTGGTTGAAGGGGCAGGCTATCAATTCAGCTATCTTTCGGGATATTCCCGATGTGAAGCTGAAGCAGTTCGCAGCGGAAGCCAGATCGCTCGACGTCGCATCGATGAATGATCTGACCGAGACGAAGCGCCTTACCCTCGCCGCTGCCCTCTCTGCGACACGTCCTCACCCACATCGCCGGCCACCCCATCCACCGCATCCGAGAGCTCCTGCCCTGGAACATCCCATCCACTCACACCCAAGAGATAACGACTGACGCCTAATAAGTGTCCATCTAAAAATAAGTGGACACTTCGCCAAGCCACAAAGACGCCCTCCTGCACAAGGTGGGAAGTTTATACGCTTGCGTTACAGCGGAACCGACTGAACCTCTTCCAAAAATTTATCCAATAGGCGGCGGAAGGCAAGTGCCGTCGGCTTCCAGTCACCTTGCATTGCTTTGGAACCGGCCTCACCGTACCCTTCATCGGGCCGAGGGCGCAATCGAATGAAGGGTGGAAGCCCATAGCGCATGGCCAAGCTGTTGGCCCACAGTCGCGCCGTACGTCCGTTTCCATTGCCAAAAGGATGAATCCGCACCCATTCAGCGTGTGCCCAAGCGCAGAGATCGAGGATCGCTGCCTGTTCGTCCGTACCCGGTTCGACGCCAACTGGTAGCAGCCTATCCAGCTCGGCGACGAGTGCCTTGAGCTTCGTTTCAAATACTCGCAAGGCTTCGGCTACATCTGCTGAGCTGACACCATAACTGGTGCCGACTCTTACCTGGACAGTTTCCAACCCCGGTTCGCCACGGAAGGCGCCCACGAAGCGAGGATCGGGAACATCCAATCCCTCCATAGCAAGAACCTGCCACCGCCTGGCTTGTTCGACGGTCGGTGTGTCGCGCTCCTGAGCGGCACTTGCAATTTCCCGTAGGACCAGTCTGAGATTGCTTCGAATCTGCGGGCTATCCTTGTCCCAATCAGGCACGTAAAAGCTCGCGAAGCTTGCTTTGAACGGGCCCCGCCGGTTTCAGCTGGCCTTCGACGAACTGTCCTTCAATGACTGTGCCTTCCAGCGGATCTTCGAGAGTCGCTTCTGCCTCCACGAAGGCAGCGATCGCGTATTCGAATCCAGGGTCTCGCTTCCGATACGCTTGGAGCGCCGCCAGATTAGCCTCTAGGTCGGTTTCTTTTCGACCTTTCTGGCTCAAATAGCCCTTAACAGCTTCATTGAGTAATTGGTTCATCGGGCGGCCTTCGACCTTGCTTAGGTTTTCGAGTGCCGTCCGTTCCTCTGCATCGATTCTCAGGGTGAAGGGTATTCTGGCCATACTCTAGCCTACGTCTAGGAAAAATTGATGTCAATATCTATTTTTGATGTCACAACTTCGAATGGCCAAGCCAACACGGTAGGCAGTTCGTCCCATCGAGTCGTCCAGCGCGGCGAACGATGCTCTGCTCTAAGCTTCCAGGCCGAATTCTTTGGGGCTACTCCGAGGGATGCGAACAGTAACCCGCCCAAGGGTGGCATAAGGTTGTCCATCGTCCGCCCGCTCCCGGCGTTCAAAGTCCAACTCGCGCCAGAGTGCCGGCTGCCGGACCGCCTGAGGCAAAAGTTCCATAATCATCACGCCGCACTTCGAGTGGCGAAAGCCTGCTTTCCAAATCGCTCGTCCAGGCGGACGGCGAGAGCGACCACTTCCCCTGTATGGTTTGTGGTTTCCGCAAACTAGGCCGAGGCTCCGTTCGAGTAGAAGGGATCACTAAGGCTTAGCTTTTCTGGGGTCTCCAAAGTCCGGATCGTCTGGCCTTGCAAACGATGTTTTGGCATGATCTGGCAGCTTGATGTATGCGAGCCACTCGCGTGCTAAAGATTCTGTCGGGAAATAGCCGGAGGGCAGTTCTTCGCTGGGGAGACTTTTCCCGGCACGCTCTATATGCGCTTCACAAACGTTCCAGAGGGGCAGGCCCCAATGATCCTTATATGGTGTTGCGCATGGCTGAATGGAGCCATACCATCCATGCTTCAGATCCATCGGTAGCAACCGCTGCTGCGGATCAGGTTTTCGCTGATCAATGACTGCCTGAAGCCAATGGAGCATGAATGGCCGTGTGTCGTTGATGCAGCAGTGAGGGATGTCGTTCTGCACCAGGTAGACCCACGGCGCTCCCTCGGATCGATGATGTTCGTAAAAAGCGTATGGCTTCACCACGCCACCGACATTGTCCCGTCCGCCAGCGATGATGAGCTCCGGCACGGCGACTCCGGGAGAGTCGAGCTTGATCTTGTCGATGTTGTCCGGATCGGTCTGTCCGGGATTTGTAAGGATTGCAGCCAAGACGCGGTTCGGCGCGTACGCCACAAAGTGGCCGAAGTAAGCTCCTGTCCCAGAAAATCCCAAGACGATGAGCTTTGCGTTGGCGAGCTCGGGATGGCCGCTTTCGGCACCGAGCGAGCTGAGCGCTGTGAACAGGGACCGACCTAATCCATGCTCAGGGTACATGTCCATCTCGCCCTTCTCAGATGTCCGCGTCGCAGGACACTGCCGGGCGAGCACCATTGCCAAGTCATTCTTCGCTGCGAAGGAAAGTACATCGGCATCAGCGTAAAACCCGGTGATGTCAGGCCCTCGATCATAGGTAACCCATGCTGCCCTTACTGGCTTCTTGCCGGCGGGAAAAGAAGCCTCGTATCGGCAAGGTTGATCGATGTTCTCGCCAGACTGAGGAGGATCGACGGTCTTGTATTGCTGCAGTTGCGCAACAGCGCATCCGGTCAGCAGCAGGAGAAGGAACGCAGGCATTTTCATCGACACCTCATTCAATACTTTTTTCACCTGGCCACGTGAATATGCCGCGTTCCACAAGATAGACGGCCACACTTCTCGTTCGCTCGGAATTTTCCAGAGTCTGACGCGGTAATCGAGATGGAACCTACGTTGATACTCCAACCAGAGTTCGCAAAGCGATTTTTGCAATCATCGACTGCCGCTCGTGGTTCCCCTAGAATTTCTATTGGTGTATGCTCCTTTCCATAGAGCTTCTAGTGGAGTGAGCCGTGGAGACGAAGAAGACGTTCAGCAGTGAGATGTTGAAGGGAACGTTGGACATGATGATCTTGCGCACACTGGTGGTGGGCGACGCGCACGGTCATACGATCGCCAAGGTGATCGAGCGGAGTTCGGAGGATGTCCTGGAGGTGGAGCAGGGATCTTTGTACCCGGCGCTGCATCGGCTGGAAGACCGTGGGTGGGTGAAGTCTTACTGGGGAACGAGCGAGAACAATCGGAAGGCGAAGTTCTACCAGTTGACGACTGCTGGGCGCAGACAGTTGACGGTGGAGTCTGGCCGTTGGAAGCAGATGGCCCGGGCGATTGGTCTGGTGATGGGCGAGACTTCGGCACGCAAGGAGGGTCAGTGATGCGATGGCGCAGGTTTCTTCGACGCAGGCAGACGGAGGCAGAGTTGCAGCAGGAGATCGAATTGCATATGGAAGAGGAGATCGCGGAGAACATGGAGCGTGGCATCGCCAGGGAGGAGGCTCGGCGTCGGGCGTATGTGAAGTTTGGAAGCGCGCGCCGGGTGCGGGAGGAGGTCTGGCGGGCTAGCAGTTTTTTTTGGCTGGAGCGGATGTGGGGAGATCTGCGCTACGTGCTGCGGCGGCTGAAGCATTCGCCTTCGGCTGCGCTCACGGTGATGGTTTCGCTTGGCCTGGGCATTGCAGCAAATGTCGTAGTGTTCTCGGGCGTCAACAAGATGGTGCTCCAGGGGCCGCCGGTGGGCGATCCGGCGAACCTGATGACGGTCTATTCGACCGACCGCCTTAACCAGGTCGGCTCGCAGATCAACACGGCTGTCTTCGAGAGCATGCGCGGGCAGCTCAAGTCCTTCTCCGGAACTGCGGCGTTCACTACCTTTTTGCAAGCGACCCTCTCTGGGCGGGGGGCACGGGTCCGGGTGTGGGGACAGGGCGCGGCGGTGAATTACTTCGATGTCGCCGACGTGCCTATGATGATTGGACGGGGGTTCGGAAGTCATGAAGAGCACTCGCCGGTAGTCGTGCTTGGTTACGAGTTGTGGGTCCATACCTTCAAAGCAGACAGTGCGGTGGTGGGGACAACAGTGTCGTTGTCAGGGAAGCCGTTCACCGTCATTGGCGTGGCGAAGCCGGGTTTTCACGGTGTGATGCAGTTCATCAACGCCAGCTTCTGGGTTCCTCTGAGTCAGCAGGCGGAGCTGGAGTCTGTGCCGGGGAGGAATGGCGAGTGGGTAAACGTCATTGCCCGGCTCGATCCCAGAACCAATCAAGCCAAGGGGCAGGCTGAACTGGATACGGTGGCGCAACGGCTTGCGATCGAATTTCCCAAGGAAAGACAGCAGCAAGGGTTCCGTATCGATAAGGCGGGAACATGGCCCGCGGAGGCCATGGCGCAGATTGCCGCATTTCTGGCGGCGGTTATGGCGGTCGCCCTGCTTGTGCTGGCCATCGCCGGATCCAATGTAGCCAACCTGCTTTTGTCGCGGGCAATGGCAAGGCACCGAGAGATGTCCGTACGAATTGCGCTGGGTGCGACACGCTGGCAATTGATGCGGCCGATGCTGCTAGAGAGTGTGCTGCTGTCCCTGGGCGGAGGGGTGTTTGGCGTTGGCGTCAGCCTGCTGGCCGTGCGCGCGCTGCTCGTATTTCATATGCCGATGGACCTCCCGATCGACCTCGTCCTCAACGTGGACAGGAGAGTGCTTCTTTATGCGTTCCTGTTAAGCGCAGGGACGGGCATGTTGTGCGGCTTTGGGCCTGCATTTGCCGCGACACGGCCCTCGGTGCCGAATGCACTGAAGGGTGAGAGCGCACTGGAGCGACCGGGGCGCCGCTGGACGATGAGGAATGTGCTGGTGGTGGTGCAGGTCGCTGCGTGCGTGGTGCTTTTGTGCACGACGGGTCTCTACCTGCACAGCCTGGCGAAGCTTGCAAATGAAGACCCGGGATTTAGTACAGGCGGGGTGCGAATGCTTTCCATCGATCCGATCCACAATGGATACCGCGCGGAACAGGTGCCGCTTCTGCTGAAACGCATGCGCGAGAGAGTGACCGGCTTGCCCGTGGTGGTTTCGGCAGCTTGGACGGATGCCGTGCCGTTGTCGATGGGGATGCATGGAAGCGAGTTTCATATCGCCGGACAGGCAGGGAGCTTTCCGCATGACCCCTACGCGGATGTGTACCACGTGGACCCAGGATACTTCGACACGTTGGGCATTGCGCGGATTGCCGGTCGAAACTTCGAAGGTGCGACGGCGGATGCTCCGAAGCAGATGGTGGTGAATGAGGCCTTCGCGCACTTGATATTCAAGGAACGAAGCGCAGTGGGTGAATATCTGGCTCTCTCGTTACCGGCGGCCTCGGCCCCCGCAAGCCCCACGGCCTACGAGATTGTCGGCGTGGTGAAGAACAGCAAGTCCGCGTTGATGAGCGACGAAGAGAACCATCCCGTGGTGTATGAGGCGTTGGAACAGAACGTGGGAGCGGCAGCGCCGCTTTTTGGGTACTCGTTGCTTGTGCACTACCAGGGGAACGGGGCGGAGGTTGGGAGCGCTATACGGAACGAGGTCTCCTCGGTCGATTCGTCGATGGTGATCTTTGATGACAAGGAGATGGTCGATCGGGTCAAGGATTCCTTGATCATTCCGCGCGCCGAGTCGGTGATCTTCGGAACGTTTGGATGCGCGGGATTGCTTCTGGCGACTGTTGGCCTTTATGGCGTGATGAACTATTCGGTACAGCGCAGGACGCAGGAGATTGGGATTCGGCTTGCGTTGGGTGCTACACGTGGTGGCGTACAGCGATTGATTGTGCGGCAGGGAATGATGCTTGCGACGGTCGCTTTGGCAATCGGGCTACCACTGGCGCTCGCTGCGTCAAAGATCGCCGCTAAACTGCAGGATGGAATCGCGGCCTATGATGCGGTTTCCTTTACATTGATGCCATTGTTTCTCGCCTCAGTGGCCCTGGCTGCCTGCTGGATCCCGGCTCGGCGAGCCGCAACTTTAGATCCGCAAACCGCACTGCGCCACGAATAGGCGACACTCCCGAAAGGTCGGGATTTCGGCCTATCAGGCCAATGCGCGTTTCCAAGATGATCGGGGTAGAAACGCGCATCGGGGATTCGGCGTCAATTGCGCAAGCCTCGAATGCTTCCGCCGTCTCACCATTCCATAAGATTCGGATTAGCCGTTGCTTAGGCGACTCAACGGTATGCGTCCGGCAAAACGCACGGTTGACGGCGTTGTAGTGAGTCGAGTAGGTTAGAGCATTTCTCGACCAGGTATAGCTCTTGATTCTTTCCAAACCGAGCGGGATAGGTGAGCCTATTGCTATGGCGCGCGCGTATAGCGACGATCTGCGAGAGAAGGTGCTGGCGGCGTATGCGGCTGGCAAGGGCACGTTGAGGCAATTGGCAGAGCGGTTCGGGGTGAGCTACGGCTGGGTGGCGAAGATCCACTGGATGGAACTGCGCACCAAGAGCCGGTCGCGGCCACCGCA
>JAMFSC010000011.1 GCA_026225095.1 bacterium
ACGACACATCGCGCGGGGCAGTCGCAGGCGGTGCTGGTGGATACGCAGAACGCGGCGAAGCTGCTGGATCCGGGATTTACAGGGACGAGTACGGCGGCGGAGATTGCGGTGTCTCCGGATGGGTATTTTCTGTATGCGAGCAATCGGGGGGAGGACTCGCTGGTGGTGTTTGCGGTGAACCAGGAGACGGGGGATCTGAAGCTGGTGCAGCGGATCGCTTGTGGGGGGAAGACGCCGAGGCACTTTACGATCTCGCCGAATAGCAACTGGGTGCTGTGTGGGAACCAGGACTCGGGGACGGTGACGGTGTTTCGGCGGGATGGAGCTACGGGGAAGCTGGGTGGGCCGACGCAGACGGTGGGGCTGGATTCGCCGATGTTTATGTTGTTTGTTTAGAGCAGATTGCCGGTAGGTATGAAGTTGGGTGCCCCACCTTCGGCGCAACGTTTCACCGCGCCTAAGGTGGGCCGGCCGCCACAGCACCGGGCCACGGAATCTAGGTAAGACAGTCCTGCCGGACGGGCCCGCTGCGCGCGGGGCGGTCACTTCGTGACTTGTATACCGCTTTGCGTGGGCCTCCCGTTGGTCGGCATGAAATTCTCGCCGCGACCAACGGAAACGCCGCGCAACGCGGTATACGCGTCACGAAGTGACCTATTCGTCGTAGTGGAGGAGCGAGAAGACGTCGTATTCCTGGAGCTTGGAGCGGCCCTTGAGAAAGTCGAGTTCGATGGCGAAGGCGAGGCCGGCGATCTCTCCGCCGAGCTGACGGACAAGCTGGATGGTGGCCTGCATGGTTCCACCGGTGGCGAGGAGGTCATCGACGAGGATGACGCGCTGGCCGGGTTGGATGGCGTCAAGATGGATCTCGAGGGCGTCGGTGCCGTACTCCAGGTCATAGTTGACGCGGGCGACGGGGGCGGGGAGCTTCTTGGGCTTGCGGACGGGGACGAAGCCTGCGTTGAGGCGGTAGGCGAGGGCAGGACCGAAGATGAAGCCGCGGGCCTCGATGCCGAGGACGAGGTCGATCTCCTTGCCGATATAGTAGGCGGCGAAGGTGTCGATGAGCTGGGCGAAGCCGTTCTTATCCTTGAGCAGGGTGGTGATGTCGTAGAAGAGGATGCCGGGTTTGGGGAAATCGGGGACGGTGCGGATGAGCTCTTTGAGGGGCTCACAGTTCGTGGTGGAAATCATGAATTACCAGGCTCCTTCGATCTTGAATGGTCCGAGGGGCTCGCCTTCTTGGTCGGCGAGATCGTGTTGTTGGATGTGGTCGACGCGACTTCCGCGGGAGCCTTTGCGGAGGGCTTGTTCGAGCTCGTGGATGTCTTCGGAAGAGCCGGCGACGACGACTTCGACGTGGCCCTGGTCGGTGTTGCGGACCCAGCCGCGGAGGCCGATCTCGGCGGCCTCGCGCTGGACGAACCAGCGGAAGCCGACACCCTGTACCCTTCCCTGCACCATGTAGTGGCGGACCATGAAGTGTCAGTGTCGCAGAGGGTTGGGCTGGGTGCAAGGCCAGGAGGCGTGGACGGAACCTGGGTGGCTCCGCCCATGCCGGGGATGGGCCAGGAGGCTTAGGCGCGGCTCATGTAGGCGCCTTCGGAGGTGTCGACGCGGATCTTCTCGCCTTCGTTGATGAATGCGGGGACCTGGACGACAAGGCCGGTCTCGGTCTTGGCGGGCTTGGTGACGGAGGAGGCGGTGGCGGAGCGGATGCCGGGCTCGGTCTCCATGACGGTCATGATGACGGCGGTGGGGAGCTCGATGCCGACGGCCTTGCCATCGTGGAAGCTGACGTGGATGGACAGGTTAGGGGTGAGGTACTCGACGGCGTCGCCGAGGGTCTCGCGAGTGAGCATCGTCTGCTCAAAGGCCTCGTCCATGAAGTAGTACTCGTCGCCATCGTTGTAGAGGTACTCCATCTTGACCTCGTCGACCATGACCTTGTCGATTGGGTCGGGGGAGCGGAAGCGCTCGGTGAACATGGAGCCGGTGCGGATGTTGCGGAGCTTGGCCTGAATGAAGGCGCGGAGGTTGCCGGGGGTGCGGTGTTCGACAGAGAAGACAAGGTGGAGATCGTCCTTGTACTTGATGACCATGCCGGGGCGCATCTGCGTGGCAGGAATCGACATATTTGAAGCCTCGGATCTTGAATCAGTGATGGGAAGAACACGCCTTGGCGGCGACGCGTGGTTTGTCTCCGGCAAGGGCGGAGGACGGTTCCGCGACCCTTTGATTGTAGCGCAGGGAGGGTTCCGGTCAGCTTTGGGTGCTCAGCTTCCGCCGAAGATGCGATGGAAGAAGTGGCCGATGGCGTGGGCGAAGCCGTGAGGCTTTTCTGCGGGTGGGGTGGGTGCGGACGCGGGGTTGGTAGGGGGTGCGGCGGCGGGGGCGCTGGGAGCTTCGTAGGCAAGGGAGGCGGCGACCTGAGTGTGAACGGCTCCGGGGGGGGACTGGGGAATCTCGGGCGTGGGTGCGAGGCCGGCGCTCTGGGCGGCGGGAAAGGGGTGCTGGGAGTCGGGGCCCAGGGTACCGGGGGCAGCCAGGGCGGCGTCGGCGAGGGACATGGTCTGGATGGGGGGGCAGCCGCAGGGGGAGGTCTCGTGGTCGACGACCTCGCGGAGGCTGCCGTGCTCGAAGAGGACGTGCTGGGTTGGGTGGAGCTCATAGGTGGACTCACCGAAGGAGTCGGTGAGGACGATGGTGGGAGCCTGGAGACCGCGATTTTCGACGCAGGTGTCGCCGTTCTGGGTGACGCGGACGCGGAGGTCGAGGGGTCCGGCAGCGTGGAGGGTGAAGCGGAGGTCGGGAGTGAGGAGGACGTCGCTGGGGGTGGCGGAGGTCTTAACTTCAACGGCTCCTCGGTCGAGGGCGAGCATCAGTGGTTCGGCGATTGAGGGCTGCGCGGCTGGGTTTGAGACTCCGCTCGACAGGTGGAGGGCGGAGGTCTGGCAGACCTTGACGGCTCCTCCACGGGAGAGGGTGATCTCTGCGGTGTGGTCGCGGGCGGTGACGCTGGAGCTTCCAACCAGGACGGCACGGCCGGAGGTGACTTCGAGGGAGCCGGCGACGGTCGCGTCCTGCATGGCGACGCTGCCGATGGATTGCTGGGCTGGGAGAGTGAGGGGCGACAGGAGGAGGAGGGCGAGGGGCAAGGCGCGCATGGGCTAGCCCTTCATCTTCAGGAAGTTTTCGATAATCGCTTTGCCGTGGATGGTGAGAACGCTCTCGGGGTGGAACTGGACGCCTTCGATGGGGAGGTTCCGGTGACGGAGGGCCATGATGGTGGTGGATCCACCTTCGGAGTCGGGGACGGTGCGGGCGGAGACCTCGAGGGCGTCGGGAAAGCCCTCTTCCGACACGATGAGGGAGTGATAGCGGGTGCAGGTCATGGCGGAGGGAACGCCCCGGAAAATGGTCTCGCCGTCGTGCTCGACCTGGCTGGTCTTGCCGTGCATCAGCTTGGGGGCGCGGATGACATTGCCGCCAAAGGCCGCTCCGATGGACTGGTGACCGAGGCAGACTCCCAGGATGGGGACGCGTGGGCCGCCGGATTCGGCGAGCCTGGCGAAGTGCTGGATGAGGGCGATGGAGATGCCGGCCTCCTGCGGGGTGCAGGGGCCGGGGGAGATAAGAATCTGGTCGGGGTGGAGATCTTCGACCTGCTGGGGGGTGAGGTCGTCGTTGCGGTGGATGACCATCTCCGCACCCAGCTCGCCCATGTACTGGACCAGGTTGTAGGTGAAGGAATCGTAGTTGTCGAGGACGAAGACCATGAGGAGATTTTACGCTTTGCTCTTTTGATTTAATTGGCCGATGGTCGTTTGATCGTAGACTCCTATGTCCGCAGGCCCAGCGTGCGCCTCACCAGCGAACTGCCTTGACCCATTCGGGCGCGTCCTCACCCGCCTGTCCGCAATCTCCCTCTCTGGCCGCATAGGAAGCGACTTCTTTCCCCGTCTTGACAGACATCAGAAAGCACCCCGATGGCCCGTGCATTGGACCCGCGTTGTAGGCCACCTCACGACCGCCGTCCCAGAACGCCCACTTGCGGATGATAAAGGTGTTCCATCGCCGAATCACCTTGCCCCGTCGCGCCACCACCAGGGCAGAAGGAAGCCTTTCCCATGCCCGGTCCGGGTCCGGGCTGTCATAACTCAGTACCCAACCTGTCGTCACCCCATCCGCTGCCGTCTGCCGATCTTCCCGACGCACGGAACCCTGTCCGAGCCCGGTCAGATTGCACAAGGAAAGCACCAGCCCAATCCCTGGTCGCACTCGCATCGCTCCTCCTGCGCTCCACGCTAGCACGACCAGGCACCGGGGACGCGCGATCGTGGCACCTCCCCCACCTTAGCGACGATAGAACTGTCGCGAGGGTGGGGCACCCGAGTACCCGAAAACCAATCCTCTCCTATTTGGCGCTGGCGGGTGGGGTGATTCCGTTCATGCGGAGGTACTCGACCATCTGGCCGTAGTGGTCGTAGCCGTGGGCCACGGCGAAGGTGGCGACGGTGGCGCGGGTGTCGAGTCCGTCGGCTCCTTTGATGACGGTGAAGGCGTTGGCCGGGGTGATGGTGGCAATGGCCTTGTGGCCGAAGGCGAAGGAGTCGGCGAGGGCTGCCACGACCTCATCCTTGTTGGTGAGGCTGGCGATGGCCTTCATGTCGCGGTCGGGCTTGAGGCCGCTGATCGTGGTGAAGAAGAAGTAGTTGGCCTGGGCGACGTGCGCGGCCTGCTGGGCGAAGGTGCGGACGCCGTCGAACGTCTCACCCTGGGTGGGGGCGAAGGTTGCGTGGGTGGGGGCGAAGGAGAACTTGTCGGCGGGCATGGCCTTCACGGCGCCCATCGCCTCCTGCTCGTACATGGAGAGCATGATGTTAATGGCCTTCGCCGGATCGGCCTGGCCACCGAGCGGACCAACGGAGGGCGCGGAGCCCATCTGGGCTTGCGCCAGTGTACAAAGTGTGAACGTTGCAACCGCCAGGATCGATTTGATTCGCATTGCTTTACCTCGAGCGAGATTGAGAGAACGACCCAAGCTTACCAGCGGGAGAGGGGTGGGGGCTCTGGAGGAAGAGCAGGCAAAGGCGGAAGCCAACGCAGATCCCCTTCGCGGGCGACAGAAAATAAAACAAGCGCTTCAGGATCGGGCGCGTTCGATGGCGCGGATTACGGCGCGGGCCTTGTTGCCGCACTCTTCGAACTCTTTGAGTGGGATGGAGTCGGCGACGATGCCGGCCCCGGCCTGGACATGGCCCTGGTCGCCGTTGAGGAAGAGCGTGCGGATGGCGATGCACGAGTCCAGGTTGCCGTTGAAGTCGGCGTAGAGGATGCTCCCTCCGTAGACGCCGCGGCGGGCGGGTTCCAGCTCTTCGATGATCTGCATGGCGCGGATCTTGGGGGCTCCGGAGAGGGTTCCGGCGGGGAAGCAGGCGCGGAAGGCGTCTACCGGGCCGAGTGACGACTTCAGGGTGCCTTCGACGGCGCTGACCAGGTGCATGACGTGGCTGTAGCGCTCCACAAACATGAGGTCCTTCACGCGAACCGTACCGTATTCGCTGACTCGACCAACGTCGTTGCGGCCCAGATCGACAAGCATGATGTGTTCGGCGACCTCCTTTTCGTCAGAGCGCAGATCGGCTTCGTGGGCTCGGTCTTCGGCCTCGTCTTCGGAGCGGGGGCGGGTTCCGGCGATGGGGCGGTACATGACGTGGCGGCCGTGGACCCGGACGAGGAGTTCAGGGGAGGCGCCTACGATGTGGGCCTCGGTGGATTTCTTTGGGGACTTCTTTGAGGATTTCTTCGCGGATGGCTCGTCGAGGCCGAAGCGCAGGAAGTACATGTAGGGGGAGGGGTTGACGATGCGGAGCGCGCGGTAGACCTCGAAGGCGTCGACCTCCGGAACGCAGTCGAAGCGCTGTGAGAGGACGCATTGGAAGACGTCTCCGGCGGCGATGTACTCCTTGGCCCTTTCGACGGATTTCAGGAAGGCCGACTTGCTGGTGCGGGCGGTGAGTTTGAGCTTGCCGAGCGGCTTGGTGCGGCGCTTTTTCAGGGGGATAGCCTGGGCGAGGCGCTTTTCGAGGCGATCGAGGCGACGAACGGATCGCTGGTAGGCACCTTCGCCAGGTTCGCGCTGGAGGTCTGCCGTGACCATGAGGTGGATCTCTTTCTTGACGTGGTCGAAGGCCAGGACCTGGTCGAAGAACATGAGGCAGGCGTCGGGAACTCCGATCTCGTCGGCGGCGAGGGTGGGGAGGGTCTCGATCTGGCGGACGACGTCGTAGGAGAAGAAGCCGACGGCTCCGGCGGTGAAGGGCGGCAGGCCGGGGAGGCGGGCGGGGGTGTGTCCGGAGAGAGCACGCTTCAGCTCGTCGAAGATGTCGCCTTCGAACGACCGGTGCTTGCGGCCTTCGCGGACGGTGATCTGGCGACCCCGGGAGACCATCTTCTTGTAGGGCTGAATTCCGATGAAGGTGTAGCGGCCTACGCGCTCGCCGCCCTCGACGGATTCGAGGAGGAAGGCCTCGGGCTCGTCGGAGGCGATGCGGAGGAAGGCGGAGACGGGGGTTTCGAGGTCGGCGACGACGGTGCGGTAGACGGGGATGAGGGAATGCGTGCGGGAGAGGCGGAGAAACTCTTTCTGGGTGGGCTGGGCGAGGGACTTCGACATAAAGAACATCATAGATGCGTGGGTCCTGCCGGACGGGCCCCCTGCGCGGGGGGCGGTCACTTGGTGACTTGTATACCGCTTCGCTGGGTCGCAGGCGGATGTTCGTGCTTTCCCGCTATGACGGGCGTAGAACCTCTTCGGGAATGATGGACCTAAGTGCTGCAGGTTCTGTTTGGGTCATTGCTCATAATGTTTTGGCGGGCCTATACTCCGTTGGTTGGGCCACAGACCGGTCTGGTCGAACTTGCAGGCTCTCCCCGGTTCGCCCGCGCATCCAATGCAGGGCGGACCATGACTGCATGGAGAATTCGAGAGCGGATTCACACTTTGGAGAGCGCGATGGCCGGAGAATCACTTGTACCTGCACTGATAAAGGATCGTAATCGAATGGCAATACTTGAACTGGAAGAAGCAAAGATCCCGATGACGTTGGAGCGGGAGACAAATCCGTGGGAGGCGCAGGCTGCGCGGTTTGACCTGGCGGCGAAAAAGTTGAACCTGGACCAGGGGATCTGGAAGGTGCTGCGGTATCCGGCGCGGGAGATTATCGTGCATATTCCCATCGCGATGGATGATGGGACGATTGAGGTCTTTACCGGCTACCGGGTGCAACACTCGATTGCGCGGGGACCGGCGAAGGGCGGGATTCGGTACTCGCCGGATGTCTCGCTGGATGAGGTGCGGGCACTGGCGAGTTGGATGACGTGGAAGTGCGCGGTCGTCAATATCCCATTTGGCGGGGCGAAGGGTGGGGTAATCTGCGACCCCAAGAAGATGTCGCAGGGTGAGCTGGAGCGGATGACGCGGCGGTATACGGCGGAGCTGATCGAGTTCATCGGGCCGGAGAAGGACGTTCCCGCGCCGGATATGGGGACGAACGAGCAGACCATGGCGTGGATCATGGACACCTACTCGATGCACATGCGGCAGACGGTGACGTCGGTGGTGACGGGCAAGCCGGTGAACATCGGTGGGTCGCGTGGGCGGAGGGAGGCTACGGGACGCGGGATCGCGGTGGTCTGCGACCAGGCCTTGAAGGCTCTGGGGATGATGGTCGAGGGATGCCGGGTGATCGTGCAGGGATTCGGCAACGTCGGCTCGAATGCGGCGAAGATCCTGTTCGACAAGGGCTATACGGTGATCGGGATTACGGAGTTCGATGGGGCTCTGGAGAATAAGGACGGGCTCGATATCGGGGCACTGCTGCTGCATCGGCAGAAGGCCGGGACAATCAACGGGTTTTCCGGCGGTAAAGCGGTCGATAAGGACGAGCTGATTACCTGGCCCTGCGAGATCCTGATTCCGGCGGCTACGGAGAATGTGATCACCAGTAAGAATGCCGCACGGCTTCAGTGCAAGATCCTTTGCGAAGGGGCGAATGGGCCGACGACGATTGTGGCGGATGACATCCTGGAGGCGAAGGGTGTGTTCGTGATCCCGGATATCCTGGCCAACGCGGGGGGCGTGACGACGAGCTACTTCGAATGGGTGCAGGACAGGATGGGCTACTTCTGGACCGAGGCCGAGGTCAATCAGCGGCTGGAACGGATTATGGTCGATAGCTTCGAAGATGTTGTTTCGTATGCGAAGAGCCACAACGTGAATAACCGGATCGCAGCTTATATGCTCGCGATCGATCGGGTGGCATATACGACGAAACAGCGCGGGATCTACGCCTGAATCCTTATTGCCTAGATCGGATTGCCTGTTGGCATAAAGTCGGGTGCCCCACCTTCGCGACACGTCTCATCGTCGCTAAGGTGGGCCGGAGCGCCACGGCATCCAACCTACATCCCTACACCTTCAGCGAATCTGCTCTAGTGTTCCAGCTGGGTGGTGCTGGGCTGCTGGCCGAGTCTCGTCTGGAGGGAGCGCGGGATCTTCTGGCGGCGCCTGGGCGGGGGAGGCGTGGATTGCTTGTCGTCGAGGCGATAGAGAATGAGCAGGTTGCGCATGGGATCGTCCATGGCGGGAAAGGCCGCGACGCGGACCGGGTGGTAGAGGGGGATGAGTGCGTCCATCTTGTCGTCGTCGATCTGGTTCCAGGCGGCGTACCAGCCGGGGCGATACATCTGGACGCGGTCACCGAGTTCGAGGGTTCCGAAGTCGTCGCAGATGCTGGGCAGGCCCGTCATCAGTGAGAGATCGGACCCGCTGATGGAGAGCACGAGCGGATTGTGGCTGGGATCGGTGCGGACGACCTGGGCGAGCTGGCGGGCGGCGCGGACGAGGGTGTATTCGGGGTTGCGGACAAAATGGATGGTCTGGCGCGCGTCCGTGAAGACCACGGCGGCGAGCGCGAGCGCGGCGATGGTGGCGAGGATGGGGCGCGCCGGTTCCGAGTGGGTCGCATGATAGGCAGGGCGGAGCCAGTGCCATGCAGGCTCGAAGACGAGGGCTACGAGCAAGGTGAGCGGGACCGCGACGACCAGGTAGTAACGGGGCTGGAGGTTGTCGTGGTAGGCCAGAAAGGCCGCGTACCCGAAGGCCCACAGCATCATGGCCGGTACAAGCGGCTGGCGGCGGAAGTGGCGGAAGCGAAAGACAGAGAGCACAACGGAGAGCAGGGCCAGGGGGTAGAGGAGGTGGCCGATCCAGGCTCCGTCCATGAAGGTGTTGCCAAGAACCTTCATGGCGGTGGCGGCGGTGATGCCGGTGTAGGCGTTGGCGCTGAAGAGGTAGCGGTAGTCCTTGAGATAGTGCGGACGGATGAGCAGAAAGAAGTAGGACGACCAGAGAACGCCGGCGATGGCGACAGCTGGAAGACCGATCCGCAGAAAGGTGCGCAGACGGTAACCGCAGGCGGCCCACAGGACGTAGGCGACGCCCGGAAAGAGGAAGAGGGCGGTCGTCTTGGTGAGGATCATGACCGGAAGCAAAAGGCCAAGGGCGAGGGTGGGAAAGAGCGTACGGACTGGCGGAGCCGTCTCCACTTCCGGGAATTCTGACTGGGGCCACGGAGAAGCAGACGAGGCAGCGAGCAGTGCGACCAGGGTGAGCAGGACGAGTAGAGGCTCGATGATTGCAATGCGGGTGAAGACGAAGCAGAACGGACTGACGGCCAGCAGCAGGACGGCGACTGCGGGAGCGAGGCTGTAGGCCGGGGTGGAGGCGTATGCGGGCGACTGCCAGCGGCGCAATAGAAGGTAAGCGGCGATCAAGATGCAGCCGAAGACGCAGACCGTGAGGGCGCGGGCCGCAACCAGCGAGACGCCAGTGAGGCGGAAGACGATACCCTCCAGGAATGGCCAGACGGGCAGGGCTGCGGCGGGGTTGAAGTCTCCGGGGACCTCCCAGTGGCCGCGCTGGAAGTGGCGGATCGCGGCGTCTCCGTACCAGCCCTCGTCGGTGTACTTGGACCAGTCCATCCAGGGGGAGTGGTTGGGGAAGTCGGCCGTGAGATGGACAAAGTGGAGCGCGAAAAAGATTGCGGCCAGGCCGAGGAGGACCGCTTCCAGAACGCGCAGAGGCGCGGCAGGGCGGGAGTGCGAGATGGACTCCGGATCGGCCAAACAGGGCTGGGTTAGATGGGACAAATGAATTCGGTCGTTCTTCCGTGTGTACCACATGTTTACGTTCACGGGGCGAACAGGTTCCCGAGCTCTATTCGTACGAGAGGGCGTCGATGGGATCTTTGTGGGCTGCCTTCAGGGCGGGATAGAGCGCACCGAAGAGGGCTCCGGCGAGGGCAATGACGACAGCGATGAGCACCCAGCGGGGGGTGATCGAAAAGTCAAGATCCGGCTTGACGCGGTGGAAGATGGTGCGCATCAGGTAGGTCGTGACTACCCCGATGAAGATGCCCACGGAGGCGAGCAGGCCGGTCTCGCGCAGGATCCCCGAGACGATATAGGCGCTGGAGGCTCCCATGGATTTCAAGATGCCAATCTCGCGCGTGCGCTCCATGACCGCGGTGTACATGGACTGGAAGATGACCAGGAACCCGATGACGGTGGCAATGCCGATAACGATGCGAAGCGCGATGTTGAAGCCGGGCATACGCTCCGGCGTGATGGAGTCCAGCAGTTCGTCAAGGGTCTGGACGTCGTAGGCCTGCATTCCGTCGGTGGCGAGGATCTCCTTGCGGACGGCCTCCTGATACTCGGGCTGGTTTTCGGTGCGCAGGTAGAAGGCGCTGGCCTTGCCGGGGTTGGTGTCGATGTCTCCCATGGTGGCGATCGGGATGAACTTGCGACCGCCCTTGCCGTGTTCGACGACGCCGCAGACGTGGAAGGTGTGGCTGAGGACCTGGATGGACTTGCCGACGTGAAAGCCTTTGGCGGCGATGAAGTCGTCGACGATGATGTCGTCCGCCTTCTGGAAGGGACCGCCCTCGAGGAAGACGAATGGCTTGAGAGCGTTGAAGCTCTCGAAGTCGATGCCGTAGATGTTCTCGAGCGACGTTCCGGCGACCAGCTTGATATAGATGGGCGCGGAGACCTGGACGTGGGGCAGCGTGCGCAGAACCTCGGCCACCTTGACGGAAGCCGAGGCACTGGTCTGACCAATGAGGTTCGAGGCCGCGCCAGGATGCGCGATCACATCCATCCCGATCCCACTCTGACGGGTCTTGGTGCCGTTGAGCATTCCGAACATGATGCCGGCGATTGACAGGATCATGATGACTTCGATGCCTACCGCGAACGCGCTGATCATGGACCGGAGAGGGCGATGCACGAGATTGCCGACGACAAGTTGATTCACGTTGGGTACCAGCTTCAAGAGGGAACGGCGCGATGCGCAGGGTTAGATCGAGGAACCGGGAACAGAGGACGGAGCACGGAAGCTGGCCGGAATCACAGCCTGGCGAGTCGGCGCGAGAGCCTGCTTCCGCCTGGAGCCTGAGAGGATAACGCCGACGATGGGTAAGACATATCCGGAGATGACTGCGATCACGGAGACTCCGAACGCGCCGTAAGTCATCATGTAGATGGCTCCGCCCAGCATTCCTTCAGGGGCGAAGTGGGCGAACTGAGCGAGGAGCAGGATGCCCCACGGCGACTCGCGAACATCTCCGCAGAGGGAATCCGAAATGATGAACAAAAGAAACCAGATCGCAGGCGCGATCAGGGCGACGCCCAACCATCGCGCTTCGTGATATGCCTCGCCAACCGGACTGAACGAGATTCCCGTCGAGTCGTCGTCTGCGGCAAGCATTCCAATACTATGGGCGAAGACGTTACCGAAGTATACCTGAGGCTTATCCTTCCAAAAGACTCGAGGGATCACGTTGAGAAACTCGGCGGCGATCGGCTGAAGACCGAACGCGCCCGCGGTCTCCGTATTTTCATTCAGGGCGTCGTCCATGCTGATCATCTGTAGCCGGTCGAAGATTCCCTTGGGCCCGTCGAAGTAGCCATAGCTTGTCTCGGCGTCGCCTCCGCCTGTCTCCGCCGCATAGGTGTCCCGGAGTTCGCCAAGCCGACCCAGCAGGCTGGTCGAGAGGGCGATACTCTCGCTGAAGCTGGTCGCGTCGTTGCGGTAATTGCGGCCGATCTGACTGTACGGGACCATGTAGCGGTTGAACAGAAAGAAGACGAGCAATCCGCCGATGATCTGCCAGCGATTCATCCGGTACCGGGATGCGGCGCAGGCAGCTACCCAGCAGAGCGGCGGAGTAAACAACGCCTGTTTCGAAAATCCGATCAGGAACCCCTGCACGAAGATCGTTACCGACGCCAGCAGTACGGCAGCATTGACGCTTCGCGCACCGCCACTTCTCCGGATCTCGGCGGTGGTTCCGAGGATAATCGCCAGCGCAAGCAGGTTATTGAACTGGTTGAACGCCGAAAAGAACGGCGTAAAGACGTTTGGTCCGCCCGAGGTCAGGAAGCCGCCGAGGAGCGGGATGCCAACTCCTCCCACGGTGCAACCGACTGCGGCCCAACGCATACTATCTGTCGAGACAAGATTGCGGAGAAGACCCTGCTTGCGCGAAAAGCGCCGACTCAGGTAAGCCGCGGCCAACATGCTCACCATGCCCACGACATAGATCAGCATGGTCCTGTCCGGGACCTTGAGGTGGGAGTCCGCTGGCTCGAAGGAGACCGCCTTGACCACCAGGCCGAGGATCACAGCCAGGGTGGAGAAGAAAAAGACGTAGGAGCCTGAGGGTCGGGCAAGGCCGCCAGCCACATTGAACGCCACCGTAGAAAAAATAATGAAGAGGACGCAGAGGAGAGCGAAGATTGCGCTGGTTCCCTGGACAACCTGCACGATGGCCAGGCAGAACGCGAACACGGCCGCGCGCCAGACAGGAATGCGGGATGGGAAGGGTATCCTCACGTGCAATCGGAGTTTACCAGACCGAGGGGGGGATACATTCCGTCCTCGATGCCGCTGACTGAGAGCAGAGATGGAAGAATCCGGCCTTTGTGGGATGCGCTTTCTGTGGGCATTGGCGAGCAAAATTGGGAATGAGTGTGTGACGAGTGTGTTCCATCTGGGTGCAACCCACTTTATTTGCAACGAAATATGTGCAGTTCGGCCGGGATGATGGACAATAGCGGCAAGCATGGCAGTGGAAAGACGCGGATGATACGGTTCGGCGAAGAGTTACGGCACCAACGAGAGGCTCGCGGATTGAGCGTTGACGATGTATGCGCGGTAACCAAGGTATCCGTGCAGCATCTGCTCGCGCTGGAGGCGGGCGAACTCGACCGACTACCGGGCGGGGTATTCCGCAAAGGCATTGTGCGCGGCTATCTCACGGCGCTGGATCTTGACGAAGCCGTTTGGATGGAACGATTTACGCTGAGTTGCGCAGGTACGGGGCTTAGCGGAGCCGATGATCGGGATTGGGTTCAATTTGCCGAAAATGTGAAGAAAAGCCGCGCCCACGCCCCTCCTGGCATGGCCATGCGGTGGCTTGGCGTGGCGATTTTGATGGTTACGTTGTGGGCGGTTGTCTGGCTGGCGTGGCACTTCGTCCGGCAGCACCGGGTGTCGCTCCGGGAGACGACCTCGGCGGAGCGGGTCGACAGCGGACTGAACGCTTCTGACCCTCGTCCCTGATGTTTCGCGGTCCTATCCGGGAATTCGAGCAGCGGGGATTCGGTTCTGCGACGACGCGGCGCTTCCATTTGATCCCAGAATTCCCCATTCACCCCTCGATCGCACCGAATTGCTGCGAGTCTTTGCCGTCAATCGTAACGATGGGTAAAATGAATTGGTTGGGACGGAAGCTGCGGTTTCAGCTACCACCCCGCGTGGAATCCCTCGAAGTGGAATCCCTATCCGTAGTGCAAAGGAGTTGTCTTGGCGAAACGCGACCGTTTTCTTTTTACCAGTGAATCAGTGACCGAGGGGCATCCGGACAAGATCGCCGATCAGATCTCCGATGCCATCCTGGATGCGTGCCTGCAGCAGGACCCCTACAGCCGTGTGGCCTGCGAGACGCTGACGTGCACTGGCCTCGTGGTGATCGCGGGTGAGATTACGACCAAGGCCTACGTGGACTTCCAGACGCTGGTTCGTAGCACCGTCTCCGAGATCGGCTACAACGACGCCACGCATGGCTTCGATTCGAACACCTGCGCGGTCATCTCGACGATCAACAAGCAGTCCCCCGACATCGCCCAGGGTGTGGACACCGGCGGGGCCGGCGACCAGGGCATGATGTTTGGATACGCAACCAACGAGACGCCGGAGCTGATGCCGACGCCGATCTCGCTGGCGCACAAGCTGGCGAAGAAGCTGAGTGAGGTCCGCAAGTCGGGCAAGTTGGCCTACCTCCGGCCGGACGGCAAGAGCCAGGTGACGGTCGAGTACGACTCCAACCACAAGCCTGTCCGGGTGGACGCGGTCGTCATCTCGACCCAGCACGCGGAGGAGGTCGGCAACGACCAGCTGCGGGCCGAGATCATGGAGCATGTGATCCAGGCTGTCATCCCGGCCGAGCTTTTGGATGCCGACACGAAGTACCACATCAATCCGACCGGCCGCTTCGTGATTGGTGGACCGATGGGCGACACGGGCCTTACGGGCCGCAAGATCATCGTCGACACCTACGGCGGCATGGGGCGTCACGGCGGTGGCGCGTTCTCGGGCAAGGACGCAACCAAGGTGGATCGTTCCGCGGCCTACATGGCACGGTATGTGGCCAAGAACATCGTTGCGGCTGGCCTGGCCGACCGTTGCGAGGTGCAGCTGGCCTATGCCATCGGGGTTGCCGAGCCGGTCAGCGTGCTGGTCGATACCTTCGGCACGGGCAAGGTCGATGAACCGGTGCTTGAAGACCTCGTCCGGAAGAACTTTTCGCTCACGCCTGCGGGAATTATTGAAGGGCTGAACCTGCGTCGGCCAATCTTCAAGAAAACGGCCGCCTACGGCCACTTCGGGCGTGAGGGCGTGGATTTCACCTGGGAGGCGACCGACAAGGCTGCGACCCTGGCTGAACAGTCCGGCATCCAGGTTGGTCTCGCGGCAAAGTAAGCGATTGGCTTCAAGAGTTGAACAGGGCGGGTCCCCCAGGGACTCGCCCTTCCTGTTTGCCGAAAGCCGTAGCCGACTCCCCTTGACGGCGCATCTATACTCACGAGAGCGTTGGTTTCACACCCCGTTCACACGCGACTCGCCTTTGCCGTATCTCTCAGGACGCTGCTCGAGTCCCCCGGGAAGCCTTGTCTATTTGGAAGTAAGGTCGCCCAAGGGCAATCAGACACAAGGAGGAGCCACAATCGATGCTGATCCGCACCGAATTCGACATTCAGTTCGACCTGAAGCACCCGACACCCATGGTGGCGCTGCTCCATCTGGATCCATCGCTCGAGAGCAGGGTGAAGAGCGGAAATGAGTTACGGGTTGAGGGCGACGGCATCACCGTTCCGTCGAAGGAATATAAAGACAGCTTCGGCAACCGGTGCACCCGCTTCGTCGCGCCGGTGGGACGCCTGAAGCTGAGTGGCGAGACCGTGCTCGAGGCCCCTGATATGCCCGACGAGATCGGCGCGTACGCCCAGCAGGCCCCGGTCGAAGACCTTCCCTCGGAGGTCCTGCAGTTCCTTCTGCCCAGCCGCTACTGCGAGGTCGACCGCTTCGTGCCCATCGCCCACGACCTCTTCGGCTGGATGATGCCGGGCTGGACCCGCGCCGCCGCCATTCGCGACTGGGTCCACGAGAAGGTGCAGTTCGACTACAAGGCTGCCCGCCCCACCAAGACCGCCATGGACGTCTTCACCGAACGGATCGGCGTGTGCCGCGACTTCCAACACCTGGCGGTCACGTTGACGCGCTGCCAGAACATCCCGGCGCGATACGTTACAGGCTATCTCGGAGACATTCGCCGCTCCTATAGCGGAGTGGGAGACTTCAGCGCCTGGTATGAGGTCTGGCTGGATGGGCGGTGGTGGACGATGGACGCGCGCCACAACGACTCGCGCCACGGTCGGGTGCTGATGGCCACCGGGCGCGACGCCGCCGACGTGGCGATTACGACCTCCTTCGGGGTCGCGGAGCTGAGGAAATTTTACGTGGAATCGAACGAAGTCGACACGGACTGGGTCACGGTTCCGGTCCCTGGAGCACCTGCCACGGCACCATCGGTCGAAGCCTCGGGATCGCCCATGACCCTCGCCGCCGGAAACTAAGCCCGATCGAACCGATAAGATGGCAGAGGGGACTCGGTACCGCGAGTCCCCCCTGCTTCGTTCCTTGCCCCATTGCCTGCAGGGTTCCGTGTTTCGTTCCGGCTCGAGTTTGGATGAACACGACGGAGTGTGCGCAGACGGTGGTGATGGCAGGATCGTTGTGGAGGTTGGCGATGGAGACAGCAGTGGCAGAGATGATTTCGACGAATTCGATCCCGAGTGTTTTTCCGGGTAAACAATGGCAGCAGGTGCTGGAGCGCGATCGGCGTGCCGACGGCGTATTTGTGTATGCGGTGAAGTCGACCAAGATCTTCTGCCGGCCAAGCTGCCCCAGCCGCCGTCCGGCGCGGAAGAATGTGAGCTTCTTTCCTACTCCCGCGGCTGCCGAAGCGGCGGGCTACCGGGCCTGCCTGCGCTGCGAGCCCGACCGCGTGGAGGCGAAGGCCGATCCACAGGCCGGTGCGATCACTGCCGTGACCGACTATCTGAAGGAGCACGCCGGCGAGCGGACCCGGCTCTCGGATGTGGCCAAGGCGACCGGAGTGGGCCGTTTGACGATCCTCCGCGGATTCAAGCGCGTGCTGGGGGTGACGCCGGGAGAGTTCGCCAAGGCGCAGCGCGTGGAGAGGTTCAAAGAGAAGGTACGGGCCCCGAAGGCTGCCCTCTCCGAAGTCAATCAGGAAGTCGGGGAGACCACGGGAGAGTCGGTGGGCCTGCGGGCGCGTCTGCGAGCGGCCAAGGCGGCTGGGCCGGTCGCGCCCGTCAAGATCACCGATGCGCTGTACGCGGCGGGCTTCGGCTCGTCAAGCCGCCTGTATGAAGGCAGCGCCGCCACGCTGGGCATGAAACCGAAGGAGATGCGGGAGGGCGGCGAAGGTCTGCTGATCCGCTATACGATCGCCCCCAGCCCCCTGGGCCGGATGTTGGTGGCGACGACCGATGTGGGTATCTGCGCGATCGCATTCGGCAAGAACGACGCGGAGTTGGAGAGGGATCTGCGGGAACGCTTCTCGAAGGCGCAGTTGATGCCGGCGAAGGGCAACAAGGGATGGCTCGCCGAGGCCGTCGCCTTTGTCGCAAGCCAGACGACCGAGCACCCCGCCGCCGCAACCTTCCCCCTGCATGTGCGCTCGACGGCCTTCCAGCAGAGGGTCTGGGCTGCACTTCGGCAGATTCCACGGGGCGAGACCCGCAGCTACGGGGAGGTCGCGCTCTCGCTGGGTGAGCCGACGAAGTCGCGAGCGGTGGCGGCGGCCTGCGCGGCCAACCCCATCGCGGTGGCGGTTCCCTGCCATCGCGTGGTGGGCAAGGATGGTTCGCTCACCGGCTATCGCTGGGGCGTGGACCGGAAGCGTCGTCTGCTCGAGGCGGAGGCCGCCCGCTGATCCAGCTGATCCAGCTGATCTTCTACCAGAGCACCCCGTGTACCGACGACGCGGGCTCCGGAAGGTCCTTCTCCCCCAGCATCTGCCGCAGGTTGATCTCGATCGATCGGCAGATGCTGGTGAGGGGAACATCGTAGACCGTGTTATCGAATGGGTCTTCGAGATCTCGCCCGATCCTGTCCAGCGTCAGAAAGATAAACCCGACCATGGTTGAGCCGAGCGGGGTAAACCAGCCCATCTTATCGACCAGCGCGAGCGGCAGCAGCACGCAGTAGATCTTGACGAAGAGCTGCGGGAAGTAGTCGTACTGCTTGGGCATGGGCGTGTTCTTGATGCGTTCGGTCCCGCCCTGGGCGTCCGCCAGATCGTTCAGGGTGTTGTCCATGGCCTGCCAGGCGAAGGCATCGAGCCAGCCGCGCTCCCGACACTCCTGGATGAGCCGACCAAGCCGCATCTGCAGCGCGAGCGGGATGTTCCGCTCCAGACGCAGTGCAGCAACGTCCTCCGGGCTGAGAAATCGATTCAGATCCTCCCACGGCTGCAGCTTGCGCAGGTGATCGCGCAGGGCATAGGAGAAGGCGGCCTGGTGGTGGATGAGACTGACCTGCATGGCGCGAAGGCCGGCTGAGTTATTCCCATCCGAATCGCGCATGGTCAGCGCCTGCCGCCCCCAGCTGCGGGCGTTGTTGACGATGGTGCCCCAGAGCGTCCGCGCCTCCCACCATCGGGCGTAGCAGGACTGGTTTCGAAAGCCCACCACGATGCCGATGGCCGACCCATACAGCGCCAGCGGGATATGCGGCAGTGAGACCCACTCCCAGTGCATCACCTGGAACGCCACGACCACAAAGAGGTCGTAGAGCGCGAGCAGAAGGAGTGGCTTGCCGGTGTACTGGATCATGCGGAGGAGGTCCGGCCCGCGCGGGACGATCATCCGCGGCGACCCTCGGCATGGACTGGGACCTCGACCTCGACCTCGACCGGAGTGAAGACGCGGCCGCCATCGTCGCAGATCCTCACCTCCCCGGTGCCGATGTCGTAGATCCAGCCGGAGATTGTCAACTCCTCGCGTGCCATGGCCCCGGCGACCGACGGATGGGTGCGAAGATGCTGCATCTGCAGCAGAACGTTCTCCTCGGTCAGCCGCCGCGCCAGGGTGCTGGGCCGCTCATCATGCTCGGCGAGGGAGCTGGCCACGCTCAGGGCCGCCGCCGCGTTGCGCATCCACGACTTGACGGTGGGCATCGATTCCATACCTTCGGGATTAAGCAGCGCCTTCATGGCTCCGCAATCGGTGTGTCCGCAGATGACGATGTGCTTCACCTTCAACGCGCTCACGGCGTACTCTACCACCGCGCTGACACCGCCCAGCATCTCCCCGTAGGCGGGCACGAGGTTCCCGATGTTGCGCGTGACGAAGAGGTCGCCGGTGCCGGAGCTGGTAATCAACTCGGGGTCGATGCGCGAATCGGCGCAGGTGACGATCAGCGCGCGCGGTCTCTGCGGAGTGGATGCCGCCACCCGGAAGGTCTCCGCCTGCAGCGGGTAGACGTCGGAGCGGAAGCGGCGGATACCATCTTTCAGTTGATCCAATACATCTTCCATCAGGTTCCTCGTGGGAAAAGACGTTGAATGCGAAGCGGGTGAAACCGACCTGCCCGGAGCCGCCCAACCCGTTTTGGCTTAGACGCGCGCGCGGCGCTCTCCGTACCCTATCAAGATTGCGTGGCACAGGAATGTCGAAACGAAGATGGGGCCTCGAAGACGATCGGGGCCCCATTTGGTCTATCTTTCGCATTCTGCTCGTGCCGGGCCGGTGCAGGCAAACAACCTAACGCTTGACCCTCTGGCCGAAGCGATAGACCACACCGCCCGAGATTCCGACAAACTCACGCGTCTCCGTGCCGAAGTGTTCGATCAGGAGGTCTGGGGAGAGCCGGAGCGCCAGCCATGCCGACCGGTTGAACTCCAGGCTGCCGCCCACGGCGCCCATCGGCTTGGTGCGGTTCGTGTACAGCCCGACGACCTGCGGGGCCACGCTGACGCCCTGGTCGAAGACGCCGTGCGACACTCCGCCAAAGGCGTGGAGGTTGACCGCGACGTATTGGTTGCGGATCCAGCGCATCTGCCCGCCCGCCATGCCCGTCTCGCGGTATACAAGCACGCGATTCGCACGGTAGGGGTTGGGGAAGACCGGGGTGGTTCCGGCGTCGCCGCGGAAGTCCAGCACTGCTCCCCAGCGTGGTGTGAGCCACATGGTTCCCTGGGCCTCGACTCCGCCCAGGTTCATCCTCTGGGTAAGGTTCTGCCCGGCCTGGAAGTTGGCGAAGCTGAGCCCCAGGTATCCCTCATACCGGTTGGTATAGGTTACCGGAGGCTGAGCACCCAGCTTGCCCTGCGCGGACGCGAGCGTCGATAAAAATCCAAGACTCAAGGCGCCCAAAACGCCCGCATAAACCTGCTTCCGCATCTTCCAGTTCGCCATCGTTCTCCACAATCTTGCTTTCATTGGTCCGAATTATTCCGGCCCTTGCTGCAGAGGCATCCGCGCACATCTTTCCGGGGGATATGGCCTCGCTTCAAGGATATATCCTCGGAGGCTCGTCCGGCTTCGTCCGCAGATCGATACTGTCCGTCTCTCTGTCTCTGTTCAGACGAGTGCCAGCGGGAAAGGCATACCCCGGCTGTGCGACAATTACGTTTGACAGCCCGCGCCTGAGAGGCGTGCCGCTGCATGGGAGAATCAGTATGGGCGAACTCTTTACACCAACGCATCTCATCGTCCTCGCCGTCGTGGCCATCGTGCTCTTCGGCGGCAGGAAGCTGCCGGAACTCGGCAAGGGTCTCGGGGAGGGACTCCGTGGATTCAAGGACGGTCTCAAGGGCGTCCAGGAAGAGGACAAGCCCGGCGCCAGCGCGCACACCGTCACCCCCAAGGCTGAAGAGACGAAGTCCACCACCACCCTTACCTAAATGGTAATGAGCACCACCGCCGCCGCCGCGACGGCCATGCCGAAGCCCTGCCGCCGCGTCGGAGACTCTTTCAGGGTCCACGCCGCCAGCAGGATCGTCGTGGCCGGATAGAGTGAGGCGAGCACCGATGCGACGTCGAGGCGTCCTGCCCGCGTCGCCGCAATGTAAAACATGTTTCCGGTGGTATCCATCACCGCGGTTCCCAGCGACCAAAGCACCGCACCCCTCCCGATCGTGACCGGTGCCGCCGTACCCGTTCGCCGCTCCTTCCAGATGAGCCGGAGGAGAAGCAGAGAGCACAGGCTGAGGCTGCCCATCCGCGCGGTCGCCATCGGCCAGATCACCCCCGCGGCTCCGGCGAACTTCAAAGCTACGAAGTAGCATCCGAAGCCGGCGCCGGAGATGATCGCCAGCACGAGGGTTCCGCGGTCTTCGCGCTTCCCTTCGCCGGAAGTACCTGCGATCAGCCAGATCGCCGCGCCCGCGGTCAGGAAGCCCACGACCCTTCGCAGCCCCGGAGCGCCTTCCATCCCCACCGACACCATCGCCGGAATCGCCGCGGCCAGCAGACCGCTCAGGGCGGCGGAGGCTCCCATCGCACCACGCGACAGGGCGATGTAGAACAGCGCCAGCGAGATTCCCCCGAGGAGCCCCGCGCCCAGACCGGCGGCGAGCGGGAGACCGTGCGGAAAAACGTCGCCACGCAGCAGGGCAACGGTAACGAGCACGCAGAAGCTAACGGCGTGGCTCATCAGGATCACGCGCAGCGCGCCTCCGAAGGTTCCGCCGCCTTCGCCCACTGAGGTGTGCTTCACGGCCATTCCTCCGGCGAAGTCGCCACCTCCCCACAGGATTGCGGCTGCGAGTGCCAGCAGGGCGTTGATCGGAATTATCCAGCCCAGCATTCATCCTCCAAACTCATCGGCGCAAGCTCATTCACACAAAATCGAAGGGCCGGACGGGGTTGGTCCCCATCCGGCCCGGTAGACAAACGCATTGCGAACTACTGGGGCGGGGCGGTTCCGGTACTCGGGGCGGGTGCGACCGGGGTGCCTCCGGCGGGACGCAGAAGGTCCGGACGGGAGTCCTCCGCCGAGGGATAGTAGCCCGACTTCGCGATGACGGTTAGGTTCGGCCGAAGCAACCTCACCTCCACCGACCGGTACTTGGCATCGATGAACGGCTCCCGCGTGTAGTAGCCGACCGTGTACTGGGTGCGAACTTCTTCGGTAATCTTGGCGAAGCTCGCTTCGATACCGCCGACGCGGAACTCCGGATCGGTCTGCCCGCCGGTCGCCGCAGTGTACTGCGGCAGCAGGTTATCCCTCATCTGGAGCGGGAGGTGGATGCGGTCCAGGAAGCCCAGCCCGGGAATGCTCGGGTCGCCGACCAGCGTCGCGTAGACGGAGATCTTGTTGGTCTGCAGGTAGCGCTTCACCTCGTTGAACTTCGCCGTGCTGCCGTACTCCTTGCCATCGCTGATGACGTACACGATGCGCCGACGGCCTCGTCCAGCCTTGGTCGTCGCCACCGCCGCCGCCAGGATCGCGTCATTCAGCGTGTGCACCTCGCGCGGGGCGTTTACGGTCATGCCCAGGTGATTGCGCTGCGCCGCCGTGTTGGGGTCCACCTGCTGCCCATTGATCACGGTCGTCTGCGCCAGCGGACCATCCATCATCGGATAGGCCTCGCGTCCCACACTCTTCGAGCGTTCGAGGATTACGCCCAGGCGCGCACTCTGCGCCGCCGTAAAGTCGGTCTGCATCTTGGGACCGTTGTTATAGGTGAAGACCGCGACCTCGTCGTACGACGTGAACGCGCCCTGCAGCGCTCCGAGCGCGTTGTTCACCTTCGTCATCGTGTCAAAGGGCAGGCTCTGGTCGATCACCAGCGCTACCGACAGCGGAAACGGATCGACGGTGAACAATTCCATCTTCTGCCTGACGTTGTTCTCGTACACCCGCACATCGCGCCAGGTAATCGCCGGAACCAGCCGGTTCTTCGAATCCTTCACGGTAAACGGGATCTCGACGAAGTTCACATGTGCCCGCAACGTATACGTCACGGCATCCGAGCCTGTCACCGGCGGCGGAGCACCATCGTCCGGATGCGTCTCGCCCTGCTGCTGCGCCGTCGGGCTCGAAGGCAGGGACGAACCAGGAGCGTTAGGATCTGCCGGTGTCGCGTTATCACCATTGGTCGTCGAAGTCGTTCCCCTGCCCGGCGTGACCGTCAGCCCGGGGATCAGTTGTGGCCTCGGGGCGTCCGGAATCGCCTGCTGTTGACCCTGCGCCGCTGACTGCGCGTCCATCCCACTGCCCTGCGCCAGCAACATGCACGCCAGTGCCCCTGCCATCAACCTGTCTTTCACCAGCCAACCCCCATCTTCCACACGAACATCCGTAAACTGCATCCAGTTCGATCGGCCATCCCGTGGGTACCTTCACGAGACTACCAGCCAGCACCCCGCACGTCACGCCAGCCGCCCACGGGATCTGGAATATTCCGCATCCACCCCGATTCCATGGACATCTGTATCGTTGGACGCCGCTTCCCCAGCGATGTTTGCTCTCCAGTAACGGTACTCCGGACGACGCGCGCGCGCCGTGCCGAAACTGATCCCTCATTCCGCGCGTCTATATCGATATGCGTCCCTCCGCCTCACGTCCAGCCGTGCTGCCTCAGCCGGCGAGTGTCCCCAGCCTCCGGGTGTTCGCCCCTGCCGCCCTGCTCGCCTGCGCCCTTCTACCGCTCTCGATGCGCGCCCAGGACGCCCCATCCCCCTCCGGCCCGCCACCGCCCTCCTCCGCAGCCGGCGCCGAACCCATTCAGCAGGATGACATCCAGACCCTGAAGGTCGGAGTCAACCTCGTCAACGTCTACTTCAGCGCGCGGGACAAGAACGGCTACATCACCAACCTGACCAAGAACGACTGTTCCATCTCCGAGAACAAGATCGAACAGCCGATCAAGAACTTCACCAAGGAAAAGAACCTCCCGCTAACCATCGGTATCCTGCTCGACACGAGCGGATCCCAGACCAACGTGCTTCCGCTCGAACAGGAGTCCGGGGCGCGGTTTCTGCGCGAGGTCCTCACACCCAAGGATGAGGCGTTCCTGATCTCGTTTGATATCAACGTCGATCTGCTGGCCGACTACACCAACTCCCCGCGTGAGATCAAGCGCGCGATCGACAAGGCGAGCATCAACACCGGCACCGGCTCCGGCTCGGTCACCGGCCACGGCCAGCCCCGGGGAACGCTGCTGTTCGACGCGGTCTATCTCGCGGCCCACGATAAGCTGCGCCAGGAGGCCGGCCGCAAGATCCTCGTGATGTTGACCGACGGCGGCGACCAGGGCTCGCAGGAGACCCTGAAGACCTCCATCGAGGCAGCACAAAAGGCCAACGCCATCGTCTACGTCATCCTGATCGCCGACGGCGGCCAGTTCGGGACCTTCGGAAGCTCGGGAGCCGCCGACATGCGGCGCATGGCGTCCGAGACGGGAGGCCGCGTGATCGACGTCGGCAACAGCGGCCGCAAGCTCGAAGAGGCCTTCGACCAGATCCAGGAAGAGCTTCGCACGCAGTACCTGCTGAGCTACACCCCGCTCAACCCGAAGACCGACGGAACCTACCGCAAGCTCGAGCTCGCCTGCGGCAAGGGCCTCAACATCCAGGCGCGCAAGGGTTACTACGCCCTGGCGCTCGACTCCGACAAGGACTGACCGCTCCGAAACGGGGGTATATTGATTGCATGGAACCATACGAGATCACCAACCCGGTGCCGACCCCCGAGGAGATGGCGGACTTTCTGGGGGTAAGCCGTGAGCGTCTCATTGCCATCCGCAGCATCATGAGCACACCGACCCCCGCGGGAGCTCGCCACACTGTCCGCCTGGGAAGAGCCGCAGCAAGCGCCAAGATCGCGGTCAAGAAGGCGAAAGCCCGTGCCAAAGCGCGCAAGGCGTAAGTCCGTCTTCCTGAATATCCCGTACGACGATGAGTTCGAGGACCTCTACCTCGGCTACATCGTCGGCCTCACCCAGCTCGGCCTCACGGTCAACGCTGCGCTCGCCATACCGCACGAAACCCGTCTCGACGCTATCATCCAGCTCATCGAAGCCTCCGACCTCTCGATCCACGATCTCTCCAGGGTGGAGCTCTCGGGCGGCGTACCCCGCTTCAACATGCCGCTGGAACTGGGCCTTGCCCTTTATCACTCGCGCAAGACCAGGGGCAAGCACCTCGTCAGTATCTTCGACCGCAAGCCGAACCAGGCGAAGCGCTCCACAAGCGACGTCAATGGCGTCGACCTGCACATCCACCACGGCAGCCCGAAGCACCTGATGATCGCCCTGCGCAACATCTTCCGACAGCCCGGCGACATCACCACGGTCCCGGAGATGTTGGCCAGCTATCGGGCCGTCAAACGCAAACTGCCGGTCCTGCGCAAGCTCGCCGGAGGCGGAACACTCTTCGCCGCCGCCATCTTCCGGGACATCCTGCTCGCCGCCCTAGTCGAAGCCGAAGCGAGAAAGGCTCGGCGCACCGGTTGAAGTCCGGATGACCGCCTTTGACGCGACGCTTCACCGCGACCGGACTAGATTGCCTGTTGGTATGCAGTTGGGTGCCCCACCTTTGGCGCAACGTTTCACCGCGCCTAAGGTGGGCAGGCCGCCACGGCACCGGGCCACGGACTCGATACCGTTACCCAAATCCGGACTAAGCCTCCATCACCCCCGAATACACCGCCATCCCCGCCACCGCATCCACGCCCATCTGGTCCAGTGCTTCGACCTCCGCCTGCGCCTTGATTCCACCTGCCACGATCAGCTGCTTCGCCGTCGTCGCCCGCAGAATCGCGGCCACATCCATCGGGAACCCGGTCATCATGCCCTCCGTATCGACGTGCGTGTACAGAAACGCCGCGCAGCTATCCTCCAGCCACGTCATCGCCTCCTCCGGGGTCAGCTCGACGGAGTCCTTCCACCCCTTCACCGCGACCCGGCCGCCCTTGGTATCCACGCTGAAACAGAGCGCCTCCTCCCCGAGGGTCTTCTTCAACCCCTCCGCAAACTCCAGCCGGATCAGCTTGTGTCGCCTCGCGCCCTCCCCATCCTCCGCTACCCCGAAGAGCGACGACCCGTAGATCACCCGGCGCGCACCCGCATCGATCAGCGTCTTTCCATCCTCCGCAGTCCGCAGCCCCCCGCCGACCTGGCACGGAAGCCTCTTGCAGATCATCTCGATCAGCGCCCTGTTCTCCCCCTGCCGCATCGCCGCGTCGAGGTCGATCAGCTGCACCAGGGGGTACTTCCCGAAGCGATCGATCCAGTATTCAAAATCATCAAAGGCCAGTTTCAGCTTTTCACCCTGGACGAGCTGCACGATGCGGCCGCCCATCAGATCAATCGAAGGAATCAACATCCTTCCATTCTCTCAAATCGACGTGGTCTGCCGCTGTTCCTTCAACTCGTCGATCCGATCCTGGGCCAGGATCAACAGCGCAAACCGATCGTTAAAGTGCAGCTCGCTCAGCTCTTTCGGAGGAGGCGCAAGCTCCGGACTCTCCAAGGGAAACGGATCGATGAAACGCAGCCCCTTCTTCCGAAAACCCAGCCGCCACTCCATATCGACCCACTTGGAAGCCGCGGCGGCGCTTGACCAGAACAGATACAGGACATCGCTGGTCGAGACGTAAGCCGCGACCTTCTCCTCCCAACGGTCCCCCGACCGCAGCGCATCCACATCGACAAACACCTGCAGGTCCGGAGCTCCCTTGCTGACTCCCTGCACGCTCCGCATCACCTCGTGCCGGTCCGCGCTGGCGTAGCTTGCAAAGGCCGTCCGTGGACGTTTCACGCCCCCACCCCAGGATAGATCCCGTGGGGTCTCATCCGGCTTCTCCGACACCCAGACATGAAACTCCACCTCTGCCACCATCAACCCATGGGACAGGATCACGGCCCGGCCTGCCGCCATCGAAGGCTTGTAGCCCAGGTCGTCCCGCAGCTTGCACTCAAATGACTCGAAGACCTCGTGGCCCGTCCATTCGAGGGCCCGCACCGGCCTGACGATCTCGAGGGACTCTGAATAGAGCTGCACCGCGAGCATACCGCCACGCTCGACGTTTGCACTGGCCATACCGGCCCGACGCTCCTCAAGCCGCCGCGCCATCGCCTCCACCTTCTCCTGCTGCTCCCTCCGGAAGGCCCACACATCCAGCACAAACGGTTTGTCGGGAGGAACCTGCGATGCGCCGTAGACCGCGAACAGCACCGGGTCCGTAACCGGATGGGCGGCCTCGCCATTCCCCGGGGGCTTCGGCGGAGCAGCGTTGGCCACCTCTTCCATCAGGCGAACTGTCTGCGTCGCACGAGACGCCTCGTCCTGCACCGAACCCAACTGACGGCTCAACGACTCATAAAGAAACTGCGCCGGCGACTGCTGCTGCTGTTGCTGAGGTTGTTGTTGTTGCTGCTGCTGCTGTTGTTGCTGCTGTTGTTGTTGCTGCTGCTGTTGCTGCTGTTGTTGTTGCTGCTGTTGCTGAACCTGGAAGAAATCTCCGAGATGCTCGAACAAGTACCGCTGCATCTCCGTCGGCCAATATTGAACCAGCCTCCTCAGAAACGCCTCGATCGCGTACATCGACTGGGGCTGCTGTTGCTGCTGCTGCTGTTGTTGCTGCTGTACCTGCTGTTGTTGGGTCTGCTGCTGTCTGTGGCCGCCACCCACCTCACGACGCAGCAAATCCGACAGATCCGACACCACGCGGCTGCGCAACTCAGCCTCCGCCGCCTTATCCCGAGCCCGTTTCAGATGCGTATCCGGAGCCATCCCCGAAGCCATCGCACACCTCCTATTTCAACTCCCGCACCCAGATATTCCGAAAGCTGTCCGGCTCGCTCTTGTCGCCATGCGCCTGCAGCTTAATCGGAGCCCGGTCGTACTTTTTGTAAAACGGCTTGCCCACATACAGCGTCTCGCCCTTCAGCTCGAAGTGGTTCTCTACCACCACCCCGTTGAAGAACACCGTCGCATACGCAGGGGTCTTGACCGACCCATCCTCGTTGAAGACCGGAGCCGTCCAGACCACGTCATACGTCTGCCACTCACCCGGCTTCCTCGCCGGATTCGCCAGCGGAATGGCCTGCTTGTAGATACTTCCCGCCATCCCGTTCACATACGTCTTGTTCTCATACGAATCAAGGACTTGCAGCTCGTAGCCCGCGTCCCCTGTGCCCGTCGACGCCAGGAACACCCCGCTGTTCCCACGGGCCTGATCGCTTCCGGTAATGTTGGCCGGAATCCTGAACTCCACATGGAGCTGGTAGTTCTTGAAGCTCCGCTTCGTCTCGATGTTTCCGCCACCGTTCTTGTTCACGGTCATCACGCCATCGGCCACGGTCCATTGCGCTGGAGACTTGTCCTTGGTGGTCACCCACTCGTCCAGCCCCTTGCCGTCGAACAGCACAATCGCGTCCGACGGCGGAGCGGCGTTCGCCGGCCCCGGAGTCACCACCGGAGGAACCGGCTCATAGATCTCCGTATCCTGGTGCTTCATCACCGGCGCAACCGGCTGCTGCCCCCACACAGGAGCACTCAAGGCCATCCACGTAACCAACGAAACGAGCTTCAAAGAAGGAGTCCACATAAGTGCAGACCAGCTTACACCCTCGGCCTCGCAGGCAACCACCGACGGCATAAATCTGTGAAGCAGAACGCTCTTCTCAAAAGCCGACGCCGTCCACGTCCCGCCGCTCCTGGTCGGCGACTCGCGCCAGTTCGCTCAGCCTGACCCCATCACCGAGATCTTCATCCGCCCAAACCTTAGCTCCAATTAACCCAAAGGTAACGTGTAGGGTTTCATTTGTGGTCCCATGCAATGCGTCGAAGGTTGTAGCCTCGAACTTGAGATTCCAGGAGACCCCCATTGCGCATAGCATCATGTTTAGCCACGATTACCCTTTTCGCCTGCACGGCCTTTGCCTCTGCTTCCTCTATCACAGGATCTGTCTCCATCTCGGGGAATGACACCTTCGATAGCACCCAGATCACCTTCAACCCATCCACCGGAACCGTTTATCAGGCCTCCGGCACCCTGGGCAGCTTTGCCCCCGTCACGGTCGGTAGCCTCTCCCTCAGCTACCTCGCCGCGCTCTCCAGCTTCAGCTTCGTCGACGCGGCAAACACAACCGTCTTCACCGTGAACAATCTGCTTGGACAGACTCTGAGCTTCACGATCACGAACCTGCTGACCGACACCATCGGCTCGGACGCGAACGGTGCGACACTCTCTCTTTCGGGAGTCGGCACCTTCAGCGAAACCGGCTATGACGCCACCTCGGGCACCTTCTCGCTGACCTCGTCTTCTGCCGGTATCACCGGCTTCCAGCTCGTCAGCACCGCAGCCGCTCCCGTGGCGGTCACCCCTGAACCGGCCAGCATCGCGCTTCTGGGTACGGGAATCCTCGGCCTGGCCGGCTTCGTCAGACGCCGCATCGTAGCGTAGATCGCATTCTCAGGACACAAAGAAGGGCCCCGACTTCGGCTGGGGCCCTTCTTGTTGCACCAGGGACAGTGGCGACCACAAGCTTTCCTCATACCATTTCGGTTCCAAATTATTTGATCCAGCCAATCAATCCGCGCAAATTTTGGTTGACCTCGGGGAAAATCATGCCATCCTTATGTGCGCCATGACACAAAAGGTATAGCTGTAAATCCGAGCTTCCGGGAGGCCTCAGTGCGACTTGCTTCGTATTTGACTACCGTAACCCTCTTCGCTTGCACAGCCATCGCCTCCGCGTCGCCGATCACAGGATCGGTCTCCGTATCGGGCAACGACACCTTTGACAGCAGCCAGATCAACTTCAGCCCCAACACAGGCGTCGTCTATCAGGCGTCGGGTACCATGAGCACCTTCGCTCCCATCACGGTGGGAATGATCTCCGCCGACTACATCGCCAACCTCACCAGCTTTACCTTTGCGAACGCACCCGGCACGACGATTTTCTCCGTGCAGAATATCCCGGGCCAGACGCTCGCCTTCACCATCACGAACCTGCTCACTCACACGATCGGCTCCGACGCCAACGGCCCCACCCTCTCCCTCTCGGGAACAGGTGCCTTCGGCGAAACCGGCTTCGACACAACCTCCGGAATCTTTTCGCTCACCTCGTCTTCGGCTGGGATTACCGGCTTTCAGTTGGTAAGCACCGCGTCGGCGGTCACACCGGAGCCATCCAGTATCGCCCTCCTGGGGACGGGAATCCTGGGGACAGGAATCCTGGGCATGGTCGGCCTTGTGCGACGCCGTCTCAAAGCGTAAAGTGCGCCCACCGGGAGGCCCGTACGGAGAGGGCTGGTCCGGCAGCACCAGGTCTAGATCGGATTGCCTGTTGGTATAACGTCGGGTGCCCCACCTTCGCGACACGTCTCACCGTCGCTAAGGTGGGTTCGGAGCACCACGGCACCATTACGCCTTCAGCGAATCCGCTCTAGCAGGGCAGCCGAACCCTCACCCCAGCCCGCCGCAGCGTCTCTTTCAACCCCCGCGAGTCCGTCACGCCAAAGTGAAAGATGCTCGCCGCAAGGGCCGCATCCGCTCGCCCCCGCCCGAAAACGTCGGCGAAGTGCTCCGCCGTCCCTGCGCCACCGCTCGCAATCACCGGAATCTGCACCGCCTCGCTCACCCGCGCCGTCAGCTCACAGTCGAAGCCCGCCCGCATCCCATCCGTGTTCATCGATGTCAGCAGAATCTCTCCGGCCCCCCGCTGTTCGGCCTCCCTGGCCCAATCGACCACGCGCAGCCCTGTCGGTTTCCGGCCACCCGAAACATACACCTCCGCTTCGCCCACCGGGTCTGCGGCGCCCTCCTTCCGACGAGCGTCGATGGCCACAATCACCGCCTGCGCGCCAAAGCTTCCGCCAATCTCCCCGATCAGCTCCGGCCGCGCGATCGCGGAGGAGTTGATGCTCACCTTGTCTGCCCCGGCATCGAAGACCGCCGAAGCATCTTCCGCCGACCGGATTCCGCCACCCACCGTGAACGGCACGAACAACGCCGCCGCAGTCCGTCTGACTGTATCGAGCAGCGTCCCCCGGCCCTCGTGCGTGGCCGTGATGTCCAGCAGGACGATCTCATCGGCGCCACCCGCCGCGTGGCGACGCGCAAGCTCCGCCGGGTCCCCGGCATCGATGATGTCGACGAACTGCACACCCTTCACCACCCGCCCATCCCGCACATCGAGACAGGCGATAATTCTCTTCGTAAGCATCGTTCCCTCAATCGCAAAAGACTTCCATGCCCGTCGGCACTAGGAGCCGACGCTCATCCCCATCACCGGACACTTCCCCGCCGCGGCATCGCTTCCGCCGACCCGTCCAAAGCCGAAGTCCTCTGTGCCCAGAAATGACATCTTGTGGTGCCGGGCCATGCCGCTCAACTCGGTGTGGATCATATGCATCGCCATCTGGATCGCGTGCACGCTATCCGCTCCGCCCGCCGGTGTTACATGCACCCGGCCCAGCGCCGCGATCCGGTAAGGACAGGCCCAGCCCTTGCCCTCCACATGGAAGGGCTTGCCCAGCGCGACGGTCAGGGTGGCGGTGTGCCCTTCGTGTTCGAGATCGAGAAAACGCTCCGCGATCGTCTCGAACGGAAGCAGATCCATCCCTGTCCAGTTGGCCGCCGCATCTGGTGTAACCATCTCCACCGTACCCTTTACCTGATAGCTCGTATCGCCCATGGAATTCCTCCCGCTGTTAGATGTCAAAGCTCAATGAAGTTCCGCAAAACCCTCAACCCAACCGACGCCGACTTCTCCGGATGAAACTGCACACCCATCACATTCTCCCGCTCAACAGCCCCCGTAAACGCCCCGCCGTAGGGCGTTGAAGCCGCCGTGTCCGCGCTCAAAGGTGCTCGCCACGAATGGGTGTAGTAGACAAACTCGCCCTCGTCGATCCCACGCATCAGCCTGGAATCGCCGCGAATCTCTTCAAGCGAGTTCCAACCAACATGTGGAGCCTTCAACGCCTCCCCCCCGAAGACCGTCGGAAACCGCTCGCACTCTCCGCCAAAGTGCCCCAGCCCACGCGTCTCCGGGGCTTCGGTCGATCCCTCGTACAACCACTGCAACCCGACACACACGCCAAGAAACCACGCACCCTTCGCTACACTTTCGCGAACGGCCTCGGTGATCCCAAGCTCTTCCAGCAGAGCAGTCGCGCGGAAGTGTCCAACGCCCGGAAGCACAATCTTCTCCGCCCGCCGCACCACCTCCGGGTCCTGGGTCACAAGCATCTCAGCACCCAGGTAGCCGAGCGTCTTCACCACGCTCGTCAGATTCCCCGCCTTGTAGTCGATCACCGCGATCACAGCAGACCCTTGGTGCTGGGAAGCATCTCCCTCATGCGCTCATCGCGTGAGCAGGCTCCGCGCATCGCACGCGCGAAGGCCTTGAAGATCGCCTCGATCTTGTGGTGATTCGATCGTCCATACATCGTCTTCACATGGACGTTCGCCTTGGCGCCCCGGGCGAACCCGTCGAAGAAGTCCGCAACCAGCTCCGTCTGAAAGTCCCCAACGAGCGGAACCGTAACCTGGTCATCGACCACGTACGCGACACGTCCGCTCAGATCGACCGCCGCGACCGCCAGCGTCTCGTCCATCGCCATCACGAAGTATCCCGCGCGCATGATGCCTTTCTTGTCGCCCAGAGCCTCCAGAAACGCCTCGCCCAACGCGATCCCGACATCCTCCACGGTGTGATGCTGATCGACGTCCAGGTCGCCCTTGCAGTCGAGCTCCAGGTCGAATCCACCATGACGCGTAAACAGCTCCAGCATATGGTCGAAGAACCGTATCCCCGTCGAGACCTTATACGTTCCCTGACCATCAATCACCAGCGACAGAGCAATCTTCGTCTCGGTCGTATTGCGCACAACCGACCCACTCCGAACCTCGTCCCGCACCTCGGCAACCTCACTCATACTCACGCTCTCCCTCTTCCGGTCCCGCGGCCTTCAGGCTCTTCGGAGACTCCCAGTCGATCTCGGCCAGCGCCTTCTTCAGCGCCTCCAGACCCTTGGTCACATGCTCTTCCACACCAATCGTAATCCTCACGAAGCCATCGCATCCAGGATCGGCGGATCGATCCCGCAGCAGCACACCACGCTCCCGCACGGCAGCACAAAGTTCCTTGTGCTTGACCCCGATGTTCATCAGCACGAAGTTGGCCGAGCTTGGAAAAAACGGAACATCCAGATCTCGCAGACCCGCCATCATCCGCTCGCGACCGACGCTCACCTGCGACACATACCACGCGAGATAAGCCTCATCTTCAAGCGCCACGGGAAGACATGTCAGCGCAACGCCATTGACGTTATACGGTGAGCAAACCTTGCGCACATAAGTAAGCAGATCCGCCGGACCAGCCAGCATTCCGATCCGCAGATTGGCGAGTCCATACGCCTTCGAAAACGTCCGTGCGACGATAAGGTTTGGCACCGACGCCACATCTCCCATCGTGGTCTCACCGTGGAAGTGGTAGTAGGCCTCATCCACCATCACGACCGCATGAGGAGCAGCCTCACAGATCGCCAACAGATGGTCCCGGCTCACGATCCCGCCGGTAGGATTATTCGGAGAAGCCACGATGATCAGCTTCGTGCGATCGGTGATCGCCGCCATGAAACGCTCAAATGGAAACTCGAGCGTCTCATCCGACTGAATCTTTACCAGATGCGTGGTCATCATCTGCACACTGACGTCGTACATGAAGAAGGTCGGTGGGGCGATCAATGCCTCATCGTCTGCCTCCAGAAACGCAGCGCACATCAGGTGGATGGCCTCATCGACGCCGTTGGTCAGCAGGACCTCTTCTGCCTGCAGGCCGAAGTGCGCTGCGACGATCCGTTCCATCGGTTCGCGCTCCGGATACTTCGTCAACTCTTCCGCCGTGATGCCCCAGAGCTTCTCCATGACCTTCGGCGACGGAGCGAAGGTGTTCTCATTGAAGTCCAATCGCAGGGCGGTCCTGGCAGCAAGGGGTGGGTGATACTCAGGCATCGAAAGCACCGCAGCCCGCGGCTTGACCGATCTGATAGGAACGCTCATCGCATCTCTCCGTTCGCGACTCCGTCTAGCTTCACCCGCACGCTCGCCGCATGGCCCACGAGTCCCTCCGCTTCCGCCAGCAGGATCGCCTTAGGCCCAAGCTCTGCCAGTCCCTCGCGCGTGTACTCCTGCACCGTGATCACCTTCACAAAGTCCGATACGCTGAGCCCACCGCGTACTCGTCCGTTTCTGCCGGTAGGCAAGACATGGTTCGGACCTGAGATATAGTCGCCCATCGACTGTGGCGCATAGGCCCCTACGAATACCGATCCCGCGCTCTGGACCCACTCCAGATCATCCGCTGAATCGACCGAGAGATGCTCTGCCGCAAGCCGGTTGGTCAGGTCCCGCGCTTCTGCAACTGTTTCAGTCACAAATACACATCCCCGTGCCACGAGAGACTCTTCCGCAATCTCGTTGCCCTTGGCCTGCCGCTTTGTCTCGGCGACAACATCGTGGCCCAGGGCTTCGTTTGTTGTAACCAGGACAGCCAACGTCTCCGGATCATGCTCCGCCTGCGCGACCAGGTCGGCGGCAATCCCCGCCGCGTCCCCCGTCTCACTCGCGACCAGAATCTCGGTCGGCCCTGCGGGCATGTCGATCCCGCACTCGGAGGAGACCATGGCCTTCGCCGCAGTGACGTATAGATTTCCTGGGCCGACGATCTTGTCGACGCGTCCAACCGTCTCGGTTCCGAAGGCAAGCATCGCGATCGCCTGCGCTCCACCCACGCGGTAGAACTCCGTCACCCCCGCGAGCCACGCAGCAGCCAGAGTCTCTCGGGCCGGCCTGGGGGAACACACCACGATCCGCTGCACCCCCGCCACCTGCGCCGGGGTCACCGTCATCAGCAGCGTCGACGGCAGAGGATATCGGCCGCCCGGCACATAGCAGCCGACGCTTCCCAGGGCGCGCACGATCTGTCCTGTCTTGACGCCTTTGGTCCCGGAGGCCGGCTTCTTCATCCACTCCACAGGCTTTTGAAGCTCGGCAAATCCACGAATGTTCGCCTTCGCGACCTCCATCGCCTCGCGCAGCTCCATCGACGTCTCTTCCCACGCAGCCTTCATCTCTTCGCGGGAGACACGCAGTACGCCATCCACACCAAGTCCATCCAGGCGACCCGCATACTCTGAGATGGCTGCGTCGCCACCCTGGCGAACGTCCGCCAGGATGGTCCGCACAATCGTCTCCACCTTCGCGGTGTTGGCCGCGCCACGCTGCTCGAGCTCCGCGATCAGGGACTCCGCCATCTTCGCACTCGGGCCGAATGTCTTCACCAGCTTCATCTGCAACTCCATACGTTACATAAACAATCCCTGTTACAAGACAACTTTGCTCAGCGGATACTCGACGATCCCCGTGGCCCCGGACGCCTTCAGCTTCGGAATCACATCGCGTACCAGTGTCTCTTCGAGGATCGTGTTCAGCGCAACCCACTCCGGATCGCTGAGGTGCGAGATGGTCGGGGAGTTGAGCGCGGGCAGCACGGCAAGCACCGCATCGAGATCCGCCTTCTTCACATTCAGCATCAGCCCAACCTGCCCCTGCGCGGCGATCGCTCCGTTTAACATCAGCGCGATACTGTCGATCTTCTGCCGCTTCCAGGCATCCGCATAGGACCCCTTGTTCGCGATCAACTGCGTCTCCGACTCCATCAGCGTCTCGATGACGCGCAGGCGGTTCGCGCGCAGCGAAGATCCAGTCTCCGTCACCTCAACGATCGCATCGGCCAGCATCGGCGGCTTCACCTCCGTCGCCCCCCAGCTGAACTCCACATTGACAGGGATATTCTTGCTCGCGAAGTAGCGCTTGGTGAACTCGACAAGCTCGGTCGCAATGGTCTTGCCGGCCAGGTCCTCGGGCTTCTGAAAAGGAGAGTCTTCCGGTACCGCCAGCACCCACTTCACCTTCTGCCGGCTCTGCTTCGAGTAGGTCAGACTGGTGACGTATTCGACGTCGGTCTGGTTCTCCAAGACCCAGTCGTTACCGGTCAAACCGGCATCCAGATGGCCCTGCTCCACATAGCGCGCCATCTCCTGTGCCCGCACCAGCATGCACTCGATCTCGACGTCGTTGATGGTAGGAAAGTAGCTTCGGCCACTTGCGTAGATGTGCCATCCGGCACGTTCAAACAACGCAATCGTCGCATCCTGCAGACTGCCCTTCGGAATTCCCAGCTTCAGTACGCTCACTTGCTCTCCCCTATCGTCAACGACTTCGTAAAACAACTCACCGTGCCCTCGTGGCACACCAGGCCATCGCCCTCAACCTCAACCTTGAACAGCAGCGCATCGTTGTCGCAGTCGGTCGCGGCCTCGACGACGCGCAGCCGATTGCCGCTCGTCTCACCCTTCATCCACAGCTTGCCGCGTGTCCGGCTCCAGAACGTCACATACCCCGTCTCGAGCGTCATGCGATAGCTCGTCTCATTCAGAAATCCGAGCATCAGCATCTCTCCTGTCTTCGCATCCTGCACCATGCCCGGGACCAGCCCGTCCATCTTGCCGAAGTCGATCTCAACCCCAGCCGCCCCGTTCGTCTCTACGCCCATTGCTTCCTCTTTCATCCTGAAATCGCTTCAAATCCGAAGCTGTGCCATACACACGAAAAAAGGCCCGCTCGCGGGTTGCGCGTCAGCGGGCCTTTTGAAATCCTGTTGAGCGTTCTTGCTACGCCGCACCGGACAAAGCCGCCAACACGCTCACCGCGTGATGATGGGAATGCCCATGATGGTGCTGCGAAAAGTTCATTCCTTTACGCTATTCCCGAGCGTCCGGCTTGTCAATCCGACGCGCTACGCACTACTCCCCAATGGCTCTGCGCCGCGGACCACGCGATGCGCTAATCTGTTGCGGAACCGGTCCGTTATCCCCGCCGTACGGCCCGGCAAACCCATGGTCGATCCCAAATCCACCAGTCGAACCGTCGAACATTCCAACGGTCCAACGCACAGGAGTCACCCCTGAAGAATCCGCTCCCCTTCCTCCGCAAACGGCTGCATCTCTGGGTCCTGCTCCTGTCACTCGCCCCCCCGGCTCCGGCCTTCCTCCAGGCCGCTGGACCCCCACCCGCGAGTACAGGTAAAACCGACGACGACGCCAGCAAGCTCGACATCAATACCGCGACGCCCGGTCAGCTCAGGACCCTCCCGGGAATGGGCGACGCCTACGTAAAACGCATCGTCGATGGTCGTCCCTACACCGCCAAGAATCAGCTCACCAGCCGCGGAATCCTGCCCCAGAAGACCTACGACGCAATCAAGGAAAAGATCATCGCCCACAGGCTCCCTGCCAAATAGACTCGATTCCAGTCAGCTCCGGGTGCCATGACGCCAGCCGCTCATGACGCGACCTGCGACCTCTGCCCCCGTGCCGCTGCCCGCCTGACCTCCCGGGCTCAAGTCTCCTCCCGCGCCGCCGATAGAACCAGAGAAGCCCTCGTTCCGATCTACGGAGCAAAATGTCTCTACCGCCCAGGCCCATGAACCAGCAGGAAACGCATCACCAGACAAAGCGATCCGGAAATCCCGTACAACTCAGGAGTCTCGGCAAGCAATGCTCCCTCGTGCTCCTGTCTCACATCGCCCCGCTTCCGCATCTGCTATTCGCCGGGTTTATCCTCAGCGTGCTCTCATGGACCGCGCGCCAGCTCAATCACATCAGCTGGGAACAGGGCGGGGTGACCATCCTTTGGCCATCGAACGCCTTGCTTCTCGGCGTTTTGCTCTGCAGCCGAAGACGTCACTGGGCCTCCTACGCGCTGGTCGCTGCCATCATCGACGTCCTCATCAACCGAAGCCTCGACAACACCTTCCCCATCTCCGTCTACATCACCTGCTGTAACCTGCTGGAATCTCTCCTGCCAGCGTTCCTCCTCCTTCCCATCGTCTCGCCCAAACCTGACCTGACGCAGCAGCGGCAGTTTAGTGCCTTCCTGGTGTACGGGATCGTCCTGTCCCCCGCCATCTCCTCATTTCTCGTCTCCTTCGTCCTAAGCGGCTCGTTCCATTCAGCCAAGCTCTCCGGAATAGGCCACTGGCTCGTAGCCGACGCCCTGGGAATGGCCATCGTCACCCCTCTCTTTCTGGCTTTCCATCGCAAGAATCCGCTCGCCGGCCGCTCCTGGTACGAGATCTTCGGCCTGTTTATCCTCCTCTTTTCTGTCGCGACGCTCGTCTTCCGCCAGACCAGCTATCCGCTTCTCTTCCTCATCATGCCCTTCCTGCTTCTGCTCGGTGCCCGCCTTGGTCTCGCGGGGTCTGCTCTGGGTCTGCTCATGGTCTCCGTCATCGGCGGCTTCTATCTCCTCTCGGGCCGGAGCCCCTTCGCCATGATGGTTACGAGCGGCATGGGCGAGCGGGTCTTCGTGCTGCAGGTCTTCGTTGGCACCGGCATGCTCATCCTGTACATCCTCGACGTAGCGGTCTACGAGAAGAATCTCACTGAGCGCCGCCTCTCCGAAGAGGCCACCCGCGCCGGCCGCGCCGCCGAAGAGGCCAACCGTGCCAAGGGCTTCTTCCTGGCCAACATGAGCCACGAGATCCGCACGCCCCTCAATGGCGTCATCGGCATGACCGATCTCGTCCTCGAAACCGATCTCACCCCCGACCAGCGCGATTGCCTCGAGACCGCGCGCCGTTCTTCGGATCACCTCCTCACCGTCGTCAACGACATCCTGGACTTCTCGAAGATCGAGGCCGGCAAGGTTGAGCTCGAGGCCATCGACTTTAATCTGACCGAACTCGTCGAGGAGAGTCTCAGGACGTTCGCCGTCCAGGCCGACGCCAAGGACCTCGAGCTCCTCTGCGACATCGCGCTCGATGTCCCTCACCTGGTCGTCGGAGACGCCGGACGGCTTCGCCAGATTATCCTCAATCTTGTCGGCAACGCGCTCAAGTTTACCGAGCACGGCGAGGTCGCTCTCCACGTCGAACTCGAAGCCGCCAAAGGCCCCACCTGCACCCTCCGCTTTACCGTGCGCGACACCGGCATCGGCATCCCGCCCGAAAGTCAGGAGTCCATCTTCCTGCCCTTCAACCAGGCCGACACAAGCACCACGCGGTTCTACGGCGGAACAGGTCTGGGCCTCACCATCTCCTCCCGCCTCGCCGCCATGATGGGCGGAAGGCTGTGGCTGGAGAGCCGGGTGGGGGTCGGCACATCCTTCTTCTTCACGGTCGACCTTAAGAATAGGCACGTCCCCACCGCATCCGAGAAAGTGCCTCCGCCGTTGCAAGGGATCAATATCCTCGTTGCGGACCACAACGCCTCCAGCCGCCGCATCCTCGAATCCTCGCTGCGCGCCTGGGGAGCCGAAGCTGTCTCCGTGCCGGATGGCGCACAGGCTCTCAAGGGACTCGCCATCGCCCACGCCGCGGGCCGGCCCTACTCGGTCCTCATCATGGAGATGCATATGCCCGGCATGGATGGGCCCGCCCTCTGCGAACACCTCCGGGTTACGCCGTTGATCGCGCCGCTCCGGGTCATCCTGCTCTCTTCGCGAGGCCTCGCCGCCGACGCCTTGAAATGCAGCAATCAGGACATCGCCGCCTGCCTGCCCAAGCCCTTTCGCCGAGCGGAGCTTCTGGCCACACTGCGCCAGGGCTCCGCGCCGGACGTTGCCCCCCCGGCCCTCCCGCTCTCGCGTCCTCCGCTACAGCCCGTTCTCCCCCGCCCGCTCAACATCCTCCTGGTCGAGGACAACCGCGTCAATCAGACGCTCGCCGTCCGTGTCCTCCGAAAACGTGGCCACAACACCATCATCGCCAACAATGGACAAGAGGCACTCGAACTGCTGGGTCGCCAGGACTTCGATCTGATCCTCATGGACATCCAGATGCCCGTCATGGACGGCATCACGGCCACGACCCACATCCGCCGGAGGGAGGAGACCACCGGTCGTCACGTACTCATCGTCGCCATGACCGCGCACGCGATGAAAGGAGACCGGGAGCGCTATCTCGAGTCTGGAATGGATGGCTATCTCTCAAAACCGATCAACGCCGAGGCGCTCGATGCGACACTCAAGGACGCCACGGATACCGTTGCGGCACGTCATCCTGCGACCGCTCCGACATCCGGCATCTGATCCCCCTGCACATCGAGGGAACCCGTCAGCTCGGAGCGCTCTAGTATCGCACCGAAGTGGCACCGCCCCAATCCAAATCACTGTCCCGTCCGTCCAACCCGACCGCGAAATCGTTTAGAGTGATTGATATTGGCGCTCCGACTCGGCCCCACGGCTTCAGGCCTCCCATCCACCCTCGGGAGAATGTCCTTCCTGCATCTTGGAGAGACACTCGGAACACAGGAACGATCGCTCACCATGCGCACAAAGGTCAGCCTGCCGCCGGTCCCATTCCGTACCGAGACGGTCGGTCACCTCGCGCCGAGGCTCCGGCTCGCGGCATTCTGCACTTTAGCGCTCATCCCGCTCACCGGCTGCCAGGGTATCTCCGGGACCTCCGTCGTCTCCCGGGTTCGCATCATCGTGGCCTCGCCCGACGCACCCGCAGTCGACATCTACGAAGGCTCCGCCCCGGTCGCTTATAACCTGGGCTTCGGAAATATCACCTCCTATATCCAGATCAATCCCGGCAGCTTGACCCTCTCCGCCGACACCACGGGCACTCGCCAGACCCTTACGACCGTCGCCGGAACCTTCGCCGGCTCCGCCCAATACACCGTCCTCCTCAGTAACGTCGCCGCCAATCTTCAGGAGACCGTCCTCAAGGATCAAAGCTCGCCCGCTCCCGGCGGTGACGTGGCCCTCCGCTTCCTCGACGTGGGAACCGCCATCGGTGCCGTCGACGTCTACCTCGTACCTTCCGGTTCCCTGGTCACCGCCGTCTCGCCCCTCCTCTCGAACGTTGCGTTCGGAAGCAACTCCGGGTACCTCAACGTCGCTGCCGGAGCCTACAAGATCGTCATCTTTCCCACCGGGACTGTTCCTACGGCGACGGCCGTAGCCGCGTATACCGGTGCCGTCGTGACTTACAACTCCGGCTCCGCACGCACCGTCCTCCTGCTCGATCAGAAGCTCCTGACCACCCCCTCGGTCCAGGTCATCACCGCCAGCGACTACGACTCGCCCAGCGCCACGAGCTAGCGCAGATTGCCTGTTGGGATGAAGTTGGGTGCCCCATCTTCGCGACACGTCTCACCGTCGCTAAGGTGGGCCGGAGCGCCACGGCATCCAACGTACAGCCCTACACCTTCAGCGAATCTGCTCTAAGAGCCCCGGCCCCGGATCCGTGTGCCGGACTGCGAACCGGCTCAGGGATTCCCCGTCGGACTTCATCCGCGCGATAAACGCACCAGAACAGACCACTTTCAAAATCATCGCCCGCTGTCCAGTTTTTCCATGCAACGGCCCACATTCTGCGCACGAAAAGCTTCTGGTGAAACATTGGGAAATTTCGATCGTCGCCCGCTAACCCTTTTAGAACACCATGGATGCAGGAGACTCGCAAAAAACGGCGATTTCATACCACTTTATTAGAAGATGAAATCCAAGTGGTCTGACCAATAACTGGCAAATACGGAGGCTGACCACACCTTCAGGAGAACGGCTCTGGGTGGGCGCGAATAGAAGAAGGCCACCTCGTTGCGAGGTGGCCTTCTTCTATTCTTGCCGGAGGTGCTTAGTACCGGTAGTGCTCCGCCTTGTAAGGCCCTTCCACCGGAACGCTCAGGTAACCCGCCTGCTTCGCCGAGAGCGTCGTCAGCTTCACGCCGATCTTCTCCAGGTGCAGCCGTGCGACCTCCTCATCCAGCTTCTTCGGAAGGATGTAGATTCCAACCTTGTACGCGTCCTTGTTCTTCCACAGATCCAGCTGCGCCAGCGTCTGGTTGGAGAAGCTCGCAGACATGACGAAGCTCGGATGCCCGGTCGCGCAGCCAAGGTTCACCAGGCGTCCCTCCGCCAGCACAAAGATGCTGTTGCCCGTCTCCGCGAAGGTGTACCTGTCCACCTGCGGCTTGATGTTCAGCTTCGTCGCTCCGGCGTGGGCGTTCAGCGGCTCCATCTGGATCTCGTTGTCGAAGTGTCCGATGTTGCATACGATCGCCTGGTCCTTCATCCGCTTCATATGCTCGAGCGTGATGATGTCGACGTTGCCCGTGCAGGTGACATAGATATCGCCACGGCCCAGGGTGTCTTCAACTGTCGTCACTTCGTAGCCTTCAATCGCCGCCTGCAACGCATTGATGGGATCGATCTCGGTCACGATAACGCGAGCTCCAAGCCCGCGCAGCGAAGCCGCCGAACCCTTGCCCACATCGCCGAACCCGCAGACGACCGCCACCTTGCCCGCAACCATCACGTCCGTCGCGCGCTTGATGCCATCCACCAGCGACTCGCGGCAGCCGTACAGGTTGTCGAACTTGCTCTTGGTCACCGAGTCGTTCACATTGATGGCCGGAACCAGCAGCGTTCCCTTCTCCATCATCTTGTAAAGCCGGTGCACGCCGGTCGTCGTCTCTTCGGACACACCACGCCACTCCTTCGCCACATCCTGCCAGCGCGTCGGACTCTCGGCATGAACCTTCTTCAGCAGGTTCTTGATGACGGTCTCTTCGAGCGATCCCGAGGGCGAGTTCACCCACTGGTCGCCCTTCTCCAACTCCACGCCCTTGTGGATCAGCAGCGTCACATCCCCGCCATCGTCGATCACAAGCTGCGGTCCCAGGAATCCGCCCTTGCCATCCGGGAACCTGAGGCTCTCGTTGGTGCACCACCAGAACTCTTCGAGCGTCTCGCCCTTCCAGGCAAACACCGGCACACCCGCCGCCGCGATCGCAGCCGCCGCATGATCCTGCGTCGAGAAGATGTTGCAGCTCGCCCAGCGCACATCCGCGCCCAGAGCCACCATCGTCTCGATCAGCACCGCCGTCTGGATCGTCATATGCAGCGATCCCGTCACGCGCACACCCGCCAGCGGCTTATCGGCCGCGTACTTGTTGCGGATCGACATCAACCCCGGCATCTCCTGCTCCGCGATGTCGATCTCCTTACGCCCAAACTCCGCAAGTCCAAGATCCCGGACCTTATATTCCTTCGCCACACCCGCCGCGGTCGGAACCGCCGCCACATCCAAAGCTGCTGTCGCCATTAGAAATACCTCGATGAAACCTTCTAAAGAATATCTTCTGCTGTTCTGCCACCTCCAAGGATACCAGCCAGGGCCAGATCGAAGGGTAATCCCCCTCATCCCAATGTGGAACCGGTCCGCCTTCCGGCCAAAACAACGGCCTGCTGTGTCCCAATCAATTCCGTTCGATTGAATTCCAACCCTACTTCCCCGCCCACTCCACCACCGGCAACAGACTCGAGTAATCATCCGTCCACGCCTTCACCCCCGCCACCGCCGGAATCCGCGTCCCCCGCACCATCTCCCCTTGCGCAAAGTACCCCGGGGTCTCACTCACCAGCACCCACGAAGCCCGGAACTCGCCCCTTGCCTGATCCTCCGAGCTCTCGAACAGCCGCGCCTCCATCCCCGAGGCCCGTGCCAGCTCCCCGATCTCCGGAGCCAGATTCAAAAATTGGTTGGACACATGGAACGCCACCACCCCACCCGGCGCCAGATGCCTCCGATAGAGTTCCATCGCCTCCACCGTCAGCAGATGCAGCGGAATCGCATCGCCCGAAAACGCATCCACCACCAGCACATCGTAGTCGTTGGCACTCTCCTCCGCGAGCGTAGCCCGCCCATCCCCTTCGCTGATCGTTACCTTCGCGGGAGTCGCCCGCAGATACGTAAACCAACGCATCGCGATCGGCCGTACGAGCGGATTGATCTCGTAGAACCGTATCCGGTCTCCCGCCCTGCCGTAAGCGGCCAACGTCCCCACTCCCAGCCCGACGACACCAACGTTGCGCCTCCGCTCCCCGCAGCAACCGTCGATCGCCAGCCCAACCCCCGAGTCCCTCGCATAGTAGGTCGTCGGAATCGTCTCCAGCCCCGGCTGCCAGACCAGTTGCGTCCCATGCTGAATCGTCCCGTTGGCCAGCGTCCGCACTGGCCCCGCCGGCCCCGCACTCTCGGTCACTCGAAGCGTCCCATAGAAATTGCGGTCCACCTCCAACACCTTCCGACCGTAAGCGATATGCAGCATCACCACCAGCGCCGCCAGCAGCCCGCTCCCAAATCCCCAAAGCACCCTCTGCCCCCACCCGTCCTCCCAGGTGACCGCGAACGCCAGCAGCGCCGTGATCAGGAACGAGAGCGCCAGGTCGTAGTTCGCGCGAAAGATCATCGGGCTGAGGATGCCCACCAGGAACGTCCCCGCCACGCCGCCACCCGCCACCATCAGGTAGAACTCGGTCGCCTCCCGCGATCCCTTTGGCCGCAACCGATAGACCTCCGCATGACAGAAGAGGCAGGCCGCGAACAACTCCACGAGGAAGAACGGAACCCCAACCGAGATAGGCAACGACATCTCCGTCTTCGTCAACGCGTAGCCCAGCCCCGAGAGCATCACCACGAGGAGCCGTACCACCAACCCCCGCCGATACAGTCCCGGCCGCTCGAACGCCACGATAAAGCTCACCAGGTAAGCCGCCAGCGGAAGCATCCAAAGCAGCGGAATCGCGGCGATGTTCACGGTCAGATGGCTCGTCACCGCCGCCAACTGGACCGCCGCTCCCAGCGGAAGCAGAAACCACATCGCCCTTACCCGCCGCCCGGTCGTCGGCAACGTTCCATCGATCGTGGGGTGAGCCACCACCCCAACAGGGGAATCCGATGCGTCGGCTCCCCCCGGAAGACCATCCCCCGAAGCCGTCTTCCCGCTCCGCCAGACACCGTCGTCCCACCCCAGCCACGCCACCATCGCCGCGTAGACCACAAACCCCGCGGCCCATCCAACATGTTGCATCCGGAGACTGAGATGAGGCTCAATCACCAGCGGATAAGCCACCAACCCCAGCAACGACCCCACATTTGAAAGCGCAAACAGTCTATACCGCACCCCCGCGCCATCCAGCCGGGCGAGCCAGACCTGCAACAGAGGGCTCGTAGCCCCAAGCAGAAGGAACGAAAGCCCGATCGACACCCCAAGCATCCAGAAGACGGTCCACACCGGATGCAGCGCCGCACTCCGCACCCCCACCAGAGGTCGCCAGAGCACTCCAGCCACGGAGACGACGCCCAGTCCCAGTACGCCAGGATAGACACTCCGAGTCCACCGCCCGCCCCCGGTCAGCCAGTGCGCATACCCATACCCCAGCAGAAGCATCGCCTGAAAGAAGACGAGGCAGGTGATCCACACAGCCGAAGAGCCCCCGAGGTTCGGAAGCAGCCCCTTCGCCGCCATCGGCTCCACCAGGAACAGCAGAAACGCCCCCAGAAAAACCGTCCCGCCAAACATCCCGCGCTTCCCCACCCGCGAACCGCCTTCCGCCTCAGCCCTGGTCGTTGTTCGTCAATCTACTTCTTTATATCGCTTCGTGATTGGCAGCTAGAGCCGTTCTCCTGAAGGTGTGGTTCGCCTTCTTAATTATCGACCAATTGGTCAGACCACGAGGCTCTCAACTTCTCATAAAGTGGTATGAAATCGCCGTTTTCTGCGAGTTTCCTGCATCCATGGTGTTCTAAAAGGTTTAGCGGGCAACGATCGAAATTTCCCAATGTTTCACC
>JAMFSC010000078.1 GCA_026225095.1 bacterium
TCGTCCGCGCGGGAGGATGCGGCTCCGGGCTTCGCCCTCCGCCGCATCCTCCCGCATCACCTCAACCCGCCTCAGCTGGGGAATTTTCAAGCGGTGCAAAGTGGGGATTTTTCAGTTGACGATGACACGCTGCGCCCGAAGCAGACTTGAGCCGGTATAACGGGGTGACAATCCGTTCCGTGACCCTGCTCGACCCGGGCTATCCGAATGCCTATCCGGCTGGCACGGACCTCAGCTCCTTTCCCACGAATATCGTGCGGCTGGAGCCGGGCGGACGCGTTCCATACAACCTGAACTACAGCTTGACGGTGGAGCGGCAGGTGGCGGGATTGCTTACGATGGCGGTCACGTACCGAGGAACGCGCGGCTTCGCGCTGCTGCGTTCGAGGAACGTAAACGCACCGCTTGCTCCGTCGTATGGCGCGCGGCCCAACCCCGCTCTTGGCATCGTTCGTCAGATCGAATCCGGCGGAACACAACTGGGGAATGCAGTGGACCTGACCTTGAATGGAAAGGCCGGCACGTGGTTCTCGGGTATGGCTCAGTACTCTTTCAGTCATACGAATAGCGACACTGGCGGCGTCACATGGTTTCCGGCGAATCAGTACTCCAATACCGGAGAATATGGCCGTTCGGACCAGGATCAGCGTCATCGCTTCAACGTGTTGGGGATCTTCAACGAAGGGCACTGGGCTAACCTTGGCGTTGCGCTCAAGCTGTACTCGGGCTTGCCCTATACGGAAACACTTGGCGTCGATCTTTATAACACCGGTATGCTGAATACGAGGCCCGCAGGCGTATCCCGCAACATGCTGCAGGGCAGCCGGACCGCTTCGTTGGATCTTCGTTGGAGCAAAGAGAAGAAGCTTGGCATGAAGAATGGCGATCAGAAGTTGGCTCTAGGTTTTTCGATCGATGCGTTCAACGTCACCAATACGGCGAGCTTCAATGCGTACATCGGCAATGTCATGTCGGCTCTCTTTGCCCAACCCACGGCCGCGATGCCGGCGCGTAGATTTCAGTTTGGAACACGGCTCAAGTTTTAGGTAAGGGCATATGAGAATTCTCATTATCGAAGACGACCCCAAGATGGGACAGATTCTCAAGGATGCGCTCGAGAAGAAGTCCCACCGGACCTTGCTGGCGACGACTGGCAGCGAGGGGTTTGAGGTTGCTTGCAATCACGACTTTGAGCTGATCATCCTCGATGTGATGCTGCCCGGGATGAATGGCTTTGACGTGTCGCGCCATCTGAGAAGCCGAAATATCGCAACGCCAATTCTCATGCTGACTGCACGCGATGCTACGTCGGATGTCGTGCACGGGCTCGACAGCGGAGTGGATGACTACCTGACCAAACCCTTTGCCTTTGAGGAGTTGTTTGCTCGCCTTCGGGCTCTGTCGCGTCGTCGACAAAGCTCTCCATCGGTACACTACCAGATCGAGGATCTGAAGCTGGACCCTGTTACGCATCGTGCTACTCGTTCCGGGGTACTCATCCAACTGACGCGCACCGAGTATCTGCTGCTTGAGTTCCTCATGCTTAACCCAAACAAGGTTCTGCGCCGTGATTCCATCATCGATGCCGTGTGGGGATATGAGCGTACGGTCGAGAGTAACACGCTCGATGCCTTCATGAAGCAGCTTCGATCGAAGGTCGACGATGCTTTCGAACACAAATTGATACATACTGTTCGCGGTTTCGGCTATCGGATATCGGCGGAGCCGATATGAGCTCACTCACAATTCGTACCCGGCTTACCTTCTGGTATGCGGCGGTCATGGCTGTGGTCATGGCTGTACTCGGCAGCGGCATTTATCTTGCCGCATCGTTCGGGGTGCGCCGCGTCGCGGACCAGGAGTTGACTGCCGGCGCCAATGGAATTGAGGCGTTTCTTCAGCATAAGCTCGCCATTCATCAGATGGACAATCTGGGCGAGGAGCTTCGCGAGCACGCTTCACTGATCCCACGCAGCAGGATGTTTCGCGTGAACGATCGCAATGGTGCTCTTATCTACCAGCCGGCCAACATGGCCTTTGTTCCGCTCCAGGTGCCAATCCAGGATGAGACCGTGATCCTAAATCTTGTTGCGGATGGACGCTCCATTCGTACCGCTAGCCGATACTCGCATGTCGGCTCTCACCTATTCCTGCTACAGGTTGCCGTGGACCAGACTGAGTACAAAGAGCTTCTTATGGGACTGGCATGGCTGCTTATCCTAAGCGCTCCTTTCGCGGGATTGCTCGCAGCCGCCGCAGGCTATTGGATGAGCGGCAGAATGTTGCGTCCCGTGCAATTGATCGCGACAACGGCGAGTTCCATCGATGCCAATCATCTAGAAAAGAGGTTGCTCATCAGCGGCACGGGCGATGAACTTGACTCTCTGTCCGCGACGATCAACAGCATGTTGGATCGTATCGCGACGTCGTACGAACGTATCAAGCAATTCACAGCGGATGCTTCGCATGAACTCCGTAGCCCGACCGCAGTCGTTAGGGCATCCGCGGAAGTTCTTCTTATGGGTGAGAGCAGACCCGAGGTGGTGCAACGAACGCTCTCCAACATCATCTCCGAGGCGGACTACATGACGCGCTTGATCGCAGATCTGCTCACGCTCGCCCGAAGTGCACCAGACAGGGGACCACAAGCAGAGGAGTTGTTCGAGCTGGGAGAATCGGTTCGTGCGCTGAAGCCTCGCATCACGTGGCTTGCGGATAAGAAGAACATCCGAACCATGATCTCGTTTGATGATGACCTGCTCCTGCTCCAGGGCAATCAGAGCGTGGCTGAACGTGTCTTAATGATTCTCGTCGATAACGCGATTCGTTATACCCCCTCGGGAGGCACCATGTGGGTTCAGCTTTGGCGGGACGAAGCCAATGGAGGGTTCGAGGTGCGGGACAACGGAATCGGAATCCTTCCGCAGCATCAGGAAAAGGTGTTTGAGCGATTCTATCGGGTGGACGCCGTCAGAACTCCGGGCGATAGCGGGTCCGGACTTGGACTCTCGATTGCAAAGAGCCTCACGGAGTTATACGGCGGGGAGATCAGCCTGCGGAGCGCTCCCGGACAGGGATCAAGCTTCATCGTCTCCTTCCCGCTAGCCATGATGCCGCCGCCAGATGGTGCCATCCTCTCAAACTAAAGTTTGTCTGAAACTGGATTATTAGACGCTTGATCGCCCTGTAAAGCAGGCGGGCAACGAGAGTTCTTAGAATCCACCTATTCGGACGTTATCGTCTCGATATGAATGACAAAGACTCAGTGAGGAACTCTTGAAAAACGTATCAGGAATCATAACCCTTGCATTATGGATCGTTCTGGCGAATGGCGCTGCCTTTGCCCAGCAGCCGGTGACACTGCCGGCGAATTTTATTCGCGTCTCCGCGCCTACTGCGCAGAAGCTTACCCTCGATACGAAGAGTCGGCATCCCGAGATCGCGAAGCTTGGCATTCACGCGACTCCTCCTTCGATGAGCGATAACGCCATCATCGGCAGCGAGACGCCCTCCAAGATCGGTAAGAAGTCTTCCGGCAAGGACATGGAGAAGGTGGCGCAGGCCAAGCCTTCCGTAGAGCGCATCGAGAAAGATGGAATCTACGATCTGCTCCTGCCGCTGCTCGATGCGAAGGGCCGGGATATAGGCCAGGGATTCGTGGTGATGGAAGTGCCTTTCAAGAACGCGAGCAATCCGGAGGAAGCCCTGAAGATTGGGGAACAGATCAGGGATGAGATACAGCGGAAGATTCCAAGCCGCGACGCCCTCTACCAATAAGAACTGAACGCAGATAAGGAATCCATCCATGAATATGTTTGTCGCTCGTTTCTTCCTGGCGATCTCCTTGGTCTCTCCGATGCTCACGCAGGATACGACCAAACTCCAGAAGCCACCTCTCAAGCTGGTCAACACCTTTGAGCTCTCTTCGCTCAAAGATGGAAACTTCGATCATCTGGCCATCGACCTGAAGCGCAACCGAATCTTCGTGACGCCTGAAGATGCAGGAGAAGTTCCGGTGCTCGATGCGTCCACGGGTACTGTGGTCCAGGAGATCACGGGGATCAAGCGGCCCCATGCAGTCTTCTATCGCGCGGATGTGGACCGTCTCTATGTCACCGATGGCCGCGACGGCTCGGTGATTGTCCTCGACGGTGGGAGCTATCAGCGGGTGGGCCGTGTTCCATTGCAGTTGGATGCGGATGCGATCGGATACGACATCTCCAGGAAGACGCTCTACGTCGCGAATGGTGGGAAGGATGCCCGAGAAAAAATCTCGCATCTCAGCATGGTCGATACCAATAGCAACAAGAAGGTCGAGGACATCCTGATCGATGGAGAAACGCTCGAGGCCATGGTACTCGACAGCTATCGTCCGCGCCTCTACATCAACGATACAGCGAAGAACTCGATTGTTGTTGTGAATCGCTATACGCACGCAAAGACAGCGGAGTGGCCGCTTACGATGTGCAAGGACAACGTGGCCATGGCAGTTGACGAGCAGCGGCAGAGGCTCTTTGTGGGCTGCCGCAGCAGCCAGATTGTGGTGCTCGACAGCAACACGGGGAAGGAACTGCAGACGCTCCCGATTCACGGTGGCGTGGACGATCTGATCTACGATCAAGGCACACAGCGGATCTACGCCTCAACGAATGGCTTTGTAGATGTCTTCTCCCAGACAGACCTCAATCACTATGATTCTTTCGGTAGTATTCCCTCGGCGGAGAAGGCCCGGACGGCCCTGCTTGTGCCGGATCTCAATCGGATGTTCATTGCTGCGCCCAGGAGCGCTTCTTCACCGGCTCGTGTGCTGGTGTACGAAGTATTGAATGCTCCTCCACCGCGTCCGGCCAAAGTCGATGTGCGGGAACAGCCGGTGTCTGCGCCTTTGGCGATGAAGATCCTGCAAGAGGAGCTTACGCTGCATCCTACGATTCGGCGGATGGGCCTCCACGCCGTGCCTCCTGGCCAGCAGGCGATGGTCATCATTGCGAATGTCAATGAGACGCGGATTGGAGTTCATACTTCGCAGAGCGACTTCGCTGGCACCAAAGATGGCAAGATCACGGGACCACGCATCGCGGATGGTGAGTTCTTCAACATGAAGATGCCCATGTTCGATGCACAGGGCAAGAAGATCGGGATCCTCGTGATGGAGATCCCATGGACCGACGCGGCTAACGAAGAAGAAGCAGCCCGCCAGGCGGATCAGATTCGCTCCGAGGTCGCAAAGAAGATACCCAGCGTTGGAGCCCTCTTCGTCGCCGATACTCATTGATTGATTGGCTATCTTCCGACCCCGCGATGGTTCCTCGTGGGATTCCGGCGTCGCGCTATTTGTGTTCTCTCTTAACATCGAACGGAGCATGAATTCTTCTGATGGTGGCTTCCAATATCAGCCTAATTTCAGATTGGCTTGATAGGATCTGCCTTGTCATCGATCGAAGAGTGTGGAGTCGCACAGTGAGATATTCTAGGCGAGAGTTTAGCCAGTTAGCCCTTAAAGGACTTTCCATTGCGGCAGTCGATGCTTGTGCCGCGACCAGAGTTTTCGCGGCAGGCAAGCCGGACTCGAAGATTCATGGCGTACAGCTGGGACTCATCACCGGGTTCAGCTATCACAACATGCCGAACGATGCCGAGTCGGTGTTGCAGTACATGGTGCGTGATGGAATCAACGCGACCGAGATGCAGACGCCGACGCATGAAGATTGGGCAGGTGCGCCGAAGGCTCCGCCACGTCCGTATCCAGAGCACGTTGGTGGACAACAGGTCCGTGAGGCTCCACGCCCACCGTTGACGCCGGCGCAACTGGCCGCGCGGAAGGCGTACGCCGAAGAGATGACGCGCTGGCGCACGAGCATGTCGATGAGCAAGTATGTCGAGCTTCGTCGAATGTACAACGATGCAGGCGTTTCGTTTTATGCCTTCAAGCTTCCGCTGGAGATGCGCATGCCCGACGCGGAGTTCGACTATGCCTTCACCGCTGCCAAGACGCTTGGATGCAGCCACTTCACCATGGAAATGCCGGACAACAATCCCGATCTAACGGCGAGGATAGGCAAGTTTGCTGAGAAGCATCAACTGCGTGTGGGCTATCATGCGCACCTCCAGGCGACACCTACAACCTGGGATGTTGCGATGTCGCAGTCACTCATGAACTGCATCAACCTTGATATTGGCCACTATGTTGCCGCGGGAAACCGCGACACGGTAGCGTTCATCCGGAAAAATCATGCACGCATTGTGAGTCTTCATATCAAGGACCGCAAGTATCCCGAGAATGGCGGACGGAATGTGCCGTGGGGAGAAGGCGATACACCGATCAAGGAAGTGCTTCAGCTTGTGAAACGGGAGCGGTATCCGTTCCCTTGCACAATTGAACTAGAGTATGTTGCTCCTGACGGCTCGGACAGTGAAGAGGAGATCGTGAAGTGTCTGGCGTATGCGAGAGCGGCGCTCGCTTAGCCGCATCGGTTACGAGACGATGGAGAAGGTGAGCTGGAAGGTGCTGCCGGTGCCTACAGCACTGTCCACCGTAATCTCGGCGCCATGAATGTCGGAGATCCACTTCGCGATGGCGAGGCCGAGGCCAGTGCCTTCCGCTGAGGTGTGTGCGTTGTCCACGCGATAGAAGCGGCGGAAGATCTCCGGCAACGCCTCCGCGGGTATCCCGATGCCGGTGTCCTTCAAGGACACATACGCCTTGGTGCCCGAGACCCAGAGCGACATCACGATCCGTCCTTCGTCGGGTGTGTACTTGATCGCATTATCCGAAAGGATCAGGAAGAGGCGGCGCAGGCTGGAGGCATCGCCATAGACCCATACCGGGTCCTTCCTGTCAGTTTGAATCTCCATGGTCTGTTCTTTGGCGTTGGCTAGAGACTGCGACTTTAGCGCTGACGACCAGAAAATTTCGAGGAGATCGACTTGCTCGAACGTCACCTCGACGTGTCCGGCGTCCGCTCGTGCGAGAGCCAGCATATCCTCGAGAAGGCGGGTCGCCTCTGCCGCTTCGCGGGCTATCTCGGCAAAGGAGTCGGCGCTCTCCTCATCGATCTCGGGCCGCCGCATGGCGTACTCCGACAGCGTGTAGATGTACGAGATTGGATGACGCAGCTCGTGCGAAGCGTCGGCCGTGAATCGCGTGATCTGATTGACCGCTGTCTCGAGGCGCGCCAGCATATCGTTGCAGGTCTCGGCGAGGAGTTGAAGCTCGTCGCGCGTGTTGGCGATGGGAAGACGGCGAGAGAGATTGCCGATGGTGATGGAGCGAGCAGAGGAGATCAGCCGCGTCATCGGGTTGAGAGCTCTTCGGCTGAGAAAGTAGCCGAATAGCGATGAAAGGATGAGAAGCGCCGGTGTGGCCCAGAACAATGCGGTAAGGAAGCGATCGAGGATGACACGATTGTCCTCGAGTTGGCCGCCGACAAGGACACGGAATGCTTCGCCTCCTGACGAGATGGACTTGGAGAGGACCCGGTAGCTTCGATTGCGATAGGTAACTTTAAACGACTCGGTCCGTGCATCGATCATCCAGCGCGGCCAGGGAAAGTCCCTAGCGATCGCCTTGTCTGCGGGATAGATCTGTACACCGTTCCCATCGAAGACGCGAATGAAGTTGCCCTCTGGCGTGGCGGCAACAAATTCATTGAACTCATGCAGGCCGTGCGGCGACGCCGGATCGTAGGTGGTGTGTAGCAGATTCTCAACACGCGCGGCACGGCCCGCCAGTGTCTTGTCACGACCCGCGCTGATGGAATAACTGAGATCGGCGAACATGACTGTGCCGAAGATCAGGAAGCCGATCAAGAACATGGCCGCAAACCAGAAGGTGAGACGAAGAGAAATCGAGAGATGGTATCTCAATGCACTCTTGCCTTCAGGGTATAGCCTATGCCCCGCGCTGTATGGAGCAACTGTGCTTCTCCCTCCACCGCGATCTTGTGCCTCAAGGTGCGAATGAAGACATGCAGTGAATTCTCGCTGACCTCCGCGCCCAGGCCCCATCCCGCCTCGATCAGCGCATCTTTCGTCACGATCAGGCCTGCATTGCGAATCAGCTTTTCCAGCAGGGCGAACTCGGTACGAGTCAAGGGTGTGGAGCGGCCTTTTCGGAGGAGTTCATAGGTCTGCCTGTTGAGAAGCAGATCCTCAAACTCGAGCTTGTCCGTCGTCACGGTCTGGCCACGGCGTGAGACTGCCCTGATTCTGGCGAGGAGAATGTCGAGTGCAAAGGGCTTGGTGAGATAATCATCCGCGCCCAGATCAAGACCGCGAATGATGTCGCTCATCGCGTCGCGCGCGGTGACCATGATGATGGATGTCGTCAGCCGCTCTTCACGCAGCTGCCGCAATACGGTAAAGCCATCGACCACGGGCAAAGCCACATCCAGCAGGATGACATCGAGATCCTGGGACCGGCCGAGGGTGAGGGCCTCTCCGCCATTGGATGCGATCGAGACGTAGTGTCCCTGGCTGCGCAGAGTGCGTTTCAAAAGAGCCGCCATGCGGCGGCGATCTTCCACGACTAGTATGCGCATGATAAAGAGGCTAATGGGGCAAGGTTAAATTCGCATTACAACTGTCTTTCTTTAGTTTCACTTCAGAGTACTCTGCTTGAATCTGTCTCATGAAGACACTCTATGAACATCCTTTTTTGGCCGGTCGTATTGCGTTTCTTCTCCTCGTTCTGTCAGTGTTTGCGCTTCCTTGCTGGGGACAGTTTGAAAGTGCGGCTGTCCTGGGGACGATCGCGGACCCCAATGGTGCGGTGGTTCAGCGGGCTCAAGTCAGCCTCCGGAGCATCGACACCGGTGTGGTGCAAACGACGACGAGCGACTCGAAGGGAGACTACCAATTCCTTGAGGTGCATGTTGGCCTCTATCGCGTCACGGTCGATTCGCCCGGCTTCAAGACCGCGCAGAGCGGCGACTTCCGCGTCGATGCCGGAGCGCGTCAGCGTGTGAGTCTGGCGTTGCAGATTGGCGACCCTGGCCAGATTGTCGAGGTCCGCTCCGCCGCTTCTGCATTGCAGACGGAATCGAGTGACCGTGGAGTGGTGATCGGGAATGAGAGGATTGTGGAGTTGCCGCTCAACGGTAGGTCAACGGGTTCGCTCGCGCTCCTTGCTCCTGGCGTCAGGAACGCGTATGGACTGCCCAAGCGGGAGTCGTCATTCAATGTGAACGGTCTGCGCAGCCAGTTCAACAACTTCGTCCTCGATGGGTTGGATAACAATGCGTATGGCACATCCAACCAGGGACTTTCGAACCAGGTGGTTCAGGTTGCACCCGATGCGCTCCAGGAGTTCCGCGTCATTACCGATAACTTCAGCGCGGAGTATGGCCATGCGGGGGGTGCCGTCATCAACGCGGTCATGAAGAGTGGTACGAATCAGCTTCACGGTACGGTCTGGGAGTTCCTGCGGAATACCGACCTCAACGCCACGGGATACTTCAAACCGGTTGGAGGTCAAAAGCCTGTTTACATCCAGAATCAGTTTGGCGCGGCCTTAGGCGGACCGATCAAGAAGGATAAGATCTTCCTGTTTGGCGATTATGAAGGTTGGCGCAGGCTCCAGAGATCCTTGACCTTCGGCAATGTGCCGACGCTCGATCAGCGCAACGGTATCTTTGGCAGCGCCCTCCCGGTCAAGAATCCCTATACGGGAGCTACGTATGCGAATGGCACGATCCCTGCCTCGGCGCTGACCGCCTTCGGGAAGACCGTCTTCGCTGCACTTCCCGCCCCGAATCTCTCCGGCAATACACAAAACTTCCAGGCGCTTCTACCCGCGACGGATAACGGCAACAAAGGCGACATCCGTTACGATCAGTATCTTTCGCGCAAGATCACTTTCTTTGAGCGGTACAGTTACAACATCTACAACCAACTCGCTGCGCCGAATAACGGTATCCCTGGCCCATCCGGTCAGGGCGGCGGAATCGTATCGTATGTCCACAACTGGCAGACCGCCACAGGCTTGACCTGGGCGATCAATTCGGTATCGCTTCTGGATGTACGCTTTGGCGTCTCGAATACCAGCGCCGGCAAGACTCCGGCGACACTCGACGGTGGGCCGAGCATGCTGCAGCTCTACGGCATCACCGGCCTGCCCACGGATCCATCCCTCACCGGCGGTCTGAACACGCAGAATGTAACCGGATACGCCTCGTATGGCCGCGATTACACGAGCCCACAGTGGCAGGATCCGATGGTCTTCAACCCCAAGGTGAACTACTCGAGGATCATCAATCGTCACACCTTCAAGCTCGGCTATGAGTACCAGAGCATCCACACCTACATGGATGACTTCAATCCTGCCTACGGACAGGATATCTACGGTGGCCAATTCACCAATCCCACGCCGACCAAGAGCAATACGATCTATAACCTCGCCGACTTCCTGCTAGGTACGCGATCAACCTATCAACTCACGAACTACACGACGGCCAATCTTCGGCAGTGGATGGACTTTGGCTATGTCCAGGATGACTGGAAGGTCTCTTCACGGCTAACGCTGAACCTCGGTGTTCGCTACGAGTTCGCCACGCCGCAGTACGAACGCGACAATCGCATGGCGAACTACGATCCCACAACGAACACGCTGATCTCCGCGAAGGCCGGGTCCCTGAAAGATCGCTCGTTGGTGAATCCTTCGTATAACAACTGGGCACCGCGTGTCGGTCTTGCGTATGGCATTACTCCGAAGACGGTTGTGCGAGCGGGCTATGGCATCAGCTATGTCCTCTTCCTGCGCCAGGGCGGAGACAGCTACCTGGCTTATAACGGACCATTCGTCGTCAACTCTCAGATCACGCAAACGCCTTCATCCCCAATATGCCAAGCCTCGTCCGTGCTCACAGCATGCTTCCGCCCCACCGAGCAGGGCTATCCCACAGGGTTTACATCGCCGGCGCTGTTTTCGACGGTGACGACGAAGACGGTCCATATCCAGAAGAACATTCGCACACCTTATGTGCAGAGCTGGCATCTCGATCTCCAGAGAGAGCTTCCCTGGAACATGCTCTTCGACGTTGCGTATGTTGGCAACCGTACGGTTCATCTCTGGGTGACCGGCGACCTGAACCAGGCGCTTCCAAACCTTGCGGGGCAAAGCCTGGGCGTAAAGGCGCGGCGTCCGGATGTACAGTTCGACTACATCGATTCGAACTTCAGTGAGGGCTTCGCGAACTACAATGGCCTCCAGGTCAAGCTTGAGAAGCGCTATTCGAACGGGCTCTCACTGTTGAACTCCTTCACATGGTCCAAGGCGATCGACGACGCGTCGGGAGCTCTGGAGATGGCGAATGGCGATCAGCAGTCGATCAACATCTTCAATCCGGCATCGTCGAAGGGCGTGTCGGGTTACGATCAGCGGCTCAATAACACGACCTCCTTTGTGTTGGATTTGCCCTTCGGCCATGGACGCCGGTTTGGGTCCAGCTCTTCCACACTTGTGAACGGCGTGCTCGGCGGCTGGACGCTCACGGGGATCAATACGATGGTCACCGGACAGCCGATCAATCTAACCTACGATCCGAGTGCGGCGTTCATCGCAACGGACGGAAGCAAGAACTCGGCGGTCTATCGTCCGAATGTGACGGGCGATGTGTTGATGCCGGCAGCGCAGCGGACGATCAAGCAGTACTTCAATCCCAATACGGTAATTGTGCCAACCGATGTGACTCATCCCTACGGGAACGCAAGCCGCAACATGGGCAGGAGCAACAGCTACTTCGATCTGGATTCGGGACTGAAGAAGGAGTTCCCGCTCTTTGGCGAAGGACGGTATCTCCAGTTCAGGACTGAAGTCTTCAATCTGCTGAACAAGACTAACTTCTCGCCCGCGAATGGAGATCGGTCCAGCTCTTCGTTCGGCTCAATCACGAGCACCTTTCCCGCACGTCAGATCCAGTTCGCACTCAAAGTCGCTTTCTAGTCGTGGGGCGTGCTGTCGATGCCGTTCCATCTGGCCGGGAAAGCTCGACCAGATGGAACGGCTTGTCTCGGATTGCTTTTGAACAACGGTGAAGGAGTATCTGTGAAGAAAATCTGGCAACTCGCACTCAGTCTATCGATCGTGTCGCTTCCCGCGCTTGCGCAAAACAAGAACGTCATCCTGTTCATCGGAGACGGAGCGGGCGTCTCCAGCTTGAACGCGGCCAGCATGTACGGCTATCAGCGGCCCGAAGCCTTGTACGTCCAGAGCATGCCGAACCTTGCGCTCGCTGACACGTCCACATCGCGCGAGTGGGTCACGGATGCCGCCGCCGCTGCGACTGCGTGGGCAACGGGAGTCAAGGGGCGCAACGGAGTCGTCTCGCAATCTCCTTCCGCGGAGCAGGGCAGCAAGGACGGTGAAACGCTCAAGACGGTCCTGGAGTACGCGGAGGAGCATGGCCTGTCGACGGGCATCATTGCCAACGACGACCGCACCGGAGTGACGATCGCCGCGGTTTCCGCGTTCTATGCGCACATCAACAACCGGCAACAGTCCGGCGAGATCTTCAGGCAACTGCTGACGCCTCGCTTCGGCAAAGGTCCTGACGTCGTGATCGGCACGGGGCGCAAGTTGATCCTCGAACAGACAGGCAAGATGGGATACGAAATCGCCAAGGAGATTCCGGCGAAGGGATATGCCTATGTCGATTCACTGTCCGCGCTATCGAAGCTGCCTGCGGAGCAGGACCGCGTGATCGCGCTGTTCGACGACATCGACTTCAACATGAGCGAAGCGGTCGACCAGGCAGTCGCGCGGCTGTCGAAGAATCCCAGGGGATACCTGCTGATTGCGTTCTCCGACTGCCACATGCTGAAAGCGCAGAAGAACATGACGCGCATCGTGGAGCTGGACAAGGCAGTTCGCGAGACGACCGAGAAGCACAAGAAGGATACCCTCGTGATGGTCACGGCGGACCATAGCTTCGCGCTGCACATCAAGGGCGAGGCGTTGGCGGAGACAGCGAGAACCGCAACCCCGAAGCAGATTGTCTCGATCATCACCATGGAAGATCAGCATACGGCGGAAGAGGTTCCTGTCATGGCTGCGGGTCCAGGGTCGGAGATGGTGCATGGATGGATCTCCAACACCGATATCTTCCACTACATGATGCGTGCCTTCGGTTGGGAAAGCTCCGCAGCCCAGGTGACAAAATGATGCGAAGAACGAGAGCTGTTGTCGGCGCGGCCTTGCTGGCCATAGCGTTTACTGCGCGGGCACAATCTCGTCCCGACGAGATTCCATTCAGCATCCACATGATCGATCCGGGTGCGTACGAGACCTGTGCGATTGGCGATATCAATCGCGATGGTCACCCGGACATCGTGTCAGGCGAGTACTGGTATGAAGGTCCTCGTTGGGTGAAACATCACTTTCGCACCATCGACTACGCCCGCAATGCGACGGACGATTTGAGCGACCTGTTGATGGATGTGAATGGCGATGGTTATCTTGACGTCGTCAGTACCTCGTCGCATGGCAACCACTTTCTCTGGCTCGAGAACCCGGGCAAGAAGGGCGGCGCATGGAAGGAGCATCGCATTGAAGAGGGGCACGGCATCGAGTTCAGCTTTCTTGTAACGCTCGATCACGCAAGCAAGGTGCCCGCTGTGTTGCCACAATGGGGCGGTCATTCCATGAAGGATCCGCTTGCATGGTTTGAAGACGTGAATGGCACCTTCGTCAAGCATGTGGTCAGCCCGCGGAGCTATGGTCATGGTATCGGCGTTGGCGATCTCAGCGGCGATGGACGCAAAGACATCATCACGCCACTCGGATGGCTCGAGGCTCCTCCCGATCCACGTGCCCCCGATTGGAAGTTGCATGCTGAGTTCGATCTTGGCAGCGTTGGGTATATCTACGTGGTCGATATCAATGGCGACGGCCGCATGGATCTTGTCACTTCGGCGGCGCATGACTACGGCCTTTTCTGGATGGAGAATCTCGGTGATGGCAAGTGGCAGAAGCATGTGATCGATGACACCTGGTCGCAGGCTCATGCCATGACGATGGTCGACCTGAATCATGATGGGAAGCCCGACTTCGTGACCGGCAAACGCTATATGGCGCACAACGGCTCCGATCCGGGAGAGCGTGAAGCCCTCGGTGTTTACTGGTACGAATACCGCAAGGCGAACGACGGCTCGATCGAATGGATCAAGCATGTGCTGGACTATGGTGGCCGTGTGGGTACAGGCATGGAGATTGGGGTTGCCGATCTCGATGGAGACGGCGATCTCGACCTGGCGATGGGCGGAAAGACAGGGCTCTTCCTCTTTGAAAACCAAACCCCACGCGCAGGAAAGAAGAAGAAATTTTGATGCGACTTCGGCTCTTGGCTCTCCTTGTCTCCCCTGTGTTCGCTGTCGTTGCGGCTGCGCAACAGGCTCCGTCAGGTTCGACGATCTTTGAGAATCGCTGTTCGCTCTGTCATGGGGCGGACGGCAGCGGAGGGGGGCGCGCGCCCTCGCTGCTTGGGTTTGCGCGCTACCATACGGACGCTGAACTGGCGACGCTTATCCATGATGGCCGCATGCAAAAGGGCATGCCTCCCTTCGATCTTTCGAACGATGAGATGAAGAGTCTCATCGAACACCTGCGTGAACTTTCCGGATCGAGCAAGGCGATGGGTGTCGGCGGCATGACCGGTGTAGTGCCCAAGCGTGGACCGGGACGAAAGCTCACCACCGATCCCCGGCCGGGCGAGGTGCGGTTGTCGAATGGGAAGATGCTGCAGGGCATGATTACGGAGAGCGACTTCGCCGCGCAGGTGCTGGCTCAGGATCAGAAGTTTCACCTTCTCGCGCGGGAGGGGGACCTGTATCGAGAGAAGCCGATCGAGCCAAAGAGCAACTGGACAACCTATAACGGCAACGACTCCGGCAATCGCCATAGCACGTTGAATCAGATCACGAACAGCAACGTCGCCGGGCTTGGTCTGGCATGGCTCTACCCCATTCCGAGTTCGCCCCGACTGGAAACCACGCCGATCGTAGTCGACGGAATCATGTATGTGACCGGGTGGAATGAGCTCTACGCTCTGGATGCGACGACGGGGCACCAGCTATGGATGTATCGTCAGCCGCACACCGAAGGACTGATGAGTGAGGCCGGACGCGGCACGAATCGCGGCGCTTCGATCTCGGGCAACAAGCTCTTCATGGTGACCGATGGCGCACATCTGCTCTCGTTCAACAGGATGACGGGAGAGAAGCTCTGGGATGTCGAGATGGGTGCTGTGAAGGATGGATACAGCGCAACCTTGGCGCCCATGGTCGTTGGCGATCTCTTGGTTGTCGGTGTGTCCGGAGGTGAGGAGGGAGCGAGGGGCTTCCTCTCGGCCTATAACCTCGATACAGGCAAGCTCGTGTGGCGTTTCTACACCATCCCGAAACGTGGCGAGAAAGGATCGGAGACGTGGATCGGGAATGCCATTGAGCATGGATGCGGCGCGACTTGGTTGACGGGCTCGTATGATCCACAACTCGACCTGGGGTATTGGACCACGGGAAACCCATGTCCGGACTATAACGGCGATGAGCGCAAGGGTGACAATCTCTACACGAGTAGCGTCCTTGCGTTTTCGGCAAAGACCGGAGAACTCAAATGGCACTTCCAATTCACGCCGCACGACACGCATGACTGGGACTCGGAAGAGCCGCTCGTTCTTATCGATCAGGTGTGGCAGGGCAAGCCGCGCAAGCTGATGCTGCACGCGGACCGCAACGGCTTCTTCTTTGTGCTCGATCGAACGACTGGAGAGTTGCTGCTGGCCAGGCCATTCGCCAAGGTCAACTGGGCCACCGGCTATGGAAACGATGGACGTCCTATCCTGACGGACACCGCCGAGGCCAGTACGGAGGGTACGCTCATCTGCCCGGCGTCGAGCGGCGCGACGAACTGGTACTCCAGCTCCTGGAGCCCGCTTACGAAGCTATTCTATCTGCGCGCCAACGACTGGTGCTCGACGTATAAGAAACAAGAGGATCCGCTGGTCGGCAATCGCTGGTACGGAGGCGTAGCACCCAACCAGTCTCCGGCCGTCAGCTTTATCCGCGCGTTGAATATCGAGACCGGCAAGAAGGTCTGGGAGCTTCCGCTCTCAACCTATGGTCAAGGAGGCATTCTTACGACCGACGGCGGGGTGCTCTTTGCGGGTGGACCGCAGGGCGCGTTTCTCGCGTTGAATGCCGCATCCGGCAAGGAGGAGTGGCATATCAACCTGGGTCAGAACTGGCAGGCTTCACCGATGACCTACATGGTGGGAGGCCGGCAGTATGTGTCGATCGCCGGTCCGGGTGGCATTTTTGCCTTCACGCTTCAGTCCCAGTTGCATTAGGAATATTCAGACAGTCTTAAGATGCGATTGGTACTTTGATCGGAAGTCCTATGGGTCATGCTTCGCATCTCTATACGAATTGGAACGATTAAATTATTTGAATCAGGAGTCTTATGCGTCTTCGTTGGATCGCCCTCGCCTTGGCAGCATCATCTTCACTCTTTGCGCAGACCCACACCTATCAACAAACGCGGAACTATGTGCTTGGCGGCGATGGTGGTTGGGATTACATCGTGCCCGATCCGGTGAACCACCGGCTCTTCATTGCGCGTCAGACCCGTGTGCTTGTGGTCGATGAGAACAGCGGGAAGCTCATTGGCCAGGTAAGCGATGTACATGGCGCTCATGGAACGGCGATCGCCGAGGGCACAGGATATGGATACGCGACATCGAGCGAAGACAAGGCCGTGGTGATGTTCGACGCGAAGACGTTCAAGATCCTCAAGCGGATTCCGGCTGCGGAGGATGCCGACGCCATCATCTTTGACAAGCCGTCCGGCCGCGTCTTCAGTCTGAATGGCGACGCGAACTCATCGACGGTGATCGACGCGAAGAACGGAACGTTCCTCAAGAACCTGCCTCTTGGTGGCAAGCCGGAGTATGGGGTGTCCGCGGGCAACGGCAAGGTGTACGCCAACCTCACCGATACCAGTGAGATCGTCGAGATTGACAGTAAGGCGCTTGCGATCACGCGCCGGTGGTCGACTGCGGCTTGCAAGCAGCCGGTATCGATGGCCATCGACACACAGCATCATCGTCTTTTCAGCGGATGCCGTAGTGGCGTGCTCGCGGTCTCCGACTACGACCAGGGCAAGATCGTTGCGACGCTTCCGATCGGCAAGGGAGCCGACGGGGCTGGATACGATCCGGCGACCCAGAATATCTTTTCCTCGAACGCCGATGGAACTCTCACGGCGATGCATCAGGACAGCGCGGATCAGTATCATGTGGTCGAGAACCTGACGACGCCGATCGGCTCGCGCAACATGGGATTCGACCCGATGAGCCACCGCCTCTTCGTCGTCTCCGCAAAGTTCGGACCGGTGTCTCCGGGAGAACGTAAGGGACCTGTGCTTCCCGGCACATTTACGCTGATGTCGTTTGAAGCGAAGTAAGCAATTCGATAGTCTTCGCAAAGGTGCTCGGTTAGCTTTTTCTGCTGTACTCCAATTAGCTCATTACATTGTACTTTCATTAGCTTATTTTGTCGATAGAATCATGGACACTGCAAACTTCTCGAGTATCTGTCTCCGGCTAATCTAGCCGATAGTCCAGCCTCCCCAAGGAAACCAGGGCGCATAACCGATTCCGTTGGTGATCTGCTTCTAAGCGCTCTCACGCTGACTCAAGTGGAAAACGGTTCCGATTGGCAGTGCATTAGCCGCCTTCATCATGGCGCTAGCGTTGGGTGCTGGCAGTCGACCAAGTTCCCACGACCAAGGCATCTACACCCACGGTAAGGATTCGTGTTGGATCGTCACACTCGTTCAGTGAGCGAGGGTAGACGGGGGTGGCGCTCCCCGGCGGCGACGGTGTGCCACAAAGGGGCTGTATGCTGCATCGTGAAAAGCCCAATGATTCTCGCTATTTCTGCGCCATAAATCGCGTGGGCAGAAACGACCGTTTGTGGCACACCGGGCCAGCCTGCCGCTCAACGCATTAGGCAAAGCTTCAAGACTGTACGGCATTCATAGAGGGCTTCAGGCCACGGAAGGCTATTTGTGGCTTTGGGAATTACCTGGCGTAAAACCTTGGGCGATAGGTGGCGTAAGAAAACAATCCGGGCCGCCACTCCGCACGACCATCAAGAAAGATGGGGAAGATATCTTCATTCGATTCATGCACTTGCAGGGAGAGAGGCTGATTGCGGCAAGACTTAATCTTGTCCAGCCGAGCCCATTTACGCCAAATAGCGCTCAAAGACTTACGCCACATTCCAACCCAAGCTACACTCCAGTTTGGAGCATTCCAGGACCAAGCGAATGCTCAAATCAAGGTGAAGGAGTTGAAGGAAAATAGCGTAACCGCCGCCGTCGTCACCACCCAGGGCATCGGCGGCGTTGTTTGCCTCTTTCCTGTCGGTTCGGGCCCATCTTCACCAAAAGTGAGCCAGAACCCACATTCCGACCCAAGCTACACCTTCAAGCATCCTTATTGCGACAGAACCCATAGAGTCGCGACCGCGGCAGGCACAGATCACTCTCGATAAAACCGGAGTTCATCGCGAGAACTACAGGCGGGCATCCTGACGTGCAAGCTCAGAAGCCAAATATTAAGTCGCCTCTGTGCCATAACGAAGGTCACATAAACTCTGATCTCCGCATGCTGACGGGACCGACATTTTGCACGAAGCTCATTGGATGGCGATCTGCAGTGTGTTCGACGTCGGGGCTCCAGGATTGGTGGCGACCAGAGACGCAGCACCTGCGTTTGCGAAATCGCTCGCGGGAACGGCAATGGTCACGTGATTGGAATCCACGATGGTCGTCGTGCGATAGCTTCCGTTCCAGGTTACGGCAACACCCGGGAGGAAGTTCGAACCCGTGAGAGTAATCGTCGTATTGCCGCTGCCGTGGCTGATCGCGGACGCTGAACTGGAGGTCAACACCGCCGCGGCATTTGTGGAAAGCTCCTGCGGCGTGACGAATGGACCCCGAATCAGGAGTAACTGAGAGACAGCGGGACTCACACCAAAGCTGTCGCTGGACAGCAGCGCGAGACCATCCGGACCGAAACGATGCATCGTCCATACTGACTCCACACCTGAAGCGGACGCAGGCATAGTAAGCTCAGCTTCCGGAAGGTAAGTCTTCAGGTCGTAGCGCACCAGGCCGTAAGCCCAGGTGCCGGCGGTGTTCACCAGCATGAGGAAATCCTTTTGCAGCGAAGCATCTCCCAAAGCAGCGACCCCACCTCCGTTATCACCAGAACCGTAGAAATCGATCAGCGGAAGCGTTTGCACCTGCGACGGGGGCGTTGTGCCGGGATTGATGATGCCCCCGCTGTCGCCGTAGATCAGGCCGCCAGCAGATTGGAATCCGCCGCTGAAACCGCCCAGACCGTCGAGGGTTGTGCCGTCCATCAGTGAGAGACCGGAAGCGTTGACGCTGTAGCGGTAGAACTCAGCTCCAGACGTCTGACTATCGTAGGCGTAGAGCTCCGTCGGGCTTGCGAATACTGGATTGTTCCCGGCATAAATTCCCGAGATGTTTGTACGAAAGCTGCCTGTCGCGCCGTTCACATCAAAGATGCCAAACTGTTCCGCGAAGCTGGTAAAACCAATCGCAAGGCTCGTGTCGCTGCCAGGCAAGGTAGCGAGTGAGAGCGCGGGAGTGCTCGTCGACTGGTACTTGATCGGAATGGTGGCCCCGACACTCTGGGTCAGCAGATTGAACTGAGCGATGCTGTCCGACCCGCTCAAGCCGACATAGAGGTAGTTGCCGTCAGACGTTTCAGCCATCACAGTCGGTTGACTGCCGACAGCGACCGGCGTCCCCACCGAGGCGGTCATGGGATTGATGGCGACGACAGAGTTGCCGGTGATCGCTGTGGCGTTGCTAGGAACGGTTGCATACAACGACTGACCGTAAGGATCGTAAACCGTGGATGCGGCCGGAACATTGACCAGGCCGTAGATCGTGAGTGGCACCAAAGAGGATACTCCGCCCCCGGGCGCAGGGTTGGAGATGGTGATCGCCGCCCATCCATAGGTTGCGATCTCCGACGCTGTAACGGCCGCTGTCAGCTGGTTTGCGTTGACATACGTCGTCGTCAAGGCAGTGCTTCCCAGATTGACAGTGGAGTTCGAATTGAAGCCCATCCCATTTACCGTCAACGTAAATGCCGCGGAGCCCGATTGAACCAGGTTCGGCGAGATAGAGGCAATCGAAGGTACGGCTCCATACTCACTGCCCGTGACCGTCGTAGTGGTTGTGGCCTGGTTGTTGGATGGGGTGGGATCGTAGCTGGAAGAAGAAGCCGACGCCATTGCCGAGAAGGTCCCCGCATTGGAGGGAGTTACGTTGATCGTAACCGTCGCGGTGGCTCCGCTGGGCAACCCGCCGAAGTCACACAAAACGGGGGCCGTGGCGGTGCAGGAGCCCTGGCTTGCCGTCACATTACCGAGGATCAGCGAGGGATCCAACGTCGCCGAAAGCGTGGCTCCTACGGCGGGATTTGGGCCCGCATTGGTTGCCTTTACCGTGTAGCCGATGGCGGTTCCTGTGGTTGTCGCAGCGGGGGCCGTGAGCGAAACGGAAAGATCGGCCGGCGTAGAAGAGACGTCCTTCACGAGCGGTGACTTGAAGATGTAGATCTGATTATTGGAGGTGAACGCACTCGGAACTGCCGCGAGCGCGATTCCGTTCTGACCCCAGCGTACGATCTTGCGGAAACTCGTCGAATACCCCTGCGTCCCAAGATCATTGACCGGAATGCTGCCAAGGAGGCTGAAGGAGCTTTCATCGAACACATAGACAGCGGCAGTGCTCGAGAAGGAAGTTACGGCCACGAAAGCCCTGCCAAGGGTGGAATCTGAGACCACTGGACCATTGGCCTGGGTGCTGGTCCCACTGTAGAACGTGCCATTGAGTGCTCCAGTGGACGCATTCAGCACTTGGCCATTGGAGAGGTACAGTGCTCCATTGTCGTACTGCAGAGTGCTCAGGTTGCTTGAGGCCGATGCGAGTTGCATCGATTGGGTGATGCCGGTGGAACCCACTGTCAAAGCGTCGACGTACGATGAGCCAAGGTAGAGCGTCGACGCCGAAGACCCAAAGCTGAGCGGACCTTGGCCAACACTGACGGAGCTGCCAGTGCGTGCTACGCCGGAGTCGAAGATGGTAACGCCGGAACCATTGCTGTATTGCCCTGTAGCAGCCACCGCGACCGAGTTGGGCAAGCCCGGTACCGCAGTCAGGTAGGCGGCCGTATAAGGCGCGTTATAAACACCGGGACCACCGCCTAGCGAGAACTGGCTGACGATCTTTCCCTGTGCCAGGTCGACCTGTGCCACAGCCGCTGCGCCATCGATCCCAACGAAGAGTTGTGTGCCATCCGTCGAAAGAGCGAGTTTATTGGGATTGGTGCCTACCTGAATCCGCCGTGTGATGGAGCCTGTGTTCGGATCGATACCAACAACGACATTTCCAATTGCGCCTACGGACGAGGCAGGAACAGAAGCGTAGAGCAACCCATCCGCCGCGTTGTAGACAATATCGTTATTTGCTATGGAAATGAAGGTGGTGTACTGCTGTGCTCCGCTTGTGCCTCCACCCGGTCCGGAGGTGGTCACGGTCACATTCTGATTTCCAGGCGTCGCCAGCGCGGATGCCGGGAAGGTCGCCGTGATCTGCGTCGAGCTCACCAGGGTAGACGCAATTGTCTGACCGTTGAGAGTCACCACTGTGTTCGCGGTAAATCCGGTGCCGTTCAGCGTCTCAGCAGAAGCTGTGTTGAGTGGTCCGCCCGTGGGATAGATGCCGGTCAAAGTCGGCGCCGGCGGATTCACGATGCTAAGGGTTACCGCATTGGAGCCGGAAGGAGTTGCGTTCGGCGTGTTGGCGGTGATGCTTGCCGTGCCCGTGACCGCGAGGTCGGACGCGGGCACGGGGGCCAGAAGTGCAAGCACGTAGCCACCGCTTGTATACACGCTGGTGTATGACGTGGGCAGCGCGGTGCCGTTGAACTGAGCCACCGTGCCGGCGGTAAATCCGGTGCCGGTTATCTCGATGGTCGTAACGGCAGACCCGGCGACGATGCTGGTTGGAGAAATCGCCGTAATGACCGGAGTGGTCGGCGGAGTCACGATGCTAAGAGTCGCGACCGGAGAACTTCCGCCACCCGGCGCCGGATTGCTGACAAGCACCGCGAAATTACCGGTCTTTGCCTGATCGGCGACGGTCGCCGTAAAGGTCAACGTGGTGGCATTGACGTAAGTTGTGGCGCGCGCGCTGCCGCCCAACGACACCACGGAAGCAGGAACAAAACCGGAGCCGGTCACGGTGATGGTCGCTGAAGACGTTGAACCCACGTTCAGGCTCGACGGAGAGATCTTGATCGTTCCCACGGGCGGGTTGCTGATCGCAAGCACAACTGCCGCCGAAGTACCGCCACCAGGAGTCGGATTCGATGCTGCAAGTGAGAGGCTGCCCGAAGCCACGAAATCGCTGGAAGGTAGCGCCGCGCTGACCTGGGTTGCATTAATGTACGAGGTGGCGCGAGCAGAGCCGTTAGCCGTGATCACGGTTGAGGGCACAAATCCGGTGCCGGCGAAAGTGATCACGGCAGAAGACGTTCCTGCAAGCGCGTTAGCGGCGGACATGGAGGTAATGACCGGCACGGGATTGTCGACTTCAAGGTTGACCGCGGAACTGCTGCTTGTCCCGTTCGCCACCACAACGGGCAGTTCCGCGCCGTTCGAGAGTTGGGCGGCCGGAACAGTAGCCGTCAGCTGCGTTGCGCTGACATAGGTGGTGGTCTCGGAGGTGTTGCCAACCTGAACCACGCTCGTGCTGCTAAAACCCGAGCCCGAAACAGTCAGTGTCAATGCTGCTGAACCCGCGGTCAGCGTCGAGGGACTCACCGAGCTGATAGTCGGAACCGGACCCGACGGTGTGCCTCCACTTCCAGCGGAGGAGGAGGTGCCGCTCGAGCATCCTGTCAAAGAAGCCAGAAGAATCAGAGTCAGTGAGACGACAGAAAGACGAAATGAAGCAGACCACAAACGCGACGGCACGGAGCAAGACAATGACGACCGGCTTTCTGTTCAGGACACAAGGATGAAGTCAAGGTTATAGCAGAGTAATGAGTTTGACCATCCCCCGTCGCACGGGAAACTCCTGTTATTCACATTCAATGCCGTTCGGCATGAGGATGGCCGCATAACGATCCAGCCGTTCCGGCGTCAGGTCCTCTTCATGTCCAAAATCAAATAATTCCGCCCTCCACTAGCACCGAATACGTGCCCTCCAATCCGTCCGTCTTGTCCTCCTTCGTCGGGGCGTCGTAGATGGTCACAGACCGCGGCGTCGCCAGGATGGCGACCCGGCTCATCGAGCGCGTGTTGTGCCGGTGCTTATCGAACAGGCACAGTGCTTTCTCTCCACCTTCGAATCCATCAACGCTCCCTTCCGCCTCCGCCGCCATCTCCTCTCAGCTGCTCGCCATCGACGTCAGCTCCAACATGCAATTAGGCTCTGGCGTGCTACTGCTCTTGCGGTTGCACTGCGGTAGAACATCGAACGCGACGGGTTCTTTGGCCGCTCAAGCTTCACCTGGGACCGTTAAGTTGACGATGCCCTTCCCTGCCCTTTTCGTCTCTTTCATCTGATTCTCCCTTCCTGGCCTCTGAGAATGACCACTTCTCAGAGGTCAGAAATACTCTAATCAAGAAGGACGATGAGGACATAAATGCGCGATCGCGCGGCTACTCCCTCCTTGTCCACGAGCTACAACTCGGCGTAATTCGCGCGGTCGAAGGAAGGCTTAGCGAAACGCTTGGCCTTCTCTGCCATCTAATTCACGGAGACCATTCGCCCTGTTGAACAGACCGCGAGGTTCGCCAATGTCCCGGCAGATGACGGAGATAGTGGCGCTCCGCTATGGTCCCGCTGCCTATCCTCACAGTGCCGCACCGTCAAGGAACTTGTAGAGGGCGGTGATACACCCTCGCTGACGATCAGCACGTCTTCACCAGTCACCGCCAATGTTTCGCCTTGTGCTCCGAAGGCCCATCGTGAGCGGGCCCCGCGCCAGGGATTTCGTCAGGCTATTCTACAGCGGTGAAATCAAATTCAGGATACTGGCGAGTAGAAGGCCTGTAGCTCGGTTGATGGCTACATAGCCAATATGGATTTCATCGCCCGCGGACATGAGTCCATCCTCGGACCAAAGCTCCGACAATGCGTCGAGGCGCTTTGCCTAGTTTCGTTCATTCATGACGGATGACAGGTCGTATACGAGAAGTATTTCGATATTTGTCATGGATCAGGTCAACTCAGGAAATGCGAAGGTGAAGCTCGGTGATCCATACAAAGAATTCGCTCCGCTAGAGGACCACCGGCAGAAAGCCGACGGGTTTGATTGCGGCTGGAGCTTGTAAAAGGATCATCTGGTCCAGAATTACCGACCTGGCTAAATTTCAACGGATCCGTGCAAGCACCGCGGCCAGTTCCCCTTGGGAAGGCGTCTTCAACTCTCCGGGGCCTTCACAAGGCCTCAGCTAACGTGGCGAGACGCTCGAACCCTTCTGCCACCGTATATTCATTGCGTTCACAAAAAGCTGAAAATTTGTTCCAATCCGCTATCCGAATTCTAAGAGTCATGGGCTGAGCCTTATCCTTGGAAGCAACGCGCCCGCTTTTCAATGCTTTACGCACAACCGGTTGATTGTTGATTGCAAAGCCTTCTTGCTCTGCCAAACGCTCTAGTTGACGCGAGGAGGGCAGTGGTTCCGAGGCTACAATCACCTTCTTGGGGGTGAACATCTCCAAATCGCGGGCAAGATCTTTGAACGTGTTCGTGATCGTCATGCAACCGCCTCCAAATGTTTGCGAAGTAGTTGAACCATTTCTGCGGTGAGCTCAACCGCATTATGCTGAGCTGCATCTAGGCCGTTTGTGTCTTTCGCATTCAACTCGCCCAACGAGCATTTGTAGGCGAACATATGGGAGAAGGCTGTTCGTTCATTGAGGCTTGATGTGAACCGCGGCACACCCGCCGACGCGATATTAAGTCGAATCTCCTTTTCCTCTCTGGTTACTATGATCGGGCTCGTACGTATGAAAACGATTGCATGGGGAATCTTGCGCTTGAACAGATTCTCTTGAGACCGCAACAGACTGATAGCCCGGGTGGCTACCTCTGCATCTGCAGTTTTCGCTTGCATGGGAATAAGTACAAGATCCGCCCGAGACATCGCTGCCACCATTTCCTGGTTGGCCGTTCCTTGAACATCGATGAAGACAAACTGAAATTGCGACTGTAATCGATCAATCAGAACGGTGAGATCTTCCGTTTGCGATGGGGTGACCACTATGTCGCGGAATCTGCTCGACCCTTCTGCCCATCTCGCAAGCGTTCTTTGCGGATCGGCATCAATTACGCGAACCGATGCTCCTTGTGCTGACAAGGTGGTTCCCAAAACTATGGAAACGGTTGACTTCCCGCTTCCTCCCTTGGGATTTGCAGCAACTATGACTGGCATTCCCTTCCCTCCTGACGACTGACACGAAGATATTACGCAATGGAGTTCAGATGGCTTTACAAGTTCGCATACGTATCAGAATACGCAACACCTTACGATTTTGTAATGCATTACCGATTGTGTTCCGTTACTTTTCCAAGCCTGCGGCACAGCCATCCTTATATTAGCCGTAATCGCCGGCCGATACCAATAGTCGGGCTGGCCCTTTGTGATTGAGGAAGCGCCTCGCTTTGGACTGCAATGCAACTCTTTTCCGTAATGTATTACATTACACCGTACGCCACGTTATTACGTCATACGTTCTCGTCATACAGTATTCCGAGCTTGACAGTATCAATTGCCTTATAGCATGATACTTAGCGTGGAGGGGAGAGTATGGGCAAGACTTCAAAAGCACGCGTGTTTATGAACGGTCGGAGCCAGCATGTAACCATCCCCCTTGAATACCGTTTTTCGGCGGATGAGGTTTACATCAACCGTGACCCTCGAAGCGGCGTGATCAGCCTCTCCGAGAAACCATTGCAACCATCGATGGCAGAACTATTCAAAAAGTTCGATGAGGCTGGAGCCGCAGACTTCGTCGTCGAACACGATCTAGCATTGCCGGTCGACAGAGAACTGTCTTGAGCCAACCAAGTCTACATATGCTGGATACAAACATGATTAGCTACTTGGTAAGCGGCCGGTCTAGGGCTGCGCGGCGGTCCTATCTGGATTCCGAGGGGTACACTACTATCGCACTCTCAGTGATCAGTGAGGCTGAGATCAGGTTTGGCTTAGAGACCCGACCGGAAGCCACTCGGTTACGAACGACCTTCGAGGAGTTCTTCGCATCCGTGCCCATCCTGCCTTGGAACTCGGACGTAGCGAAGGCATACGGTAAACTACGGTCGGCGATAAACGCAACAGGGAAGCGCCTGTCTGTGATGGACTTGCTCATCGCCTCTCACGCTATTGCCTCCGACGCCATACTGGTGAGCCATGAACAAGCATTTCAGAATCTGACACCGTTCCTGACAGTGGTGGATTGGGCCGCCGACCTCTAGGAATCACATGATCTACCGATCCCTTACTTGGTCTGATCGAATCAACCCGACCTTATGTTTAGTATCCCTATTCCGGGCGATCCCGTTCATTGTTGCAGGACTTCTTCCGCGTCTATTGCAGCCTCCGGTCTCGCACCCCAGCAATCACCTGCTGCCGCTGGTGTTCGAGTAGCTCCGTATGCAGGAGCAAGTGAGGCCACATGCCTATTGAGTGAGAGTTCATAATCAAGCACCGCGCTGACCGCCTTTTTTCTGCGCTCTTTCCTGGCCGCTCTTCACTGCGCGGCAGTGCACTTTGTGCAAAACAACTGCCAACGCAATTCGACGAAACAACTCCACACGACCTCTACGGTGGCTGAAAATGATAACTTTCTTCAAGGGCTATACGCATGAGTGAACTTCTCACAGTTCGGAAGCCTCGGGATTACGCTAAAGAACGTAAGGCGGCTATCGAGGCAAGCGTTGATCGCGTCGTGTCGTTGCGCGATGATCGAGACACAGGAGCTCTGGGTGATGAAGTTATTAAGATGGCCCAGGCGCTCATTCTTTGCACTCTCCCGTATCGCCCAACCACTGAACGTCAGGTCGTACGCTCCGCGCGACTAAGTGATGGATCCACCCTCCGCGTGACATTCACTGCCGGAATCAACGGCGTCGATATGGCGTTTGGCAACGATCGACACCTGATGGCCTGGCTTTTTGATAAGGCAATTAACTCGGACACTGCGTTCGTCACCATAAAGAGTGCCAGTGACTATCTTAGGGAGACCGGAAAGAGCCGGAATGGAGATAGAGTCAAGGAACTCGCTGCCCGTCTCAGTCGTCTCACCGGCCTCGTGATCGGTATTGAACGTCGCAGCGCGGGCTCTACGCAAACAGTCATGCTTCCAATGATTGCGTCGTCTAACCTGCCCAACAACCTCACGGTCCAGTTGAAAGCAGAAAACAATGGTCAGAAGTCCATTCCTGGCCTTGAGAATCCATTCGGAATACAGCTTGAGGAACGTTTCTTCCAAGATATCAAGAAGCATCACGTCGCCATCCCACGGCGACTCTGGATGCAACTACAAGGTCAAAAGGGTGGCCCGCAGCTAACGGATCTCCTCACTTTCTTCGTGTATCGATGCTATTGCGCTCAAAGTGAGACGGTTATCCCCTGGGCTGGCTTACGCGAGCAGTTCCCACAGGATGATAGCAATCCGCGGCGCTTCAAAGTCAGTGTGAAGAAGGCTATCACTCAACTCAGGGTCGTCTGGCCTGAGATCCGAATCGATGTCATCAAGGAGGGCGTCTGGTTGGACAGAGCAGTACAGCCATTGCTTCCCGATGACCCTACCAAGAAACGAGTAAGACGGCTAAGTGCCTCACATTGAGTAGTTAAGCGCGGACCTTCTGCGTACAACTTGATCTAATTCACCACATGCTTTCCGTTCTGGGAGTGGACCTTCCGCGTACACCTTCATCTGCACACACTCTTTGGCGCGCTTTACTCACCGATTTCTACCATTCCCGTAGATTGTTCGGACCTTCCGCGTACGCTCACCTACATCTCATGAGTATCGAGTCGGGTTTGTAAGCGCGGATCTGGCACGCGTGTTTTCGGACTCTCCGCGTACGTTTAGAAAAATCCAGCTCTAAACGGGCAACTGAGAGCGGGGTCTGAGGCGGACCTTCCGCGTACACTGGATTCAGAGCTTGAGCCAAGCTCCCTCAAAAGCCAGTCAAAACCAGCAAAACCCGAAGACCTTTCGCGTACAACTCTTCGGATTCTCCGCGTACGCACGTTGGACCTTCCGCGTACACGTGCCGGACCTTCCGCGTATTTCCACCGGACCTTCCGAGTACTCCTTAATAGGAAGCAAGAGGAACAAGTGATTGCAAGAGATGCATGTGAGTAGCAGGTGTTTGTTGCGCCGCAAAAGTGGACACAAACGCAAGAGACAAGCGCAACAACTTCCTGTTGAAGTGCAAGCGCGGTGAAACAGGTCAGCCGCCCCCCGGCCATAGCCGCGGAGAAGTCCTAGGAGTCCCGCAGAGCGATTCTCGGCCATTAGTTCAACCCTGACATCGTCTGTACAGTTCCGATCTCTTGCGCGTCAAAATTAGGGGCTTCCGTTCCACACCCAAACAGATGCCAAACCAGTAAGCAACTTCCACAAAACGCACGGACAGATTCTCAAGCACACGCCGGGTTCCACCTTTGAAGTGGTCGGGCGAGTTCTCGAGGGGTGTACGCGGAAGGTCCGAAGTACTGCGGGGCCGCTGTGACGCTAGCTAAAAGCCGTTCTGCTGAAGGTGTGGTTTGTCTCTTTATTAGCCAGTCACTGGTAAGACCACTTGGCTTTCATCTTCTAAAGAAGTGGTATGAAATCGCCGTTTTTTGCGAGCTTCCTGCATCCATGGTGTTCTAAAAGGGTTAGTGCGCAATGATCAAAATCTCCCAATGTTTTAACCAGAAGCTTTTTGTGCGCAGAATGTGGGCCGTTGCGCGGTAAAACTGGACAGCGGGCGCTGAGTCGAAAGTCTGGTCCTGATAGCCGCCATCGCTTCATACCTTGCGCTCTTCGCCATGAAGCAAGTCCGGCAGCATGTGCTTGTCGCGACGCTTGCCGCCGTGGTCGCGACCGAATGGGGTGTGCCCTCCTTGCTGTCGACGCCGATGTGCTCCTTCAGCCCTGGACTTCTTTGTTTCGCCGGGAGTTAGAGCAGATTCGCTGAAGGTGTAGGGTTCTGGGTCGGGTACCGTGGCGCTCCCGCCCACCTTAGCGACGATGAGACGTGTCGCGAAGGTGGGGCACCCAACTCTATACCAACAGGCAATCCGATCTAGTGCGTCACAGAAGGCTTCAACCTTTGTGCGAGCCATCCGGAGAAGTCATCTTTTGCCCAGGCTCTTGCCTGTAAAGCCCGGTCCGGAAAGCGAACCACTTCATCAGCGCGTGGCGCGGCCGCAGCGATCTTATCTCTTGCTGCGGGCGGTGTGACCGCATCTTCCGTGACCTGCTCAATGCGGAGTGCCCGGTCCTTCAGTTGTGCGAGATAGTTCACCGGATCCAGGGTAGAGACCTTGCGCAAAAAGGCCGGCTTGAGATACGCATCGCGTTCCTGCTCAGGGATCTGCTTCGATTCCTTCAACCAGTCGGGCCAATCTCCCCACGGATCGATCAGGTCGAGCGCGATGATGCGCCGGTCGGCGGCCGCGGCCAGGATGGCGATGGCACCTCCGGACCCATGTCCGACCATCCCGACATGCGTCATATCCAGATCGTCACGCTTGGCGAGATAGTTCAATACCATCTGAACGTCGTGGGTGGAGGAAGCGAGTGCCTCCTGCAACTCGCTCACGAACCACTCCTTCATGGGTCGCGGCGCATGGAAGCGTTGTCCTGCCAACGCCGAGACAAAACCTGCTGCTGCCATACCATTCTGCTGGACCCTGCTGCACCAATCGTCTCCGCGAAACCGATCCTCGTCGGCCGTGTAGTTGAAGAGATACAGAACCACAGGCGGCCTGGCCACGCCAAGAGGCCGTATGACGTAAAGATCAATCGGATCGCCGAACCTCCATTGCATCCGAAGCAACTCGCGGGTGCAACCGGGCAACTCGACTTTGCTCAAAGGAACACCGCCGGTCGACCAAAGGGGAAGCTGGCTTTTTTCCAGTGAGATTGTAGTCCAGTCTTCGGGGCGTGGCACCTCGGTGGCCGGGGGCGAAGATGTGTCGGCCGGCGGCTCGACCCATGGTGTGGCCGGTGCCTGCACCGGGGCGGTGGCCTGGGCACCCAGGCGCATGAGCGGAAGAGTCATTTCAATCATGATGATCAGCGTGATGGCGATCTTAGCTTTCATTGCTTCAACTCCCTGGGTGAGTGGCTGGAGGCGAGCGAGCGCTGTGGTGAACAAGCTCTGAGTTTCGATGGCCGGTTCCGATCGGCGTCTAACCGCCTTCGCAACAGAAAATTGGCAGACCCGCCATATAGGCCGAGTCTGCCCTCTTGATATTGAGGCACGTATTCAGGAAACCAACACCTAAAGGCTACTTGCGCACGCCAGTGCGACCGTTGGGACCGTGGGTCGAGCACCAGGTATTGTCCGCGGTGTAGGAATAGACGAAGCCGCCAACATCGCCGCCAGCCTCGGTCGCGGTGCAGACGCTGGTCGTGCTGGTTCCACGCCCGTTTGCAGGCACAACGCTCTGTCCAGAAGGGGTAAAGTGGGAGTGAACCGCCCCGAGGTTACTAGCTTTGACGAAGTCCGGGTGTGTGCTGGTGATCGCGACAAAGTTCTGTGCCGCATTCGCCAGCGCCGTTACCGTGGCGCTCGCCGAGGAGCCGACATTCACAAGGCGCAGCGAAGACCACATGGGATAGCTTCCGTTGGCTACGTTGTTCAAGGTAACGTTGGCGATGTCGGCGGAGGTGGTGGGGATGGTTCCGGTATAGGTGTGGCCGGTGGTGTACAGGGGATCGATTCCATCGATCGTCATGTACTTCGCGTAAGGTGCTGCGGCGCTGGTAAAGTTCTTGAAGTTGCCAACGCTCCAGAACCCATAGCCGAGGCTGCTGTTGGTGGCGGTAGCGCTGATCTGTGCAAGTTCCTGACCGGTGCCGATCGCTCGTTGACGAGCTCCGCCGCTGGTGGTCGCAAAGATGAGCGGATTCTTCAGGGGAAGGGTTCCGTTGCAGTTCACCTGGGTGGTCGGCTGATTGACGCCCACGTCCTGGGAGGTCTTGAACGTGTATCCGGACGCGTCCGCCATCGTCCTGTTGGGAGCGTTGTACTCCATGGTGTTGTAGGTTCCGGAGAGCGGCTCGCGAACCCAGACGAATGCGGGCGATCCGGTTCCAGTGGAGGAGGCTGTCTGGTCAGTCCACGAATAGGTTCCATCGAGGAACTTCGCAAGGGTGGCGCTGGTGATCTGGGTTGTGGCCGTGCCGTCGTTGAACCCGGACGAACTGCTTGGGCTGTTGACGACGACCAGGATCGGGGTGGCACCCAGCGGGGTCACGCTGAAGCTGGCCGGGAGGGTGAAGTCGATCACATTGAAGGAGGAGGTGCTGCCGGTGACCGCAGTCTTGATGGGGGTTCCGCCGTTGGTGTAGCCAAGTCCCAGGTACTGGGAGCCGGTCACCACGGGGGCGTTGCATCCCGCCAGTGCCCGAGTCATGGCGAACTTGGCATCCTCCGGGCGGATATCCGTTCCAGCCGCGTTGACTGCGTTGCCGTTCAGGGCCGTGGCAACCGCGCTGGGCAGGGCGATCTCGCCGGAGCTCAGGATGAGGTTTGCCGGTGCCGGGTTCGTTGTCGGGTAGGCGATGGAGCAGGTCGCTGAATTGGACGCATTGAAGAGGCAGCGGTTGCCTACGACTGAGTCGGTCTGGAGATACGCATAGATGCTGTACGGTGCGATGGGCGCTGCGCAGGTTCCGCCAGTAGCTCCCGTCGTCCAGGCCACGAAGGCATTGCCGGTGTCGGTGAGGGAGGTGGGGGTTGAGGTGTCCTTGGCGACTGCGCCAGCACCGCTCCAGACGCAGGGTACGCCAAGACCGGCCGGGGAAGACGTTGTGGGAGTGACGGTCGCCAGGCCAAGCTCCAGGAAGATGGCGGAAGAGCCCAACGCGTTAAAAGCTGCCGTTTGAGCGCCAGCACTGGCGTTCAACGCACCGAGCGCGAGGGCAAGGACGAGTGATCCTTTGAGGATGTTGTTCACGGTATTGCTCCTTGATTGTTCTCTGGTTGGGGGGAGGTAAGCCACGTTTGCATCGGCGTCCGGGCAGCAGCCTGAGGTACAGGAACGGCCTGGCGCCGGGGCGAGGGAGACAAACATGTCGACTGCGTTCCGCGGGAGATATCAAGAGGAGAGGTGACATGCCTGAGGCGCTTTTATGTTGCTCCTGGCGCTTCTGTCTGGGTTAACGGAGCACGACGGAGGATCTCAATGGTCGCGCTCGTGGATTTACCAAAGCTCAATCGTAGATTCACAAAGGGGCAGGTTCGTTGGATCGGCGCCGGCGGGTGGGCCTCGGGAGATCAGAGCTCACCGCAACGACCGCGGCGCGCTATTTTCACGTAAGCGTAATAACAGTGGGGCTGCTGTCGTGTAGAAACGAAGCATTCCCTTTCCTCGCCCGTGTCAAGCTCTGTCGAGTTGGCTTCAGGGTTGCGTTCCCGGAAATTCAGAGAGCTTCCTCCCCTCACACAAAAAACAAATATTTACAAAACTGCCGTTGAGAAATGACGCGCTCAAATGTCATTGCTGGTGTGGGTCGTCAAGACCCAATCACTCCTCGCCGCTGGCGCTCCCCGTTTTGCTGATAGGGAGGCTGTGCGTTCCGGGAGCAGAGGCAACTCGAGTCAGAACCTGGAGGCTTTGTGCAATTTTCGTCGAAGAGGACTTTAGGCCGGTTGGTCGTGTTGGTCGTGGCGCTCGGGGGCCTGATGGCGGTCGCAGGCTGTGGTACGTCGCCCACTCCAGACACATTGACGGCGAGCCCGGCCTTCAAGCCAGGCGGCGGAACCTATAGCTCTTCGCAGACCGTGACCATCACCGACTCGACGGCCGGCGCGGTCCTCTATTGCACGACCGACGGCACGACGCCCACGACCTCATCGCCGCAGTGCAGCCAGCCGACGACCGTCTTCAAGTCGGAGTATCTCCAGGCGATGGCCGTCGCTCCGGGCATGGCGGCCAGTGCGGTTGCATCGGCTGGTTACACCATCAACCTGGCGGCCACGGCGACTCCGACCTTTTCGATTGGCGGGGGCACCTATACGTCCGCGCAGACGGTGGCGATCAGCGATGCAACCACCGGGGCCAACATCTTTTACACCACGGATGGAACCACTCCGACGTCTTCTTCCACCTTGTATTCGGGGCCGATCGCCGTGTCTACGAACGAGACCATCAGCGCGATCGCGGTGGCGTCGGGATACAACAACAGCGGCGTGGCTGTTGCCTCCTACGCGATCAACCTGGTGATCGCGCCCCCCACGCTCTCGCCCGTGGGTGGCACGTACACCACCGCGCAGACGGTGACGATCAGCGATGCGACGGCCGGGGTGCAGATCTACTACACCACCAATGGAAGCGCGCCGAGCGCCTCGAACGGGACCTTGTATACGACCGCGATTCCAGTAGGCGCGACCGCGACGATCCAGGCTGTTGCGGTGTTGAGCGGCCATGCCAACAGCGCGATCGCATCCGCCACCTACACGCTCAACACGACGCCGCTCGCGACGCCGACGTTCTCGCCTGCGCCAGGGAGCTACAACGCCGCGCAGACGGTGACGCTCAGCGATACCGCTGCCGGAGTGTCTCTCTTCTACACCATCGACGGAAGTACGCCATCCGCGTCCTCCACACCGTACAACGGTCCCATCAACGTAGCGGCCACGGAGGTGGTCAAGTCGATTGCGATCTTGAGCGGCTATCCGAACAGCGCGGTGGCATCCGGAACCTACGTTGTTACCACGCCGCTCACCGCCACCCTCACATTTTCTCCCGCGGCGGGCACCTACCACGCTGTGCAGACGGTGACCATCAGCAACTCGGCATCGGGAGCCTCTATTTACTACACCACCGACGGCACCACGCCGACTGCGTCCTCGACGCTGTACAACGGCCCCATCACGGTCTCCGGGAACGAGACGATCCAGGCGGTCGCCGTGGAAAGCGGCTTCACGAATAGCGCCGTTGCCACAGCCGCCTATGTGATCAGCCTGAACCCGGCCCCAACGCCCACCTTCTCTCCGGCTCCGGGAACCTATCTGTCCGCGCAGAGCGTGACGATCGGCGACTCCCAGAGCGGCGCGGTGATCTACTACACCACCGATGGAAGCGCACCGACCACCACCTCCCCGACCTACAGCAGCGCCATCTCCGTGACGGCTGGCGCGACCATCAAAGCCATCGCCCTGGCCCCGGGCTTCGACAGCAGCTCGGTAGCGGTCGGAACCTACAACGTTTTCACGAACTCCGCCACACTCACGGGCACCGTTATGACCGGAACGAATCCGGTGAGCGGCGCCACGATTCAGCTCTACGCGGCGGGACAGACCGGCTATGGATCAAAGGGCACCGCGCTGATCCCAGTCTCGACGTCCGCGACCACCACCAGCAATGGGGGATTCGCCTTCACCTACGGCTGTCCGGCAGCACCCGGCGATCAGATGTACCTGGTCGCGACCGGTGGCGACAGCGGAGCAGGTCCCAACGCCGGGCTGGCGCTCATGACGGCGCTGGGATCGTGTCACAACTCGAATCTTCCGGCCAGCATCGTGGTGAACGAGGCGACCACGGTGGCTTCGGTTTACTCGCTGGCGCAGTTCGAGTCGCTGCCGGCTACGGGAAACGGGATTGTGATCGGCACTAGCGCGACCAATGCGATCGGCCTCGCGAACGCGATGAAGACGGTTCCCAACCTGGTGGACCTGCCGACCGGAACTGTACTGGCGATTACGCCCTTCTATCAGCGGCTGGGAAGCGCTTCGGGTGGACTTCTCGACAGCAGCTATGTTCCGCAGGCTCGCATCGATACGCTGGCGAACATGCTGAACGGCTGCGCACACTCCAACGGTGTGGGCTCAGGCTGCAGCAGTCTCTTCAGCGCTGCGACCATTCCCTCCTCGACCGCGCCCCTCGATACGCTGCAGGCGATGCTGAACATCGCGCAGCATCCTGGAACCAACGCCGCCGGGGTGTACGCGGTGGCGTCGCCCAGTGGACCCTTTCAGCCCGCGCTGACTTCCTCTCCCAGCGATTGGACGCTCGCCCTGACCTTCCAGGGCGGAGGGCTGGGCACGGTGCCAAACGACACTTCGGGGAATGGTGGCGCGGCTGTCCTCGGCCTGGCGATCGACGCGACGGGAAACATCTGGCTTCCCGTGCAAAACTTATGTGCGAACGCGACTTTCAACAGCTTTGCGGACGGTGTCGTGAAGTTCGACAACCAGGGCAATGCGGTCTCGCCCGGTCTGGCTTACGACGTCAGCAACAATTGCACAGGAGGGTTCCAGCCGACCTTCAATGGAACCCCGGTACTGTCCTCAGGGTTTGCGTCTGCGGTGACCGTGGATCTTGAAGGATCCATCTGGTTGCCAGCACCATCTGCCCTGGTCAAGATGTCCCAGGACGGAACCGTGCACCAGGGTGCCTATGGAGCTCCGCTATGTAGCAGCTTCAATACTTTGGAGGTCGATGGGGCCGACGGGGTCTGGTACAGCTGTTCGGGAGGAATTGGCGCCAATCTGGCGACCGATGGCTCATTCATTGCAGACCAGTACAAAGACGGCACAACCGTAATTGACAGCATCGGCGGTATGACTCTGGATCCCGTCGGCCATCTCTGGGCGGTAACGACCCCGCATGGTAGCAGCGATTCCAACATCTCCGAGTTTGGAATCCTGGGGGTTTCTTCCACCAATCCTACCAATCCTCCCGTGGTGACCAACGACATCGCCAACACCGGCCCTGGTATGTTCTCGTCAACCGATTTGCTTGCCGATGGGGCGATGAACATCTTCGCTCCTAATCCGACGCCTGGCACGATCAGTGTTCTGGACTCAACCTCCAGTCTCACTGCCCTGACGTACCCACTTCCGACCGGCGCTTACGGCGTGACGCGGCTTGCGCTCGACGGAGCCGGAAATCTCTGGGGCGCCGCCTTCTCGGGGCAGGTCGGTGTCTTCACCGGCACCACAGTCCCCTCCTACCTGGTGGAGATGACCAGCCCAAATCCCATCACCAGCTCCCCCGGGGGGACGATCCTCTCGCCGTCGGATTCGAGTGCGAACGTCTACGGCTACACCGGGACCGGCGGGGGCGGAGAGACGCAACCGATCCTGGCAAACGTCGGCGTGTCCAATGCGTTTCAAGGCATCGCCGTGGACGGCTCCGGGAATGTCTGGGTTGCGAATTCGAACGTTGCCGATCCCTCTTTCGCGGGGGTTCCGGCGGGACAGCAGTTGGTGGAGTTTATCGGACTCGCGGCTCCCGTGGCAACGCCTACCGCGCTCGCGCTCAAGAACAACACGCTTGGAGTCCGACCGTAGGCCAAGAGAAATTCATCGGAAAACACAGGAGAAATCACTTGAGCGTCGCAGTCTCTTTCCATACTTGGTGCGCAAGCCCAGATCAGCCTTTGCAGCCCGTCCATCCCCAAAGTCTTCATGGACAGGAGCCAGGAAGGCGAGACGACAGCCTTCTCCGGGCGAACGCGAGACAGCGACTGGCTTCACAGCAGAGGAGTGGCCAAGATGGGTATCTCGCACAAGGTGGCGCCGGCAGTGGATGGCGAACTTCGTTTCAATCGGGCTCAACTGCCCGCGTTTGGATCGGACGATCGAAAGCTAAGCCTCATCGGACGGCTGAATGGAGCGGGAAAAGAAGGGAAGATCGATCAGCAAAGATTGAGTGTTGAGCTGGGAGAACGGATTCTCGCACTCTACGACGAATTCAGACCACGGCTCTTTCGCTACATCCGCAGCATGAATCTGAACCGGGACCAGGCAGAAGAGGTCATCCAGGAGACCTTCATGCGGCTGACCATTCGGCTCCTGAAAGATGACGACATTGACAACGTACAAGGATGGATCGTTCGAGTTGCCCACAACTTCGCAGTCGATCTGCACAAGAAAAAACTCCGGGAGCCATCCGGAACCTCTGACCTCAGCTTCGCCGTGGAGAACCGCATCGACCCTACTCCCAATCCAGAAGAGACCTATTCAAGGAAGGAGCAGATCAGGCGCATGGAGGAGGCATTGTCGGCTCTCACTCCACAGCAGCGCCAATGCTTTCAGCTACGAGCTCACGGATTTGGCTACAAGGAGATTGGAACGACGTTCGGGATCAGCGAGCAGCGGGCAGCTTTGATCGTAAAACAGGTCTCCGTGCGACTCGCGGCAACCTGCGGTTAGAAGATCCCCGGTTACAAGAAACAAGATTGAGACTATGAATCGATTTCTGAGACATCTCGTTTCCATGCAGGACGACCACCTCTCCGACGAGCGCATGGTGAGTCTGCTCTGCCATGAGTTGTCGTATCCGAAGAGGTGGATCGCCGAGCGTCATCTGGCCAGATGCTGGCGCTGCAGGGTTCGCAAGGAAGATCTGGAAGGATATCGCGCAGACCGGATGATCCGCCTCTATCGCGAAGCCCTGGAGAACGGAGAGCTGTCGCTCCCCGATGCTCCGCGCACGGAGTTTCTGCTGCGCCTCGATGCCCGGATTCACCAGGCTCCGACGCTCCGGCGAGGCTACCTCTCCGGGCTGCACCTCACCCGCACTCAGATTCAGCAACTCAGCCCCGTGTTCGCCACATGCCTGTTGCTTAGTGTTGCCGCTGCGCCCGTCCTCTTCTCCCGCAGCCGGATCCGCGTTCCGGAGATCGACTCCAGCACGTTACTGGTTCGAGCCGAGAGGTGGGAAGGACCCGATCCCGGCGTCCCTGGTGGAGTCATCGTTCAGGCCATCCGGATCACAGCTCCCCATCAGATCCTGGAGCGATCCATCTACCGCGACGTGCTGAGAAGACGGTCCGCGCGAGCCGTCAAGCTGGACGCCGGACAAGATCATCTGCGAACCCGGCTGGCTCATGCGGGAATCGACTGGGATGAACCCATCTCCGCATCCGGATATAGGGGATGGCACGACCGGCAACCCATGCGTGAGGACAAGATCGTTCGCGCCGCCGGCCACCTTCTCAAACTTACGACCTCGGTGCCTGGGGGATCTATCTCAGAACAATCTCTCACCGTGCGCGATACCGACTTCCATCCCGTGCGTCGCACCGTCGTCTTTCGGGATAGTGAAACCGTGGAGGTTGCCGAACTCGACTTCAAGATTCTCCCCTGGAGCCAGGTCGATACAAACCTGTTCGAGAGCGCGGGAGTCTCCGAGTCCGCGGCCCCCACGTCTCTCGCTCGCGCGCTGCCTCTACCGCACATCCCGGAGGTGCTGGGCGAGACGCAGCTTGAGGAGACAGAACTCGGCGCAAGACTCATCCTGAATCAGCTCCACGCAGATACAGGCGAGCAGATCGAGATCACCCGGCTGCCCCGTGGAGTCGAGGTGAAAGGGCTGGTCCAGACGGAGGAGCGGAAGCAGGAGCTGCAGCGCCAGTTGCACATCGTGCCTCATCTCACGGTCGCGATCAAGAGCGTCGCAGAGCTGAAGGATGACCCTCTCTCGGGCGTGGCCGCGAACGACGCAGGAGATGCGTTGCTGCCGGACCAGTCGTCTCCGCTCGAATCGTATCTGCGGGCCCACGGACGGAGCATCGTCGTCATCAATGTCCTCGCACGGCGACTTTTCAACGATGCTCTGACGATCAGCCAGGAGAGTAAGGCGATCGAAGATCTGCAGACCCGCTTCGCCTCTGGAGAACAGAGGAGTGTCGTCGCGTCGGCGACTCTGCTGGAGCTGATCTATAGCCACCGCGAACGGTTGGAAGCCGCGCTCGGCCAAGAACGCGAACACTTGGGGGAGGCACAGAGCACCGCGGGGTTCGACGATTCTCGCCCCGATCCAACCTCGCGCCTCCACGATGCGGCGAGCAGGAATCTCGCACTTTGCAAGGAACTCACGGAGACCGATGGTTCCGCGACGCAGAGCGCGGATCAGATCCTCCGCGATATGTCACTCCAGGTGAAATACCTCGCCAGCGGCCTGCGCGACACCTACGTCAGGTCTCGTCTGAGCGACTCACCCCTGAAAGAAAAGAGATAGGATGCATCCGCCAATGCCAGGCTTCACTCGCAAGCTAGCCAATCACCTGGCGCGCACGGTCCGCGATTCGCGGCAAAGTCCATTGTCCGCGGAGTCGATCCTCATCACCGCCGCATCCATCGCTCTGCTGCTGATGCTCTTCGGCTGCGGCAGCGGATCCAGCCTTGTCACAACCGCAGGCCCCATCACCATCGCGAACGGCAGCGGCGTCACCGCCAGGGTTACCTCACTCAACGTGGCTGCCACCGCGCAGCTCAGCATGATGCCCATCGGCGATACCGTCAACGCCGGGGTCGACTGGACGGTGATGTGCGGCGGCAACCCGGTCACAGGCAGCGTCGTGAACGGAGCATGCGGCACCTTCACTCCGTCCCACACCGCCGATGGAGCGGCAACGCTCTTCACCGCGCCGGCAATGGTCCCGATTGGAACCACCATCACCATCACGGCCTCGGTTACCAGCAATCCGTCACAGTCCACGACCACCAGCCTCACCATCGTCTCTCTGCCGATCGCCGTAGCCTTTTACAGTCCCCCGCTAAGTTCCCTCCTGATCAACGGGGGCTCCGGATTCACTGTCGACGTAACGAATGACCCCACAACCGCGGGCGTCATCTGGTCAGCCAGCTGCGGAGCGGCCGCCTGTGGTGCCTTCACCCCGGTGACTTCGCCGGCGTCGAACCGCCTCTCATCCACGTTCTATATCGCCCCATCGGTGGTGCCTCCTGGCGGCACAGTAACCATCACCGCCACCTCTCTCACGGACACGACGAAATCCATCAGCGCAACCATCCCGATCCTCGCGCCCACGGTCCCTCCTGCTCCTCCGCCCATCGCCATCAGCCTCTCTCCGGCAACGCTGTACGCGCAGACCACTGGCGCGGCGCGCACGCTCCATTTCATCGCCAACGTGACGAACGACGCGGCGACAGCAGGCGTGAACTGGAAGGTCGGCTGTGGCGGAACAACCTGCGGACAGATCACATCCCATACCGCCAGCGGAGCGCAGGCCACCTTTGTCGGTCCCACCACCGTTCCTCCGGGCGGAGCCGTCACCATCACCGCCACCTCGGCCACGGATCCGACACAGTCCGCCACCGCGGTCGTAACCGTCATCACCACTGCTCCTATCGTGGTGACCCTGTCCTCGAGTTCAGCGCTCCCGGCTTCTCTGACCGCGGGATCGCAAGCCACGCTCGCCGCCACGGTAGCATCCGACCCGGGAACCCTGGGTGTGAACTGGATCGCCACCTGTGGCAGCGCGGGAGCCTGTGGGAGCTTCAACCTCTCTCCCGCCCATACCGCCAGCGGGGGGCAGATCATCTACACTGCTCCCGCCGCGATTCCCACCGGTGGCGTCGTGACCATCACCGCATCCTCGCCGGCCACGACCCCCTCGAACCCGGCCTCGGCCAGGACTACCATCACCGCTCAACCGCCATCCGTCTCCTTCCTGCAATCCCCTCCTGCAACCCTGACCAGCACGGCCAAGATGTCCGTAAGCGCCATCGTTGCCAATGACGTCGCACCCGGAGGAGTCACCTGGACGGTACAGTGCGCGAGCACCATCGACGGAGCATGCGGCTGGATTACACCGGCACAGACCGCCAGCGGAGCGACTGCGACCTACACCGCACCGCCCGTCACCTCCGGCGGAACGTTAGTCACTATCCTCGCGACCTCGACAGCCGCGCCTCAGGTCAATGTGAAGTCCTCTCCTATCGCGATCAAACCATCCACAAACCTGACCGTCAGCTTTGTTCCCACGCCTCCATCGCAGGTTCAGGCAAACTCCACGGTAAGCCTTGCCGCAGCCGTCGCGAATGATACGAGTAACGCCGGGGTCGACTGGCAGGTCTGCGCCAGCGGCTGCGGATTCTTTACGACGCAGGCTGCGATCCCCGCGATTCCCGCAACTCAAACCACGCCCTACGTCCCTCCGGTGGCGGCTATCACGTCCACTCAGGTCTCGGCGTGGCCCAACAACCTGCCGCTCCCATACACCGCTCCCTTGCAGGCTCCCGGCTCTGGCTCTGTGGTTCTGCTGGTCGCCTCCCATGCGGATCCAACCGCGGCCAACTCCGCGACCGTCACGATCATCACGACGTCGAACGGACCGGCGCTTCACGGCACGGTGCTTGCCGGAGTCCAGCCAGTCGTAGGCGCATCGGTCGCCCTTTACGCGGCCGGGACGACCGGTTACGGTTCGCTGGCTGCGCAGGTCTACGCACCCGGGGGCACCGCGACAACCCTGACCGACAGTAGCGGAGGCTTTGTGGTTCCCGGCGGATATAACTGCCCGAGCCCCGGAAGCCAGATGTACCTGGTGGCTACAGGAGGCGGCGTCGATGCCAAAGCCCCAAACCCCAATCTCGCTCTCATGACTGCCCTCGGAAGCTGCAGCAGCCTCAGCTCTACCACCGTCGTGCTGAATGAGATCACCACCGTGGCCAGCGCCTTCGCTACCGCGCCCTTCGCCTCCAACGAACCCCTCACAGGCAACAGCAGCTATCTGTACCTCGGCACCAGCAGCACCAACAGCACAGGTCTGGCCAACGCCTTCGCAACCGTCAACAACCTCGTCGATGTCACTACCGGGCAGGCTCGGTTCGCGGTTCCATCCGGCAACGCCGCAGCGCCGTACGTCAAGATCGACACGCTGGCCGATATCCTGAACGCCTGCACAGCCACCTCGGGCGGTGTCTACGGAGACGGAAGCTCGTGCGGCACGCTCTTCACCGCCGCCGCAGTCCTGGGGAATGGCAATGGCGCGGGCTACAACGAGTTTGTACCGGCCGATACCCTGCAGGCGATCTTCAACATCGCCCAGCATCCGGTGACCGGATATGGCTATCAGTTAGACCCCGCTCCCCTCCATTTTATGGGCCTCGTCTCGTCAACCTCCCCATTTCAGCCGACCGTCAGCCAGCAGCCGAACGACTGGTCTCTCTCGCTGAACTACACCAATGGCGGTGGGCTCTCTCCAGCCAGCACCGTTGGCTCCTTCGCGATTGACGCCTCTGGCGATCTATGGATCACGGATTCGAAGAACGGCATCGTCATCGAATGGAGCCCTGTAGGAGCCGCCCTTTCGCCCCCGACCGGTTTTCCCGCGGGCGGCGCGCAGATCGGCATCGATTCAGTGGGAGACATCTGGATCTCTGGCAACGGCGCTCTCACGGAGTTGACCAGCCTCGGATCGCCCGTGATGGGAAGTCCCTTCGGCGGTGTTTCCGGAGGCGGAAGCGATCTCTCGATCGACGCACAGAACAACATATGGATCGCGGACGGAAACGGCGTTGCCGAATTCAACAATCTTGGTCTGGCGGTCTCACCCAGCGTTGGCTATACCAACAGTGGGGTGACGGGAATCGCCGCCGTTGCAGTCGATAGCTCGAACAACATCTGGGTGGGGATTCCGACGTTTGCCGAACTGACCAATCCGGGCGGTCAGCTCATCGTCAGCGGAGGAATCGCGTCAGGCGTTACGACCCTGCCGGAGATGGCTGCCGATGGTGCCGGGAATACATGGGAACTCAAGTCCTCCGGACAGGTCTGCAAGACCCCGGTCTACGGTGGAAAAGGAACAACGCTGGTGCAGTCCTGCAACAGCGGCGGAGGAAGCTCAGGAGGAGGCCAGCAAGGCTTGAATTACCTGAGCCCCGCTGGAATAGCCATGGATGGCGCGGGGATCGTATGGATCGCATCGAGCGGAGGAACCATCCCTCCCAACGTCGTTCCGATCAATCCCAGCCTTGTCCTCGATTACGGCATCTCGCTGGTCTCGCAAAGTCTCTCCGCCGGAACCCTTCGTGTTGCCGTCGACGGCTCTGGAAACATCTGGGTTCTGCTTGCGAACAACACCGTCACCGAATACGTCGGCGCCGCCACGCCGGTGGTCACCCCGATCGCCCTCGGCCTGAAGAACAGGAAGCTGGCGGCCAGGCCATGAGACATCCAGTACAGGATCCATGCCCTGTCCGGGCCTGCCGGCGCCACGTAGCCAATCAAGCGATGGAGACCCCGATCCACATGCCTATGCTGAACAAGATTCCCGACTCTCGCGCCCTTCCCGCAGCTCGAATCGCGGGCCTGGGTCTTCTGGCGATCGGTCTCCTTGCCCTCGCGGGATGTTCCTCCAGCGTCTCCTCCTCTGCACCCCAGGTCGGAGCCATCGCCTTCACGGACGCCAACGCCACCGCGCAGAAGCCGCTCACCGCGCTGACCGTCAGCCAGGGTACCTACCTCGACGTGACGATGACCAGCGACCCCAAGCTCCTCGGCGCCAACTGGACCGCTCTCTGCGGCAGCGCTCTCCCCCCCGGAACCCCCCTGCCTCCAGGACAGACGCAGGATCAGTCCTGCGGCACCTTCACGCCGGCCCACACCATCAGCGCCCCCCTGCCAAGTTATGCCAGCAACGCGGCAGGCTACGTGACTTTCTACACCGCGCCGACCGTTCCTCCCAAACAAGGCGTCGTCACCCTCTACGCCTCCGCCACCAGCGACCCCTCCCAGTTCACCAGCGTAACCCTCACCATCGGTGGTCTGCCGATCTCGGTCGGGTTCGCGCCCGCTCCACCATCCAGCCTGGGCCTCAGCACAAGCACGCAGCTCAAGGCAGTCCTCAGTAATGATGCCACCGGCGCCGGGGTCAACTGGACCGTGATCTGCACCTCTAGCGCATGCGGATCATTCAGCTCGGCACAGACCGCCAGCGGCGCCCTCACCACCTACACCACGCCCGCGAGCGTCCCCGGCGGAGGCTCCGTGCTGGTCACCGCCACCTCGGTCGCAGACCCCACAAAATCCGCGACCGCATCCATTCAGATCGTGCCGATCAGCGTATCCGTCACACCTGCGGTCCTGTCCGTCCCCACTGCTGGAACCGCCCCTCTCACTGCAATCGTGGCCAACGATGGCCTCAACAAAGGCGTGGACTGGACAGTAAGCTGCACCAACACCACCACCCCGGGCGTCTGCGGCACCATCACCTCCCATACCGCCAATGGAGCGAAAGCAACCTACACCGCCCCCGGCCTGGCCAGCATCTCCGCAGGCAGCAACGTCCTGATCACCGCGACCTCCACCACCGATCCCACCCGTAGCGCGACCTCCACCGTGACCACGATCCAGGGCAATCTCGTGGCGGGCACGGTGCAGGCTGCGGAACGCCCGGTCGTCGGCGCCCAGGTCAGCCTCTATGCGGCCGCGAGCAGGGAAGTGGCCCTCCCCGCCGTGGCGGCCAAGGACAACATCACCGTGGTGACCACAGCGACGACCGGCCAGAACGGCGACTTCTCGATCCCCGGTGGATACACGTGTCCCAGGCCCGATCAGCAGATGTATCTGGTATCCTTCGGCGGCGACTCCGGTGCGGGCACCAATCACAACTTCTCCCTCATGGCCGCCCTGGGATCATGCTCGCAGCTCGACGCAGCCCACTTCGTCCTCAACGAAGCCACCACGGTGGCGGCCGTCTACGCACTCTCCGGACTGATCGTCGACGCCCGGCACATGGGTTCAGGCAACACGTCATCCGACGCACTAGCCGCCGCCTTCGCCACTGCGAAGGATCTGGTCGATGTCGCGACCGGAGCGGTACGTACGCGCAGCGTCTCCGGTACAGGCATCGTGCCGCAGGGCAGGATCAACCTTCTCGCCAGCTTCATCAGCGCGTGCGCCGTCACGTCGGGTTCCGCCGAAGGGGATGGCGGAGCCTGCGACCAGCTCTTTCAGGCAACCGATCCAGATACGACCCAGGCCGCTCAGCCCGACGACACCCTGACGGCAATGCTCAACCTGGCACGCCATGCGACTCTCCCGGTCGGAGGTCGGGACTCGGCGGCCCGGCTGTACCGGCTCGCAGCAACCAACGTCTCCGCGCAACCGGTGCTTCCGGAACGGGGCGATTGGACTCTCGCCATCCGGTTCCCCGCAACACAGGACGAGGCTGTCGTCGTCCCCTCCACTCTCGCACTTCAACCCGCCTTCGATATTAACAGCGCAGGTCCCACCGTCGATGCGGCCGGCAACGTATGGCTTCGCGGCAAGGACCAGGCGGTGCTGGAGTTCGTCGGCGCCGCATCCTGCGTCGGAGCACCCGCCGCACTGATTCCAATCGCCGCCGCGATGGCTGAAGCTCCGTAAGCGGCCCGATTTGTCTTGTGAACCACTCATGCTTGCGCTGACCAGATACGAACCGAGGAGAATACCGATGCATCTGTTGAAGAAGATTTCCGCTGTGACCCTGCTGGCAACCTGCATCGCCACGCAGGCGCAGAACCGCGCGGACCAGGCCCCTTCAAAGCCGGCCCGTCCAAGGTCCTCCAGGGTTCGATCCAAAACGCAGGAAGAGATCCTGCTCGAGCAGCTCAATGAGAAGTTCCAGAAGCTCGACGAACTGAACCGAAAGTACGACGATCTGCAGCGCAGGTTCGATTCGCTCCAGCAGCAGATCGTCTCGCGCGACACCGACCTCGAGAGCACGCGCAAGGCCGCCGCAGATGCGCAGGTCGCCGCCGCCGACGCCAAACAGAAGACCGAGGCCACCCAGCAGGCCGTCGGCCCCGATGGCTCCGCCTTCAAGGCGTTGCAGAGTGACGTGGCGGACCTCCGCACCAGCTCCACCTCCCTCTCCACCAGGGTGGAGGCGACGCAGGCTGAGACGACAAAGCTCGCCCATCCCGAGACCATTCACTACAAAGGCGTTGAACTGATGCCGGGAGGCTTCCTCGCCGGCGAGACCGTCGACCGGCAACGCGCCATCGGTGGCGACGTCAACACGCAGTTCTCGGGTATCCCATTCGCGGGCCAGAGCGCCGGTGTGCTTTCGGAGTTCAATGCCAGCGGCCGCCAGTCGCGTGTGTCCCTGCTGGTCGAAGGCAAGCTCCCCACCGCCGTCCTTCGCGGCTACTATGAGACCGACTTCCTCTCCGCTGGAACAACCTCGAACGACAATCAGAGCAACAGCTATACGCTGCGCCTGCGCCAGGCCTGGGCCCAGGCCGAGTTGAACAGTGGCTGGACCCTCACCGGCGGCCAGATGTGGTCGCTCGCCACCGAGTACCGCAGCGGCCTGGCAAACCGCTCCGAGGCCATTCCCCTCACCATCGACGCCCAATACAATGTTGGATTCACCTGGGAGAGACAGTACGGATTCCGTGTGGTCAAACGGCTCGGAAGCAGGTTCTGGCTGGCCGGCTCCGTCGAAGAGCCCCAGACCCTCAACATCGGCGGCCACAACCTCCCCACCATCCTCTATCAACAGGCGGGTAACTCCGGTGGTCTCTACAGCCCCACCGCCAACTACAGCTACAACTACGCTCCCGACCTCATCGCCAAGGGAGTCTACGAGACACCCTGGGGCCACTTTGAGCTCTTCGGGATCGCCCGCTTCTTCCGCGACCGCGTCTTCCCCAACGGACCCGCCCCCACCGGCGCGACCCAGACGACCACCACCTCCGCGCTCGGCGCATTCACCTCCAAGACCAGCGGAGGCGGCGCCGGAGTCAACGCCCGCGTCTCTCTGTTTACCAAAAGGCTTGAGGTCGGAGCCCACCTGCTCGCCGGCAACGGCATCGGCCGCTACAGCTCGGCGACCCTGGCCGACGCGACCGCCCATCCCGACGGCTCCCTGCAGCTCCTGACCGGAGGATCCGCGCTCGGATCCCTCGAGTGGCACGCCACCCCGCGCTTCGACGTATACGCCTACTACGGTGGCGAGTACGCCAAGCGTGCCTACTACGCGACCGGCTACTCCGTCACCACCCCCGGCCCGACGCTGGGCCAACCCATCCTCGCCGGATACGGCGCACCCACGAATGTGGTGTACGGCTGCTACACCGAGGTCCTCCCCGTCGCCTCGGCCAACGGTGGCGGCAACGTCCCCGGCACCGCGGCCAACTGCTCCGCCGACAACCGCAACATCCAGGAAGGAACCTTCGGCTATTGGTTCCGCCTTTACAAGGGTAACCACGGAACCCTCCAGCAGGGCATCCAGTACTCCTACGCGGAGCGCCGCACCTGGCAGGGAATCGGCAACCCCGCAGCCGGCATCACCAGCACCCCCAAGGGTATCGACAACATGTGGTTTACCTCCTTCCGCTTCTACCTGCCGCAATAGCAGGCAACCGCGCGAGCGATGCAATCCAGGCAACAAGGAGTGATGGTGGCCATCTTTCGAAACGTATCCCGACTACTCCACACGTTGCTCCTCATCGTGTCCATGGGCAGCCTTGCGCTCGTCGCCCAGAACGCAAGCGGGCGTCTATCGGGTCTGGTCTCCGATCGGGATGGTGCCGTCATCCCCGGCGCTTCCATCCAGGTCGTCAACCAGGAGACGCTGGTCCAGCGCGAGACAAAGACAGACGGCGCGGGATCCTACTCCGTTCCGTCTCTTCCGCCGGGACGCTACCAGATCATCGTGGAGGCCGACGGATTCAGCCGCCGATCAAGCGCAGTCATCACGCTCACAGCGGGGCAAACCCTCGTCTTCAACGCCGTCATGTCAGCCGGAGGCGTGCAGGCGGAGATCAACGTCAACGAAGCCGGAGGCACCATCGTAGAAACCGACACGGCCTCCATGTCCACCACGCTCGACGGAAAGGAGCTCACCGGGTATGGCCTCAACGGCCGCAACTTCTCGCAGCTCATCACCATGGCCCCGGGCGTCAGCAACCAGACCGGGCAGGACGAGGCCAAGGTCGGCGTCGCCGGCAGCGCCAAGTTCAGCGTCAACGGGGGCCGCGTCGAGTACAACACCTTCGAGGTCGATGGCAGCGACGTTCTCAACACCAGCATCAATGCCAGCCGCGGGCAGGGCGAACCGCTTATGGTCTATCCCAGCATCGACGCCATTCAGGACATGAAGGTCATCACCGCCAACTACAGCGCGCTCTACGGCAAGAGTGCGTCCGGAAGCGTCCTCGTGACCACCAAGTCCGGAACCGATCAGTTCCACGGCAACGTCTACGGCTTCCTCCGCAACGAGAAGTTCAACGCGAGGAACTACTTCGATCAACCCGAGCCGATTCCTCTCGGGTACACCGGCAAGCGAACCTATCGAACCCCGCTCTATCGCAGGCTCGACTTCGGCGCGACGCTGGGCGGACCCATCTTCATCCCGCACGTCTACAACAAGAACAAATCCAAAACCTTCTTCTTCTTTTCCGAAGAGATCCGACGCGAGAAGACCCCGGTGGACTACAACCAGGCCGTCCCCACCATGGCAGAGCGTCAAGGAAACTTCTCCGACGTCTGTCCCGCCCCTGTACCTGGCGGTTCCCCTTATTTCAATCCTGCCAACTACCCAGATTGCCCCAAAGGCTCAGCCCCCGGCAGCGGTAATACCTCCTACACCATCGGCAATCGGGTCGACATCGACTCGATCTCATCCGCTCTCCTGAACAACGGCACCATCCCGTTGCCGAACTCTTCCACCGGCTGCAACTCGACCAACCCCAGCCCGCTTCTCCACTGCTACACCGCCTCCGTCTCTCCCCCGACTCACTGGCGCGAAGAGCTGTTCCGCATCGACCACAACCTCACCGCGAACAATCGCCTCTCCTTCCGCTACATCCACGACTCCTGGGACACGGTCACGCTCACTCCCCAGTGGGGTATCGTGCAGAACAGCTTCCCCACGGTCGAGAATCGCCTCAACGGCCCCGGGTTGAACATGGTCTTCAGCCTCGCGCAGACCCTTCCGCACGAGTTCGTCAACCTCATCTCCTTCAGCTACGAGGTCGAACACATCTCCCTTGTCCCTCAGCCGGGCGTCGGCGCGTCGTCCATCACTCGCCCCGGAGCGCTCGACGACCAGGGCCCTTCGACCACAGGGGGAGCCGCTATCTCGGGAGCGGCACAGTGCTCCCATCTGACCGGCAACAGCGCGAACGGCTCCACATATGCCTTCGACGAGTGCCCCGCCGGATATATCTTCGACAACGGCTTCGGAGCCAATAAGATGCCGGGCCTTGTCTTTCAGGGATCGAACGGAGCCTACGGCGGCCACGGGTTCGCCGCGGACACAGGCTATGCCCCGTGGAACCAGGCCAACCCAACCTACATCCTCCGCGACGACATCGCAAAGACCATCGGCCGTCACACCCTGCAGTTCGGCTTTGAGGGAACCTACGTCCAGCAGAACGAGCTGAGCGCAGTCAGCGGAGCCAACTCCGGCGATCTCCAGGGTCTCCTGACCTTCAGCAACCAGCAGTCGATCTACACCACCGGCAACGCCTTCGCCGACTTCCTCGCCGGCCAGGGTAACAGCGGAGTCCACGGAGGCATCAAGAGCTTCACCCAGGACAGTGCCCAGTCAAAGTACTACAACCGCTACAAACTCGGCGATCTCTACCTCCAGGATGACTGGCACGCCCTCCCCGGGTTAACCATCAACGCCGGGCTGCGCGTTAGTCTCTTCGGCCCCTGGTACAACTCAAAAAACACCGCGTATAACTGGCGCCCGGAAGCATACGACGCATCGGTGGGCAGCTCGTTTTACGTCGATTCCAACAATGGCTTCCTGGTGAGCAACGCGACCGGCGCACCGGTGAAGCTCGATCCCGGCAATCCCGGGGCCGTCATCCGAAACGGGCTGATGCAGTGCGGCGCCAACGGCGTGTCCACAAGCTGCATGACCAACTCGCTCTTCCATCCAGCTCCCCGCGTCGGAATCTCGTGGGATCCACGCAGAGACGGCAAGACCTCCATCCGCGCAGGCTACGGCCTCTTCTGGGAGCATGGGACGGGCTACGAAGCTAACTCAGGCTCGCTTATCGGAAGCGCGCCGCTCGTCCTCAGCGAGACCCAGTCCAACATCCATTCAACCGCGGGAAGCAACTACGGCACCATCGGGTTCTCCTGCCAGGACGGCACAACGCAGTGCGGCAAGTTCGTGCCTCCCCCCGGCGGCACCACCTATCCTCTCAACGTCACCTCCATCCCCACCAAAACCATCTACTCCTACGTTCAGCAGTGGAGCCTGAGCATGGAACACCAGGTCGGCAAGAACATGGTGGGACAACTCGCCTATGTCGGATCAAAGGGAACTCATCTCACCGCCGTGCGCGACCTTAATCAACTCGCGCCCCTCGGCAACGGGCTGAACCCCTTCGCTCCGGGCCAGCCCATCACCTCCGATGTCTGCACCAGCGGCGCACAGTTTGGCTACTTCTCGGTTGCGGGGATCAATCCGCAGAACACCAACCTCATCGCGTCCTCCTCTGCCATCGGACCCAGGAGCCCAGGCTATCGCAACATGTTCGTAGCCTGCAGCGGCGACTCCGGCTTTCAGAACGGCAGCGTGCAGCTGGGACTCAGCCCGGATTCCATCAGGCCCTACCCAGGCTTCAGCAACATCATCTCGGTCGATAACATCGCCGACTCAGAGTACAACGCGCTGCAGGGAACCCTGCGCCAGACCGTCGGAGCCCTCACCGTGGGGCTTGCCTACACCTACAGCCACTCCCTCGACGACTCCTCCGACCGCAGCTCCGCAAACTTCGCCAACTCGCTCGACATCCACTCCAACCACGCCAGCTCCGACTTCGATCAACGCCACATCCTCAACGTCAACTACATCTACGATCTTCCATTGGTCAAGCTCCTCCAGGGCTTCACGCACATCGTCGGAAGCGGAGGCGATTCGGCCAGCGACTCCCCCTGGATCGCCGGTCCGATGGTCAGGACCTGGCTCGGCGGTTGGCAGCTCAGCGGCATCACCACCTTTCAGACCGGAACGCCCTTCAGCGTCATCAACGGCGGCGGCTCCGACGGAACCGGCGCCGCCGACAACGCAGGTGTCGGCGACGGACTCGGAATCGGCTCCTACGCCGATATCGCCGGCGACGCCAAAACGGGCAAGCCCTATGTCGCGCAGGGTGGCAACAACGTCGGCCCTCTGCTGCTCAATCCCGGAGCCTTCACTGCGCCGCGTGGTCTCACCTTCGGCAACTCCGGCCGCAACTATCTCAATAACCCCTCCCGCACCAACTTCAACATGTCACTCTTCAAACACTTCAAGCCATTCACCGAGCATCTCGATATCGAGTTCCGCGCAGAGGCCTATAACGTCTTCAACCACACCCAGTTCCGCATCACCGATCCAGCCAATCCAGGCAACACCGGAAACAACGTGATCAACTGCTACGGCACCCAGACCCAGCTCTACTCCGCCGGGGCCTCAGCCTGCCTGTCAGGAAACTCCTTCCTCCATCCGGTGGACGCCCATGATCCGCGCATCCTGCAGTTCGGACTTAAAGCTCAGTTTTGAGTGTGCGTGTCGCCATCTACAAACCCCAGCCCGGAGGAGTCAGGTCCGTCCGCTTCCTTTGACCATCAGGAGAGATAGCTCTATGCCGTGCATCCCCAGGAGATACGTCGCACCGCCATCGCCGTTCGAGATGAAACGCTCCTTTGCCGGTCTCCTTCTGCTCGTCCTCGCCGGTGGATGCGGAGGCAGTACACCCCCGACGCTCGTCGCTACCACCCATGCAGGCCCCCAGACCTACTTCTCGCCCCTGGTGGAGGGCTCAACCGTGGCGGGGGGAGTGGCGGGGGTCAACGTCACCTACACCATCGACGACGTCGGAGATGCATTCTCTCTCAGTACCTTCGCGCTCAACTCCAATCAAAAAGGATTTCAGGTAGCCGACGCCGGCTTCATCGCACCTGGCGCACGTGGCCTGCTCGAACTGGGCCTCTTGGCCAGCTACCAATTCAACTCTTCCGGCCAATCTGTTGCCACAACCTATACGCGTCAGCAAAACCAGCCTGGGGGCTTCGCCCTGGAGCTTGCCAACCAGGCAGGGGGGCTCGCGCAGTTTGTGGGTGAGCCGGTCACACCCCTCGTTCCCACCACCTCCGAGTGCCCATCCATCGGCACGGCGAAGACCTATCTCTTCGTTACCATTCCCGGCGCTCTGCGTAACTCAAACGCCACCGTCCTGCCCCTGACTTGGGATCCACTCAAAGAGACCGCCTATGGAAGTGTCGACATCAGCACCGACGGAAGCACGGTCAAACTTGCGAACATCAAGCACTCCCTGCTCCCCTCCTCGGGTGGGTCCCTCCAGCCCGCCAATCCCACCTCCGTCGCCGGGGCCTGCGGCCAGAGCATCTATGGCAATACCATCAGTATCCCGGGGGAGGTTAGCGTGTTGAACCCCGGCCAGGGCCAAACCAATCCAACCCAGGCGATCGCCGGCATCAGCCCCTCAGGGCTGCTGGTCGAGGATAACGGAACCCACTTAGCCTCGACAGGCCTCTCCCTCGATTACCTGAGCGCCCTCGGCGCAGGCACTGGAGCGATCGGTCTGCCCAGGCCCTCCACCGCGCTCGATCTCACCGCCCTCACCGGCGCCCAGTACATGGGCTTCATCTACGGAGCGGGCACCAGTGGCGCCAATACCAGCACACCCACAGGCTGGTCTTCCCATCTCGCCTCCTTCGGAGGATTCTCCAGCGTGCCCTCCACGTGTCCCGCCGGCACAAGCAACCCGATCTACGGCGGAAGCTTCACCGGCGACGATCCCTCCACCTCCTCGAACGGCTTCGGCCTCTGCAACGTCACCATCGAACTCGGTGCGCAGGACCCCAGCAATCCGGGCCTCTTTCCCACCGCGAGAGTCTCGATCGGGGCCACCTACGTCGCCAATACCACCAGGGCCACCGACTCCTTCTCTGCCGTCGCCATCGCCGGTCAGCTCAACGGCAAGTTCGCAATCTTCGTACTCGGTGTCGATTCCACACAGCCCTGGGAGATCGATCTCCTCCAGTCCAACTGACTCCCAACTAACTCATGTCCGGCGCGATTTCACTCTGTGAATCCTCCGTTGAACTTCGGTAAATCCTCAGCCTCCGTGGTTGGGATTGCTGACAACCGGCAGTTAACACAGGTAGAAGTCCAGCAAAAACACGAAGACCAGGCGGGGTCTTATCCTCCACTCCCGGTGCCTCCAAACCGGATCTGGGTAGGCCCTGCGCCGCTTGTGGTCTTCACCACGATCTTCGTCCGTTGAACGCCGCAGTTGCCTTCGGCCTTCTCGAGCCTTCCCAAGCTGCACGTCGAGCGCCCTCTCTACCCCGACATGGCGCACGGTGTGCCAAACCAAGCAGAACCAGGAGATCTCCTCATGCTGAGCCAGGTATCGAAGCTTTCCACCGTCATGGCAGCTGCTGTCATGATCTCGCTCGCCGCGAACGCCCAGACCGTCACCAAAACGATCGCTCTGCCCAACCAGAACTTCGGCGCCATCGCCGCCAACTCCGTCACCAACCGCATCTACGCGGTCTCGCCCTCTGGCTCCACGGCGGACGATACAATCTCGGTCATCGACGGCAAGAGCGACAGCATCCTCACCAATATCTCGGTCCCCGCGGGTGCCTACTATCCCGCCGTCAACATCCTGACGAATAAGGTCTACGTCGCAAGCTGCAATACGCTCGTCGCACCCAGCCCCTGCTTCGTCACGGTTATCGACGGCAAGACGAACAAGGTCACCGCAAGCGTTCCGGTTACGACTATCCTGAATGGGTTCTTGGCTGGCATCACGGTGAACCCCGTCACCAACAAGATCTACGTCTCCGACAACACCGACGAGCAGATCGTGATCATCGACGGCGCCACCAACGCCGTAACCGGCACCATCAACCTCGGTGTCGCCCCCTGGGGACTGGCCATCAATCCCATCAACAACAAGCTCTACGTCACATACGGTGCAAGCGAGATCGACATCATCGACGCCGCCAGCAAGAACATCGTACAGGCCTCGACCGGCGAAGGCACCGTCGACTACAACGTCGCCGTAGACCTGTTGACTGGCCACGTGTTTGTACCCAACACGAACTTCGGACCATCGACCACGGCGATCCTCAGCTGTGACGGCAAAATTCTCGCCCAGGTGCCGGTCGGACAGGCCGCATACGGAGTCGATGTCGATCCCATCAAGAACCTGGCCTTTGTCGCAGATATCTCCGACGGCAACACCAGCGTCATCAATGGAAAAAACGACACCCTCAAGTCGACCATCGCAGGCACCTCTGCCACCTTCATTGCGGTCAACCTGGTCACCGAAAAGGTCTATGCGATCGGCGGAAACGGTGTCGTCACCGTCTCCAAAGAGTAGGAAGCCAGGCCATCGACAGCGAATCGCCGTATGACGCGCATCTCGACCAGCGGTTGGTAAGAACGAGTGCAGAACATTCTTGAGAAGAGAGATGCCTTCGCGAAAAGGGAAGGCATCTCTCTATGCTCCGGCGCACCCTGACCACGGAGCTGAGTAGCGTGGGAGGAGACTGCCACCCGTTCTACTCCGGTCCGGTCGAGGCCCTCCTCGGCTTCTGTCTATCGAAGCCGCTCCATGTACCACGTGGGACTCTCGATGAAATCGAAGCCAAGGTTGAGATAGAACGTCTGGACGTCGTGCGTGATAAGCGCAACCCGCTTGAGGCCCTTCAGCTCCGCGTGTTCAAGAACGCACTGCACCAGCCATGACCCTAGAGCATTTCTCGACCAGGTATAGCTCTTGATTCTTTCCAAACCGAGGGGGATAGTCGAGCCTATTGCTATGGCGCGCGCGTATAGCGACGATCTGCGAGAGAAGGTGTTGGCGGCGTATGCGGCTGGCAAGGGCACGTTGAGGCAATTGGCAGAGCGGTTCGGGGTGAGCTACGGCTGGGTGGCGAAGATCCACTGGATGGAACTGCGCACCAAGAGCCGGTCGCGGCCACCGCA
>JAMFSC010000079.1 GCA_026225095.1 bacterium
CCGCCTTCGTCGAAACCGGCCTCATGATCGCCTCCTCCATCTGGATCGTCTACGAGTCGCTCCACCGCATCCTCTCGAAGACCCACCTCACCCTCGTCATGAGCCCCTGGCCCTTCGCCGTCCTCCTTCTCTCGATGGCGGTCGATTACACCCGCTCCCGCAACCTCCACCGCGTCGCCGTCGAGCAGAACAGCGAAGCCCTCGAGGCCGACGCCCTCCACTTCGGAACTGACATCTGGTCCTCCGCCGCCGTCCTCCTCGGCCTCGCCGCCACCTACCTCGGCGAGCACTTCCACATCCCCCGCCTCGAGTTCGCCGACCCCATCGCCGCCCTCGTCGTCTCCATCATCATCCTCCGCGTCTGCTACATCCTCGCCCGCAAGAACATCGACAGCCTCCTCGACGCCACCCCCCCGGAGCTCGGCGAAAAGACCAGCTCCCAGGTCCGCCGCAAGCTCATCCAGGACCTACTTTCCATCGATGGAGTCGTCTCCGTCGGCCGTCTCCGCACCCGCTCCTCCGGAGCCTCCTTCTTCGCCGACCTCACCCTCGGAATCCCCCGCAACGTCACCTTCCAGCGCTCCGAGCAGATCACCAACGCCGCCACCGAGGCCGTCCAGACCGTCTACCCCGGAGCCGACGTCGTCATCCACTCGGTCCCGACCGCCTCCCACGCCGAGTCAGTCCACGACCGCATCCGAGCCGTCGCCGCCCGCGCCAACCTCGCCATCCACGACGTCTCCGTCCAGCAGTTCCACGACCGCCTCCACGTCGAGCAGCACCTCGAAGTCGACGAGACCCTCCCCCTCCGCCAGGCCCACGACCTCGTCACCCGGCTCGAAGCCGACATCCGCCGCGACATCCCCGCCATCTCCACCATCCTCACCCACATCGAATCCGAGCCCGCCACCATCGAGTACCCCGCCGGCCTCGAACGCGACCGCCAGCTCGAACACCGCCTCCGAAACGCCGCCCAGCGCTACCCCGAGATCCTCGACGTCCACGAGGTCCTCGTCACCCACATCCCGGTCAACGGCCAGGACCGCATCCAGGTCAAATGCCACTGCACCCTCCCCGACGACCTTCTCATGAGCCAGGTCCACGCCATCATGACCGCCCTCGAAGGCACCTTCAAGCTCGACAACCCCGAGGTCTCCCGCCTCCTCATCCACCCCGAACCCGCAACCGACAACCGCCGCTAGCGCAAACTCAGCCATGCGGCGGTGGCGTTCGCCTTTTGTCCGTCATGCGGCCAGAACCGTTCTCCTGGGTGTGGTTCGCCACCTCAGAAGACGCCGCGTTTCGCGCCCAGTTGGTCTGACCACTCGGTTCTATTCTTCTAATAAAGTGGTATGAAATCTCGGTATTTTGCGAGTTTCCCGCATCCATGGTGTTCTAAAAGGGTTAAGAGGCAACGATGCAAATTTCCCAATGTTTCACCAGGAGCTTTTTGCGCGCTGAATGTGGGCCGTTGCGTGGAAAAACTGGACAGCGGGCGGTTCTTCGAAAGTGGTCTGCGCTTGTGCGTTTATCGCGCGTCGAGCGAGGCCTTCACCGCGTCCGCCAACGCCCCAGCGATATCGTCCTGAAGCAGGATGGTGTAATGCCACGGTCGGTCGAAGGTCTCGGACCAGACGACGTATCCGGTATCCGCGCGTACCAGCCGTGCCGCAACTCGCAGCCGGGCGCCTGACTTGCGCACGCTTCCATCCAGCACATACGCGACTCCAAGCTTACCGGCGACATCGGAGACAGAAACCTGCCTGTCTTTGTAATAGAAGGAAGCCGTAGGAGGGGGCACCCGCAGGCCGGGAACCTTGCTGAGTTTATCGATCAGTTCCTCCGTCATGCCATCGGTGAATTCCCCCTGCTTCATCCCTTCCGTGAGATCTAGAAAGGGCAGCACCGCCACGGTCCTCTGCGACGAAGCGACCACAGCAGCCGTTCCTGTGTGCTGGATAATGCCGGACCTGGAACGGCCCAGAAGGAGCCATCCCCCAACCCCCAACCCCAGGCACAATGCGGCGAAGCTCCCCACCAGAAAACCCAGTCGACCGTGAGAGGATCTCGTCGCATGAGTCGTCAAAGAAGCCAAGTGAGTGCTCTCAATGGACTGCAAGTCAGGACTCGAAATGACCCGGTCTTCCCACGGTGCAACCGTCGCCACCATACGATAACCGCGTCGCGGCACCGTCTCGAAATACGTTGGTCGCTTCGGATCATCGCCAAGTGTACGGCGGAGTGATGTGACGGCCTGATAGACCGAATCAGGGCTTACCGTCACCCCATTCCAGGCATAGGCCAGTAGGTCATCGACGCTCACAACATCGCCGGCGTGTTCGGCAAGGCACAAAAGAAGACGCATCGTCCGCAACTCCAGGCGAGCAGTCTCTCCATCCCGAGAGATTTGCCCGGAGTCAGGGTCGACCCGCCACTCGCCGATACGAAGTGCCGTTGATGTAGTGCGCTCCACGAACACCTTTCAGAACTCTTCAGAGTTTTCAGAGTGATTTCAGAATGATTCTTGCCTGTACCCGATTATGTTAGCTCCTGCCGAGCCATGCATTTGTACAGAATGACGGAGCAAATCGAAAGGAGATATCGAGTGATCGCAAACCATACACCGCTGTCATCGGGAAGAAGAAACCCACTCATCGCAATCGCGGTCGGAGGACTGATCGCCGGAGCATTGGACCTTACCCAGGCCTGCATCCTGTTTGGATGGCACGTCCCGCTCTTGATTGCAGCGGGTCTGCTCGGGCAACAGGCCCTTCACGGAGGCGCGGCTCTGTACATTCTGGGTGTCCTTCTACACTTCTTCATCGCCCTGTCCGCAGCGGCCGTCTACTACGCGGCAAGCCGAAGGCTGGCGTTCCTGACGCAGCATCCGCTGATCTGTGGCCTGTTTTACGGCGCGGCGGTCGAGCTTGTAATGAGTTACGTTGTTTTGCCGCTCTCCGCCCTGCACGATCGAGGCCCCTACGAACTTCATGACGTGCTCCAGGGACTCGCGGTGCATATGGTCGTCATCGGCCTGCCAATCTCCTTCAGCATCCGGCGCTTCTCCAGTTGGCCAAAACTCCCCTCCGACGTAAATGCGATACCATACTCAATAAGGAGTTGACGCCCACCCGGCTACGATCTCCGACCCTGCGGAGACACCACCAACCTTGACCCTCCTCGCCCCCATCCTCGCGATCACCGCCGTCCAGGCCGCCGCCACCGCTGCGGCCTGGCTCCTCCGCACCCGCGAGGACGCCCTCAAGCGTCAGCTCCCTTATATCGTCGCCCTCGCGATCGGCGTCCTCCTCGCCACCGCCCTCCTCCATCTGATGCCCGAGGCCATATCCGCCCTCGGCAACGGACGCCCCGTCTGGACCGCCCTCGGGGCCTCCATGATCGGCCTCTTCGCCCTCGAGCGCATCTTCTTCGTCTTCACCGGAGCCGGAGCCGAGCCCGAAGTCGCCGAGCCCACCCGCCCCCACCACCCTCACGGCGTCCACTCCACCCGCCCCCTCAACCTCATCCTCGCCAGCATGCTCCACAGCCTGGTCGACGGAGCCGCCGTCGCCGTCGCCTTCCTCACCAGCCCCCGCATCGGCTGGCTCACCGCCCTCGCCATCGCCCTCCACGAGATCCCTCACCGCATGGGCGACTTCGCCCTCCTCGTCCACCTCAAGATCCCCCTCAACCGGGCCCTCCGCCTCGCCGCCCTCGCCGGCCTCCCCTCCCTGCTCGGCCTCGCCGCCGTTCTCCTCCTCGGCGAACACTCTACCACCCTGGTCGCCTGGCTCCTCCCCATCAGCGCCGGAAGCTTCCTCTACATCGCCACCGTCAACCTCCTCCCCGAGCTCCAGTCCGAGTGCAAACTCCCCCGCGTCCTCCTCCAGCTAGCCTGCCTCTCAACGGGAGTCCTCCTCGTCGTTCTGGCCGGAAACGGCGGCTAAATCGGAAGTGGCAGCCCAAAGCGGGCGCTAAATCTCCGTCCAGAGCCGTTGCCAGAACAAAAATCCGGCACTCTGCGCTATACTCAATGTTTAGGGATTGCTCTGCCCCTCGAACATCTAAAGGAATTTGTCATGGCCAAGGTATGTGTAGTAACGGGCAAGCGCCCGATGAGTGGTAACAAGCGTTCGCACGCGAATAACAAGTCGCGGCGCCGCTGGGAGCCGAACCTGCAGTGGAAGCGCATTTGGGTACCCTCCGAAAAGCGCTTCATCCGCATGCGAATCAGCATGGCTGGACTGCGTAACATCACCAAGCTCGGCTTCGAAGCGGCAATGCTCAAGTCGAAGGCAAAGGCGGCCTGACCATGAGAACCATCATCAAGCTCGTATCCACCGCCGGAACCGGCCACTTCTACACCACCACCAAGAACCCCAAGCTCAAGAGCGGAAAGCTCGAGCTCAAGAAGTACGACCCCAAGATCCGCAAGCACGTCCCCTACCGCGAAGCCAAGGCATAGTCCCAAGCCAACGCATCGCCCGCCGGACCGACCTGCGACACCGAAGAGCCTGCTCCCGCCCCTCATCCGGCCCGAGCAGGCTTTTCCTTCTGGCCCTTGCTTTTCTGTCTGTCATCCCCGAAGGGGATCTGCGTTTGCTCTCCGCTCCACCACCGCCCCGCCCCTACTTCATACAGGCCGCGCAAGTCCCATAAACAAAAAGCTCGTGGCTCGCATACTCGAACCCCACGGGAAGCTTCGGCTTGGCCCGCAGCTCGCACCCCTCCAGCTCATGCAACGTCCCACATCCCCTGCACTGGAAGTGGTGATGATGCGCCTTGCCCGCGACCTCGTACCGCATCGCCCCCCCGGGAACCGCAACCTCCGCCAACCACCGATCCTCGACCAGGCTGCTGATATTTCGGTAGATCGTCGCCAGGCTCAACCCACCCACCCGAGCCTGCGCCAGCCCCAGCAACTCATCCGGCGACAGCGGCCGATCCGCCTCCACGAACGCCGCTCGAATCGCCTCTTTCTGCCGTGTATTCCGCGTCTGTCCCGTCCCAGGCATAGCCCCATTCTATCCCGGCGACTATACTGAACCCAGCCCGAAGCCGGGCCATGACCCACGATGCTGCGCCGCGCCCTAGCCTCGATCCTCCTCCTCGCCCTGCTCCTCGCCCCGGCAGCCGCAGCCTCGTGCCAAGCCCGCTGCGACCAGGCCACTCCCTCCTGCCACAGCGTCATGCCCCCCATGCCCGGCATGACCGAAACACCCTCCCCCCACCTTGCAACCCCCTGCACCACGAATCACCCCTGCGCCACCGCCGAAGCCCGCCTCAACACCCTCCCCACGCTCCTTCCAACCCACCGCCTCCTCACCCAAACCACAGCCCCGCCCCGCCCCATCCCCTTCAGCCCAGCCGTAACCCAGACGGCCCTCCTCCATCGCCGGCCTCCGCCCCTCCCCATCGCCGCCGATCCCCTCTCCACTACCCTCCGCCTCTAGCTCCCTCTGATCCCGCCGCCCCCGGAGCGCGCACCCCCACGTGCGCCCCCAGATCCCACGCGGACCGAACCCAGATCAGAGGCCCCATGAGCAACCGCCGCGCCTTCCTCCAGCGCACCCTCTCCATAGCCGCCGCCCTCGCCGGCTCCCGAGCTCTCCCCGCCCAGCAGATGCCCGGCATGACCATGCCCATGCCCGAGCTCGCACCAAAGTCCAGACCAACACCGCCTCTCCCACAAGCCTCCAACATCGTCCCGGTCATCACCCCCGACGTCGGCGACCTCCCCTACATCCTCGACGGCCAGACCAAGGTCTTCCGCCTCATCGCCGAGCCGGTCAAGCAGCCCATCCTGCCCGGCCCCATGGGCAAGACCCTCGACCTCTGGGGCTTCAACGGCACCTCCCCCGGCCCCACCATCCAGGTCACCGAAGGCGATCACGTCCGCATCCTCTTCGAAAACCACCTCCCCGAGCCCACCTCCATGCACTGGCACGGCTTCGAGGACTCCATCCCCAACGACGGCATGCCCGGAATCTCCCAGCTCCTCATCCCCCCCGGCGGAACCTACACCTACGAGTTCCACATCCACCAGACCGGAACCTTCTTCTACCACTCCCACATGGCCATGCAGGAGATGGCGGGTATGCTCGGCGGCTTCATCATGCACCCCAAAGCCCCCCACACCCCCCACTGCGACAAGGACTTCCTCATCCACCTCCAGGAGTACTTCGTCCTCCCCACGAATACCACCCCCAACACCATGAACATGGAGTTCAACTGGCTCCTCCTCAATGGAAAGGCCGGACCCGCCACCACACCCCTCATCGTCCGTCAGGGAGATCGCGTCCGTATCCGCTTCGTCAACCTCGGCATGGATCACCACCCCATGCACCTCCACGGCAACACCTTCCACACCACCGGAACCGAGGCCGGCCGCATCCCTCCCACCGCCTGGTGGCCCGGCAACACCGTCCTCGTCGGAGTAGCCCAGGCCCGCGACATCGAGTTCAACGCAACCAATCCCGGAGACTGGATGCTCCACTGCCATCTCCCCCACCACATGATGAACCAGATGTCGTCCAACGTCGGCCCCATGACCCGCACCGCCGACGACCGGACCAGCGACGGCCCGCTAACGGCCCAGCAAGAACCATCCGTCTCCACCATGAAAATGCTGCCTTCCAGCATCGCCCCCAACGCCAACTCCGTCCCCAACTTCCCCCAGGACGCCTTCATGGAGACCCCCGCCATGGCCATGGACTCGCTCGTCGACCGCCCCGAAAACCACGGCCTCCGCCCCGGCTGGAGCGCCTACATGATGGGCATGATGAACCTCGTCCGCGTCCTCCCCCCACCACTCTACGACGAGATCACCACGCGGATGCGCCAGGCCGCCCGCCCCAACGACCCCTACGCCCCCCTGCTCCAGCGCGAGGAGAGAGCCTGATGCCAAACCCATTCCAATCCCCCGCAAGCATCGCAATCCTCCTAATCCTCCTCGTCCTCCTACTCACTCCCACCCTCCAGGCCCAGCAGATGCCCGGCATGAACATGCCCGCCACCACCCCCTCTGAGCCCACCCTCCCAACTCTCACCGCCCCCACCGACCTCCTCACCGAGGCCCGCCACCGCTCGCCCCTCACCCTCAATGACCTCCTCACCCGGGCCCTGGCCTCCAACCCAACCCTCGACCAGACCCGCTCCAACACCCGCCGCGCCCAGGCCCTCGCCCGCCAATCCTCCCTCTTCCCCAACCCCACCCTCGGCTACCAGGGCGACCAGATCCGCGGAGGCTCCTTCGGCGGCGGCGAGCAGGGCGGGTTCCTCGCCCAGACTATCCCCCTCGGCGGCAAGCTCTCCCTCCGCCGCAAAGCCTTCGACGCCGAAGCCCAATCCACCGCCCTCTCGACCGTCACCCAGACCCGACGCATCCAGGCCGACGTCACCCAGGCCTTCTACTCCACCCTCGCCGCGCAGGAATCCCTGCAGATCCATCGCGACCTCCTCAGCCTCGCCGAGGACGCCGTCCAGACCGCCCACCAACTCGCGAACGTCGGCCAGGCCGAAACCCCCGACGTCCTCTCCACCGAGATCACCCATGAGCACGCCGAACTCGCCGACGAGCAGGCCCAGCGGACCTTCCTCGCCCGTTTCGAGATTCTCGCAACCCTCACCGGCGATCCCACCCTCCAGCCCTCCACCCTCACCGGCGACCTCGCCTCCCAACCCGCGCTCGATCCCGACACTATCCTCGACCAAATCCTCCAGCAGAGTCCCCTCATCCACGAGGCCCAGGCCAACCTGACCTCCGCCGAAGCCCGCCTCGCCTCCGCCCGCCGCGACGTAGTCCCCGACCTCCAGCTCAAGGCGGGCGTGCAGAACAACCTCGAGCAACTCGGCAACACCTCCCAGCCAAAACAGGTCGGCCCCCAGGCCTTCGCCTCCGCCGCCATCTCCATCCCCCTCTGGAACCGCAACCAGGGCAACATCGCCGCCGCCGCCGAAGACGTCGAAAACGCCCGACAGGAGCTCCACCGCCTCCAGCTCACCCTCCGCCAGCAGGCCCAGCCCATCCTCCAGACCTACCTCACCGCCAGCGCCGCCGCCGCCCGCTACCGCACCACCATCCTCCCCCGAGCCAACCGGGCCACCCAGCTCTACCAACAGAAGTACGACCAGATGGCCCAGGCCTACACCCCTGTCCTCGCCTCCCGCCGCACCTCCCTCGAGCTTCAACTCCAATACATCGAAACCCTCGCCACCGTCCAACGCGCGGCGACAGCCCTCACCTACGGGACCCTCACCGGAGCCCTCTCCTCACAGGCACCCACCAGCCCGTCCTCCATGCCGCAGATCACCCCCGCCATCGAGTAGCTCCAGCCCCCTCACCCATGCCATAAACTCAAAGATCACCACACCGTGCCGAGCATCTCAGAAACCCAGAAGGAGGAGCCCAGAAGATGCCCGTCACCGCCAACCTGCACACCATCCAGGCCATCTTCCTCTTCCTGCTCCTTCTGGTGGCCTTCTTCGCCGCGCTCGCCCGTCACGTCAACATCCCTTATCCCATCCTGCTCGTCCTCGCTGGCCTCGGCATCAGCTTCATCCCCCACGTCCCCCGCATCCCGCTCAATCCCGACCTCGTCTTCATCATCTTCCTTCCGCCCCTCCTCTACGCCTCCGCCTGGCAGACCAACTGGCGCGAGTTCCGCAACAACCTCGTCTCCATCTCATCCCTCGCCATCGGCCTCGTCGCCTTCACCGTCTGGGGAGTCGCCGTCTTCGCCGACCACTTCATCACCGCCCTCGACTTCAAGAGCGGCTTCATCCTCGGAGCCGTCGTCGCCACCACCGACGCCATCGCCGCCACCTCCATCGCCCAGTCCGTCGGCCTCCCCCAGCGCATCGTCGATCTCCTCGAAGGCGAGTCCCTCGTCAACGACGCCACCGGCCTCCTCGCCCTCGAGTTCGGCCTCACCCTCCTCCTCCGCGGCGAATCCCCCACCCTCGCCACAGGATCCCTGCGCCTCCTCTGGCTGATCACCGGCGGCCTCGGCATCGGTCTCCTCCTCGGTGTCGTCACCGCCTGGCTTGAGCGCTGGGTCGACGACGGCCCCGTCGAGATGATCCTCTCCCTCATCGTCCCCTACGCCGCCTACCTCGCCGGCGAGCAGGCCCACGCCTCCGGAGTCCTCGCCGTCGTCGCCTGCGGCCTCTATCTCAGCCATCGCAGCGTCGCCTTCTTCTCCCCCCAGACCCGCCTCCAGATCACGAGCAGCTGGACGGCCCTCAACTTCCTCCTCAACGGCCTCGTCTTCATCCTCATCGGCCTGCAGCTTCCCTACGTCCTCGCCGGAATCCACCAGTACAGCCGCTGGACCCTCCTCCAATACGGCGTCGTCTTCTCGATCATCCTCGTCGTCCTCCGCATCGCCTGGGTCTTTCCCGGAGCTGCCGTCTCCTTCCGCATCAGCAACCGCCTCCTGCGCAAGAAGCGAGTCCGACCCAGCCCCCGCGAGGTCTTCGTCGTCGGCTGGACCGGCATGCGCGGCGTCGTCGCCCTCGCCGCCGCCGTCTCCCTTCCCGAGACCCTCGCCGACGGAACCCCCTTCGCCCAGCGCAATCTGATCGTCTTCCTCACCTTCGCGATCATCCTCTTCACCCTTGTCGTCCAGGGCCTCAGCCTGCCCACCCTGATCCGCGCACTTGGCCTCGCCGGAAGCTCGGAAGACAACAAAGAAGAGCGCAAGGTCCGTCGCATCGTCCTCGAACAGGCCATCCAATATCTCGAAGACCGCCGCGCCGCCCTGCCCACCGACGCGCCCGAGGCCGAAGCCCACCACTTCGAAGACGTCCTCCACAACTATCGCCACCGCCTGGAAGCCTTCAGCGCCGCCCCAACCAACGGCAACTCGTCCCCTTCACCCTCTGAGACCTACCGGACCCGTCGCCAGCTCCTCCTCGAAACCACCCAGGTCGAGCGCCGCACCCTCATCGGCCTCCGCGACAGCGGAACCATCGGCGACGACGTCCTCCGTCGCCTCGAACGCGAACTCGACCTCGCCGAAGCCGCCCAGTCCCCCCACGAAGAGCACTGAGACCCCTTACACTTCCCGGGTGCCCCACCTTCGCGACACGTCTCACCGTCGCTAAGGTGGGGCACCCGGAGGAACCAACAAACACCTAAAGCGCCGCCGCCCCAGCCTCCGCCACCGCCTGGTCCTGGACCCCGCTCCCACCGCTCACGCCAACCCCACCAACCACCTTCCCATCCTTCTTCAGCGGAAGCCCCCCGGCGAAGATCATCACCTTCCCATCATTCGAAGCGTTGATTCCAAAGAACTGCTGTCCCGGCTGCGAGTTGTTCCCCAGGTCCTTGGTCGAAATATCGAATGCCCGCGAGGTCCAGGCCTTCTTCTGCGCGATATCGATCGATCCCAGCCACGCATTCTCCATCCGCTCAAACGCAACCAGGTTTCCACCCTCATCCACCACCGCAACGTTCATCGGCTGGCCCAGCTCTTCCGCCTTCTTCTCCGCCGCGGCAAGTATCCGCCGTGCATCCGCAAGTTGAATCATCGTCATCTCCTCATATCCTGTACTGAAGCCTTTACAGCCCTCCCAGACTACGCCGCTGTTCGCCTCCGGTCACCTCGCTCAAGTACCATGGTCCGGTCGCAGTCCACGCACCATCACATCAAGCAGCGCCAGATGACGAACATCAGGAGCACCATGAATCGCAGGTCCTTCCTCAAGTCCACCGGGGCCCTCGCCACCGCCGCCGCCTCCGTCACCCCCGCCGCCCTCGCCCAGGCCGTCGCCCCCACCACCACCCCCGCCGGCCGCACCATCCTGCCCATCAACCGTGGCTGGCGCTACACCCCCAAGGCCACCGAGCCCGCCCGCGCCACCGCCTTCGACGACTCCGCCTTCGCCTCCGTCGTCCTCCCCCACACCAACATCCGCCTCCCCTGGCACGGCTTCGACGAAAAAGACTACGAGTTCATCTCCCTCTACCGCCGCCCCATCAACGTCCCCGCCGACGCCCGCGGCAAGCGGGTCTTCGTCGACTTCGAAGGCGTCATGACCGCCTCCACCGTCTACCTCAACGGAACCAGGCTCGGTGAGTACCGCGGCGGCTTCACCCCCTTCACCTTCGAGCTCACCCAGCACCTCAGCCCATCGGGCAAGAACCTCCTCGCCGTCGAGGTCGACTCGACCGAACGCGACGACATGCCCCCCTTCGGCAACGAGATCGACTACCTCACCTTCGGTGGCATCTACCGCGAGGTCAACCTCCGCATCGTCCCCCAGACCTTCCTCGAAAACATCCACGCCCGCGCCAAAAACCCCCTCTCCCCCAACCCCACCGTAGAGGTCGAAGTCTTCCTCGACCGAGCCCCCCAGTCCAATCTAGGAGCGCTCTCCCTCTACGCCGAGCTCCACCACGCCACCCGCGGCAAGATCGCCGCCGCAACCACCAAACTCCCCGCCCCCACCCCCACCCAGCACCACCCCGAGGACTCCGACCAGGCCCTCGGAGCCCTCCCCCCGACCCTCCCCTGGCCCAACTCCTTCACCCTCACCCTCGACAAGTTCCCCAAACCGGACCTCTGGGATCTCGACCACCCCAACCTCTACACCGTCCACGTCCATCTGCTCGAAAACGGCAAACTCATCGACCAGGACACCCGCCGCATCGGCTTCCGCGAGGCCATGTTCACCCCCCAGGGCTTCTCGTTGAACGGCAAGATCATCAAGCTCCGCGGCCTCGATCGCCATCAGACCTTCCCCTGGGTCGGCCAGGCCATGCCCGCCCGCGTCCAGCGCCAGGACACAAAGATCCTCCGCTACGAACTCCGCACCAACATCGTCCGAACGTCTCACTACCCACAGTCGAGGCACTTCCTCGACGCCTGCGACGAGATCGGACTCCTCGTTCTCGAAGAGATCCCCGGCTGGCAGCACATCGGCCCCGTCCCCTGGCAGGACGTAGCCGTCGACAACGTCAACCGCATGGTCCGCCGCGACTGGAACCACCCCTCCATCATCCTCTGGGGAGTCCGCATCAACGAGTCCAAGGACTCCCACGACTTCTACCTCCGCACCAACGCCCTCTCCCACGCCCTCGACACCACCCGCCAGACCGGCGGCATCCGCTACCTCTACGACTCCGACTTCCTCGAAGACGTCTTCACCATGAACGACTTCGGCTTCCCCCTCAAGGCCCCCAACCACCCCCTCTATCTCAACACCGAGTTCGTCGGTCACACCTTCCCCACCAAGACCATCGACAGCAAGGAACGCCTCCAGGAACACACCGTCCGCCACGCCCGCGTCCACGACCAGCTCGCCTCGAACCCCCAGTACGCCGGCGGAATCGGCTGGTGCGCCTTCGACTACAACACCCACGGAAACTTCGGCTCCGGCGAACGCATCTGCTACCACGGCGTCATGGACATCTTCCGCACGCCCAAGCCCGCCGCCGGCTTCTACAAATCCATGTGCGACCCGTTGGAGGAGATCGTCGTCGAACCCGCCTTCCACTGGGCCCGCAACGACGAGTCGACGGGCTTCACCAACGCCCTCATCTCCTCCAACTGCGACCAGCTCAAGCTCTTCGTCGAGGGCGAAAAGGCCACCCGCCAGGTCGCCGACTCCGGCCCCGACCGCAAGCAGTTCCCCCACCTCAAGTACCCACCGTTCAACATCGAGCTCGGCGAAGGCCTCCGCGACTGGGGCGACCTCCGCATCGAGGGCTACATCGCCGGCAAGCTCGTCATCACCAAGCGCTACTCCGGCAAGGGCGTCGACCACGCCTTCCAGCTCGTCCCCGACGACAAGGAACTCGTAGCCGACGGAGCCGACACCACCCGCATCGTCCTCCGCGCCAACGACGAGTTCGGCCGCATCCGCCCCTTCGCCGCCGACGCCATTACCTTCAAATTAGAGGGCCCCGCCGACCTCATCGGCGACAACCCCTTCGGCCTCATCGGAGGCACCGGAGCCATCTGGATCCGAGCCCGCGAAACCCCCGGCACCGTCACCCTCACCGCCACCCACCCCATCCTCGGCCCCCAAACCATCACCCTCCAACTCACCCCATCCGAACCGGAAAAGGGCTGACCAGTCACAAGTCAGGCCACGACCTCCAGGCCCTTCCTATCAACCAGGGAGAGCAGCTTCAGGGACGCTCCCTGGGGCCGCTTCTCCCCACGCTCCCACTTGCTCACGAGGCTGGGGGTGACGTTCAAATAGGCGGCAAAGACCGTCTGACTGGCATTCTCGCGGGTTCGCAAGGCGCGGATCTTCTCGGGCGTCATCTCCTGAATGGGCGTAAGGCAAAGCGCGTCGAACTTGCGCATCGTCTTCTGATCCATCCCGCCCACACGGTGCAGATCGGCAGCCGTTTCATGAACGGCCGCCAAGGCATTGCTGCGATATTTACTCGGCATCGTCTTCTCCCGGCTCCTCCACGTGGAAGAGCGCCCCATCTTTCACTCGTTGTTCCATCTCGGCATCGCTGTATCCGAGGATCACTTCCGCAAGATCTCGAAACGCTTCCAGTTCGCGACGGTCGATATTGGCGACATCTTTCTTCTCAAACCCATAGATGTATACCGCTCGCCTGTTCTTTTTGAAGAGAATGATCGACCGCGACCCTCCGGACTTCCCTTCCCCCGTTCGAGCGATCCGCTGTTTTATAACGCCGCCGCCCATATCGGCGTCAACCAGACCATCATTCGCAAGTTGAGCCGCTTTCCAAAGATCGGCGTCCGCGATGCGAGCCTTCTTAGCGAAGCGTATGAACGCTTTACCCTTGTAAACCGACAACGTACTGGGGAGTGCCGACCTCATCTCTTCACACTATAGCACTGAGTGCTATAGATGAAGGCCCCGCGGAAACTTGCTTTACCCACAACAACCGGAGTTGTCGTGGGTGACTTGCGATATGACTCAATTGCGGGTGCGAAAACTCCTAATCACAACGAACAGGAGACCGGGAATGGCGTATAGGACAGCGTTGATGATGCAAAACATGATCCAAGCGACGAGGGCTGTCGAACGGGAAGCATGATCGAGAGCTAACGAGGCGATGCATACTGGGCAGAGCGCGACATACAGACTCCCGGCTCCCGTGTTGCTGAAGCTGTAATAGGCAAGCATCGCTAGAGGCAAAACAAAGCCCATAGCCGCACAGCCAAGAACAACCCGCCAAGAGCTGCTCATCTTTTTCTCTGCAATGTTCATGCCTTTCACTTTAGTTGAACGGCCAATGCGATCTCTCCCGTTCCTCGAATGACTTTCCGGCCACCTGTGAAGCTTGTACTCACTGAGACCGCCGCTTCAGTGAGTATGGGATCGTGACCAGACGCTTGCCCTCCTCCGATCGAGTCAAAGAATCCCACACATTGAAGCGCAGCAGTGATGTCGTGCAGAACTCTTACTCGGACCTGATCCTCTACAACCACCTCAGCAGTCTCGTCCCAGGTCAGAGCAGCAGTATGTAAAATGTTCATCTACCTCGCTACCCCCTCACCTCTCCGTCGCCAATCCACCTACCCCAACGCCCCCACCAAAGCCCTCTTCCACCCCGCCACGTCCAGCCTCCAGCAAATTTCCACCTTCCTCCCGCCCCTCATCGTCTCCCCCCAGTCCGAGAGATTCCGCTCATCCCCACCCACCCCCAAGCGATCCACCAGCATCATCCCCCGCATCATCCCATCCGCAGCCTCCACATGCACCCAATGCTCACTCGTCTCCAGCTTGAGCGATGGGTCCAACAGCACCGCCATCGCAATCGGATCCGGCAGCGAGATCCCCACCTCCCCCGTCTGCCGAAGATAAGCCTCCCGCCCCACGCTATTGCTCTCAATCGCAAACCGAGCCAACTCCGTATCCAGCTCCAGAATCCCCCGAATATCCTCCTCCCCCAGCACCGCGTCAAACCGCGAAAGCTGCCACCCCACCATCTCGATCCGCAGCCCCGACCGAAACACCATCCGCGCCGCCTCCGGATCGACCCAGATGTTGTACTCCGCCGCCGGAGTGACATTACCCTCGCAACAAGGAGCCCCACCCATCACCACGCACCGCGAAATCCTCTCCACGATCCGAGGCTCCCGCGCCACCGCCAGCGCCAGGTTCGTCAAAGGCCCAAGCGTAATCACCTCAATCCCCGGAGCCTCCATCACCGCAGCAATCAAGGCATCCACCCCATGCCCACCCTCCGCCACCCGGGTCGCAGGCCCATACCCATGATCCCCCAACCCATCCCCCCCATGAAACCACTCCGCCGAAACCAGCTCCCGCGCCAGCGGTCTCCGAGCCCCCGCATACACCGGAACCTCCGCTCCACACAGCTCGGCTACACAAAGCGCATTCCGCACCCCTTGCTCCAGCGGAACATTCCCCGCCACCACCGTAATCGCCGCGACCTCAACCCGAGAAGAACGCAGCGCCATGATCAGCGCCACCGCATCATCGGAAGCCGTATCCGTATCAATCAAAATTGTTCGCATAGATTCCCCCGAGTCTACCGTTGTACGATGGTCCCCACACCATGGATCAAGCCCCCGCACTCCTCAAAACCAAGAGTCACTACCAGACCCTCGACGGCCTCCGCGGCACCGCCGCCCTCATGGTCGTCATCTTCCACACCTTCGAGGCCTACGCGAACGACAACCGTTTCACCCAGCTCATCAACCACGGCTACCTCGCCGTCGACTTCTTCTTCCTCCTCTCCGGCTTCGTCGTCGCCTACGCGTACGACGACCGCTGGCCCAGGATGTCCCAGTGGGACTTCTACAAACGCCGCCTCATCCGCCTCCAGCCCATGGTCATCATGGGCAACGTCATCGGAGCCGCCCTCTTCTACCTCCAGCCCGGCCCCGTCTTCCCCCTCGTCGCCGCCACCCCCCTCTGGAAGGTCGTCGCCGTCATGCTCGTCGGCTTCACCATGATCCCCATCCTCCCCTCCATGGACATCCGCGGCTGGCAGGAGATGCACCCCCTCGACGGCCCCGCCTGGAGCCTCTTCTTCGAGTACCTCGCCAACATCTTCTACGCCCTCGGCCTCCGCAAGCTCTCGAACAAAGCCCTCTCGGTACTCGTCCTCCTCTCCGCCGCCTTCCTCGTCCATCTCGCCGTCTTCGGCCCTCGCGGCGACGTCATCGGCGGCTGGTCCATCGACCAGACCCAGCTCCACATCGGCTTTGCCCGCATGCTCTTCCCCTTCTTCGCGGGAATCCTCCTCATGCGCCTCGGCAAACGCATCCACGTACCACGCGCATTCCCCCTATGCAGTGCCCTCCTCATCGTCATCTTCTGCCTGCCAAGATTCGGAGGCCCCACCCACCTCTGGATGAACGGCCTCTACGAATCCATCTGCATCATCATCCTCTTCCCGATCATCGTTCTCATGGGAGCAGGCGACCGCCCCATCAGCGCCTCCTCCACCCGCCTCTCGAAGTTGTTCGGAGACCTCTCCTACCCCCTCTACATCACCCACTACCCCTTGATCTACGTCTACACCGCCTGGGTCATCCGCGACAAAGTACCCGCCGCCCGAGGCGCAGTCTTCGGCGTCCTCCTCTTCTTCACCGCCATCGCCATCGCCTACGCCTGCCTCAAGCTCTACGACGAACCACTCCGCGCCTGGCTCCAACGCCGATACCTCACCAAGCCCACCCCGCAGTCACTGAGCGCAGTCCGCTGACGAGCGCTACTCCCACCCTTCACCAGCCGCCCTAAACGCAGTCCCAAAGCCGAAAACAGTACCGCGCCGGAGAATGATCCACCACGCTCGGAGGAGCCGCCGCATCCAGCACGCTATCGCCCTTCAAGGTACCCGGCAGCCCCTCCACCGCCGTCCGCAGCGCATCCGCATCCCCCCGAAACGTATCGTCGCCCGTATCCAGGTTCCCGTCTTCATCGAACCGCTGGCACTCCGCCGGAGTCTGCCGATAGAGAAGACTCTCCGTCGGCACATGCGTCACCGCATCGTTGTAGTTGACGAACCGATAAATCCCCCGCCCCGGATTCGACAACACCCGATCCCGAAAGGCCGCATCCCCCACCCTCGGACATCCAAACGTATAAAGCGACATCCCCCCATCGCCAAACCTGCTGAAGCTCATCACCGCCAGAGCCGCCCCCAGGCTATGCCCCGTCATACAGATCTCCGCCTCCGGATGCTGACGCCGGTAAGCTCCCACCTCGGCATGCACCTCCTTCCACACCTGGTTCAGCGCACGCTGAAAACCCCGATGCACCAGGCACGGTTCGGAGAACAGATGCGCCACCATGCCCAGGTGACCAAGCGCCGGAGTCGCATCCTGCGCAGCCTGCCGGTAGTCCGGCTCATGCGACAAGAACAGGTCCGCATCCGACAACACATCGTCCGGATCGTCCCGCTCCGTGCCGCGAAACGCCATAATGGCGACCTCGTCGCAGTAAGCGAACGCGGCCTGCGTCCCATGCGCGTTCCAGTCCCCCGGCGTCCCACCAATCTTGATCACCCTCAGCTTGGCCCTGCCGAAGTTCTCCTCCAATTCCACGTCGCTCATCAGCCTCTGCCCATACCGCCCATAGGACAGCATCGAAGCGTCCGCCGCCCAGGCAGCCTTCGCGATCGGATTCGCGCCGACAAAAGGGACCTCCGCCGCCCGCGCGAAATACCGATAGGCGTCCGGCGGATAAAAGAGATTCCTCAGCGTTCCCGGCAACAACGGAGTGTGACGAATCGGCTCAATCATGGATTCTCCCGGGATACTCCGCACCACAAAAGACCGACTCGCAGCCATGGCCTTCCCTAGTCCGCGGCCCACGGATTATAGCTCCCCACATGCCACAGATAACCCTCGGGATCCCGGCAAGTGAAACCCTTCCCCCCATAAGGCTTCTCCTCTAGATCGAACACCATCTCCGCCCCCGCCGCCTTGGCCCGCGCATACACCGCATCGCAGTCCACCGCCACCAGGCTCACGCTCCGAGCCTCTCGCCCGCCAATCTCATCCGGCAGCGCCACCAGCGCCGAATACTCCGACTCCTTCGCTGCCGACCCCAGCATGATCATCCCGTCGCCAAACGTCATCTGCGCATGCAGGATCGTCCCATCCGGCCCCTCATACACCGCCTGACGCTCAAATCCCAGCGCCGCCGTAAGCCACTCCATCGCCGCCACCGCATCCCGGTACTGCATCCCGGGAATCACCGCCGACCTGCCCTCGATCCCAAGCTTCTCCATCGCCGCCTCCCGTCAGAGAATCATCACGCAGCATCCTCTCACGATCTCCATCCCAGCGGAACACCCAAAGTTGGAAACAGAACAGCCCTACTTCGCCCCACCCCACCGCACCCGAACCCCGCCCTGCGCCACGATCCCGCTCCCCAGCGTCAGCACCGGAGTCCGCGAAACATCCGCCCTCTGGTTCAGCAGATTCTCCACCGCCCCGAACGCCGTCCACCGCCCCGCGAACGACCGTTCCCCATAGACGTCGGCCTGAAAGAATCCACGCAGCGACAGCGTATTCGCACTGTCATCCCACACCTGACCGCTCCGCCGCAGCGCAAACGTAAAGTTCCCCGCCCTCGCGTTTGTCACCCGCACCTGCGCCGTCACCGCCTGGATCGGAACCTCCGGAAGCCGATTCCCCACCAGCGCCCGCTGCGCCGAGAACTTCGTCACCACCGCATTGGCATACTGGTACCCCACCGTCGCGACCACCCCCCGTACCACCCGCGCCCCCCCCTTCAACTCCAGCCCCTGGCTCCGTAGCTGCCCAAGATTCTGCCGCTTATCCAAAATGGAGGTCGCCGTCTGCGAGACCAGCACCGCCGACACCGGCCGATTGATCTCCGTCCAGAAGTAAGTCGCAAGCCCCGTCACCCTCCCACCCGGACTCTGCGCATTCACTCCAGCCTCCCACCCCGTAGCCCGCTCCGACAGGAGCCCCGCGTTCGCCTGTGTCGTCTCCTGCCCCACCTGGCCCTGCCGATACAGCTCATTCATCGTAGGAGCCCGAAACGCCCGAAACCCCGCCGCCCTCACCGAAAACATCCCATTCACCCGCTTCACCACACCCAGCCGAGGACTCGCAACCACCTCCGCCCGATCCGCCACCGGCGTCGCCACCGCATTCACCCGCTGCACCGTATCCAGATTCGCCGCATGATCCACCCGAACCGATCCCGCGCCCGACCATCCTCCGCGCTCATACAGCACCTCGCCAAACCCACCCACGAACCGCTGCCGAGCCGTCGTGTCCTGCACCGACGTCACCACCCCCGCCGAGATCGGCGTCTCCACATCGTTCGCCCGAATATCCCTCACATCCGCGCCAGCCACCAACGCCATCCGCCCAAAGTGCGCCGCCACATCCGTCGTCGCCCCCACCTCCTGCACCCTCACCCGCTGACGCCTGGTCAGAGCCTCCGTAGCCCGACTCGCCGGGATCGACGAGAATGTCTGCCGATACCCCTCATCACTCCCAAACCCCCTGACCCTCCCACTGACCCGATCCCCCGCCGCCCAGTCATCCCCCGCCACATACCTCCAAAGCCGAGTCCCGTTGTTCGTGGCGAGCGTTCCGTTCCCCCGGGCCTCGTTCAGCACATTCCCCATCACGAACGCCCGGCCCCCCACCCCGACTGCCCGGTCGATCTCCGTATGCCCATTCTGAAAGTGAACATTCGCCGGAACGTCGATCGCGCCCTTGCTCGCCGGATTCACCGGGACATACCCCGCGGTCCGGAAGCTCTGTCCCGACAACGTCCCCAGCCAGCCCTTCCCACCCCGATCCACCCGCCCACTCACATCGGAGGTATCCTGCCCCGCTCCCGAGGCCGCAATCTCACCCCGCGAAGCCTCCGGACGTCCCGGAGCCACATCGATCACGCCCCCCAGCGCACTCGACCCGTAAAGATCCGAGCCTCCGCCGGTAGCGATCGTCACCGCCGAAACCGCCTCCGGAGCTAGCTCATCCCAATGAATCCACCCGCCAAACGCGTCGTTCAAGGGAACACTCTCCTCGAGCACCAACGTCCGCGAGACCGCCGTCGACCCCAGCCCCCGCAGCGAAACCCCCTCGCTCGTCGGATTCGCCACCCGCGAACTCGCCCTCCGAAACAGCTCAAACCCCGCATGTTGCCGCAGACTCTCATCCAGCGTAAACGCCGGAAACTTGCGGATCGCATCCCCGCTCAGCCCGTCGATCGTCTCCGCATACTCCCCCGTCAGCCCCGCCGACCGGGTCGTCGTCACCGTCACCGCCTCCGCCACCCCAGCCGGCCGCAGCACCAGCACCATCCCCTGCCCGACCGTCACTGCCCGCGAGGTCATCCCCGCCGAAGCCGCCCGCACCATCCCGCCCGCAGGCACCGCGACCTCCGCCCCCCCATCCGCGCCGGTCGTCACCAACACCGTCGCCCCCCTCGAGACCGTCGCCCCCACCACCGGCAGCCCGCTCGCATCCACCACCCGCACCCGCAGTGTCTGCCCCGACGCGCTCACACCGAGCGCCACGATCACGCCCACCGACCAACCGAAGCCAACGTTGAAATTCCGAAAACCCATATCCCAAGTCTAAGCCATAGAACTTAGGCCATCGCCCCTGCTCACCCCTTCACCTGCTCCAGCCCGACCGTCTTTGCCTCCCCATCGATCGCAATAATCCGGAAACTCCGCATCTGCCCCGCCTGCGGAACATCCGCCTTCTTGGCCTTCGCCGTGGAAGCCCCCTTCCACTGCGCCGACAGCATTGTGGTCAACGCCGAAAGGTCCAACGGCTGCTCCACCGTCTTCACCTCCTCCGCCTGCGCCATCGACAGCGGACACCTCACCCGGATCCCCTCCCCCAGCTCAATCGTCCCCACCCCATCCCGAATCTCGACCACCCGCCCCGTCACCACATCCCCGACCGAATGCTCCGCCAGAAACTCGTCCATCCCCGTCGGAATCAGCTGCTTCATGCTCAACCGCATCTGTCGCTTCTCGCGATCGATCTCCAGCACCTTCGCCTTCACGACCTGTCCCGTCCGCAGCACATCCTGCGGATGATTCAGTCGCTTCTCCCCCTGGCCCTCCGCCGCGATCTCCGAGATGTGAATCATCCCTTCGACCCCCTCCATCACCTGCACAAACGCACCGAACTTGGTGAAAGAGACCACCGGCCCTTCCACCGTCGAACCCACCGGAAACTTATCCGCCACCTCCGCCCATGGATCCCCAAGCGCCTGCTTTAACCCCAGCGCCATCCGCTTCTCAGCCGTATCGATCCCCAGCACCACCACCTCGACCGCATCCCCCACAGACACCGCATCGCTCGGCTTCCGTACCTTCTTCGCCCACGACATCTCGGAGACATGCACCATCCCCTCCACGCCCGGCAGCACCTCCACAAACGCCCCGAAATCCGTCGTCCGCGTCACCGTCCCATGCACCCGGTCCCCAACCTTGAGCCGCCCTTCAATCCCGTCCCAGGGATGCGGCAAAAGCTGCTTCATCCCCAGCGAGATCCGCTTCGCCGCCGCATCCACCTTCAGAACCCTCGTCTCGATCTCCTGTCCCACCGTCAGCACATCGGCCACATTCGCCACCCGGCCCCAGGAGATATCGCTGATGTGCAGCAACCCATCCACCCCGCCGCCCAGCTCCACAAACGCCCCATACCCTGTCAGGCTGCGCACCGTCCCCCGTACGTGATCCCCCTCCTTCACCTCGCCAAACCGCTGATCCTTGCCGGCCTTCTCCTCGGCTTCGATCACCACGCGACGATCCACCACCACATCCTCGTCGGCCTCATCGACCTTGATGATCTTGCAGCGAATCTCCTGCCCGACCAGCTTGTCCACGTCCGCCGCATCGCGCACCCCACCCCGCGAAGCCGGCATAAACGCCCGCACGCCCACATCGACGGTAAATCCACCCTTCACCACCCCGGTCACCGTGCCCGTGATCACCGCCTGCTCCTCAAACGCCTTCTGCAGCGATCCCCAGTCCTTCGGCGCAGCCACGCGGATCTTCGAGACCTCGTAGTACCCCTCCTCGTTCCGCCCCTTCACCGAGACCAGCATCGTCTCCCCCGGCATCACCTCCGCGCCACCCAGCGCCGCCACCGGCAGAATCCCCTCCGTCTTGAACCCGATGTCCAAATACACCGCATCCGGCGAAACCTTCACCACCGTCGCCCGAATCTGCTTGCCGTCCTCCCCCTCGCGCCGTTTGTTCGACCGCTCGAACTCCTTGAAGATCTCGTCGAACGACTCCGTCGCCTCGGTCGGCTCATCCAGCCCGGCCTCCATCTGGCTCAGATCCTGCACTTCTTCCATCATCTTCACGCTGTCATTGCTCATGGTCGAAACAGCCCCCGTATGGTCTTGAATTTGGCGATCATACCACCTGTCCCATTCCCGGAGAGCACCCAACCCAACCCCTCCGCCGACCCTCTTTTCAAGAGCCCAAAACGGTACCATCAGTCCAGACATGACTCCAGACACTATCCCGCAAGCCCCGAAACCCTCGCAAACCGGCCCAAAAGCCGACCCCAACACCCTCACTCCCGACATCCTCCTCCACGTCGCGAAGCTCCTGAACATCCCCCTCTCCGGCCTCGTCGCCGTCATCACCCTGCTCGACGAAGGCGGAACCGTCCCCTTCATCGCCCGCTACCGCAAAGAAGCGACCGGCAACCTCGACGAGGTCCAGATCCGCGACATCGAGGAGAAACTCGCCTACTTCCGCGACCTCGCCGCAAGAAAGACGACGATTCTGTCGTCCATTGACGATCAGGGCAAACTCACCGACGATCTCCGCAAAAAAATCGAAGCCACCCTCGACAAGTCCGAGCTAGAAGACCTCTACCTCCCCTACCGCCCCAAACGCCGCACCAAGGCCACCATCGCCCGCGAGCGCGGTCTCGAGCCCCTCGCCCTCTACCTCTGGAACCAGACCCCCACCGGCACCCCCCTCCTCGAATTCGCCAAGACCTTCCTCAACCCCGAAAAAGAAGTGAACTCCATCGAAGACGCCCTCGAAGGCGCCCGCCACATCGTCGCCGAGCTCCTCTCGGAGTCCGCCGAGATCAGAAAGTCCCTCCGCACCCTCATGTTCGAGGAAGGCATCGTCGTCAGCCGCAAATCCACCGACGCCGAGCTTAAAGACACCGAGTCCAAGTTCGCCATGTACTACGACTTTCGCGAGCCCGCCAAGGCCATCCCCAGCCATCGCATGCTAGCCATCCGCCGCGGCGAAGACGAGTCCATCCTCTACTTCCTCATCGAGCTCGAGCCCGAACGCGCCAACGCCATCCTCCGCCGAGCCGCCCTCAAGACCCCCGGCGACTGGACCCCGCACCTCGAACAAGCCATCGAAGACGCCTGGAAGCGCCTCCTCAACCCCTCGATCCAGGGCGAACTCCGCCTCGAGCTCAAGAAGCGCTCCGACACCGACGCGATACAGGTCTTCCGCGAGAACCTCCACCACCTCCTCCTCGCACCACCCGCCGGACCGATCTCCGTCCTAGGCATCGACCCCGGCCTCCGCACCGGCTGCAAGGTAGCCGTCGTCGACGAGACCGGAAAGTTCCTCGCCAACGAGGTCCTCTACCTCCACCAGTCCAAAGGTGCCGCCGACACCGCCACCAAAACCCTCGAATCCCTCATCGCAAAGCACAACGTCCGCGCCATCGCCATCGGCAACGGCACCGCCTCCCGCGAGACCGACGCCTTCGTCCGCGACTTCCTCCGCGACCGCGCGGTTTCGCATCCCACGAGCATCTTCTCCGTCATGGTCTCCGAGTCCGGAGCCAGCATCTACTCCGCCTCCGACATCGCCCGCCAGGAGTTCCCCGACCTCGACCTCACCGTCCGCGGAGCCATCTCCATCGCCCGCCGCCTCCAGGACCCCCTCTCTGAACTAGTAAAAGTAGACCCCAAATCCATCGGCGTAGGCCAATATCAACACGACGTAGACCAGCGCCAGCTCCAGCAATCCCTCGAAACTGTCATCGAAACCTGCGTCAACCGCGTCGGAGTCGACCTCAACACCAGCTCCTGGACCCTCCTCCGCTACGTCGCCGGCATCACCGAACGCACCGCCCTCGCCATCGTCGCCTACCGCGACGAGAACGGCCGTTTCCGCTCCCGCGCCCAGCTCAAAAAGGTCCCCGGCATCGGCCCCAAGTCCTTCGAGCAGGCCGCCGGTTTCCTCCGCATCCGCAACGGCGACAACCCCCTCGACGCCACCGCCGTCCACCCCGAGTCCTACCCCATCGTCGAGCAGATCGCCCAATCCCTCGCCACCCCCATCCCCACCCTCATCCAATCGCCCGACCTCCTGGCCCGCGTTGACCTGAAAACCCTCAAAGCCGGCACCTTCACCATCAAGGACATCCTCGAAGAGCTCCGCAAACCCGGCCGCGACCCCCGCGACCAGTTCGTCGCCCCATCCTTCTCCGAGACCGTCCGCGAGTTCGCCGACGTCATCCCCGACATGATCCTCGAGGGCGTCGTCACCAACGTCACCAAGTTCGGAGCCTTCGTCGACATCGGCGTCCACCAGGACGGTCTCGTCCACATCTCCGAGCTCTCCAACCGCTTCATCAAAGACCCCAGCGAAGCCGTCAAAGCCGGCCAGATCGTGAAAGTGAAGGTCCTAAGCGCCGACGCGAAATCCAAACGCATCGCCCTCTCGATGAAGGCCCTCATGGCCCCCGCCCAATCCCGCCAGCAACCGCCCCACCAGCAATCCCCGCGCCCCACCCAACCCGCCGCCGCGCATCCATGTCCCAACACCCCCACCCAGCACCGCCCCACGAACCAGCCAACCCGCCCTACCCCAAAACCACCCCAACCCAAAGCCACCCTCGAAGACAAGCTGGCCCAACTCTCCACCCGCTGGCGCGTCTCCTAACGTCTGTCCCTATTGCTGTTTGTCGTTGCCTTTGCCTTTCTGTCTGTCATTCCCGAAGGGAATCTGCGTTTGCCAGGTGCCCCCTGCGCGACACGCTTCATCGTCGCTAGTCGAAAGGCGGACCTAAGATTGTGGTGACCAAGGAAGGTATAACTTGCTGCTGCATGTGCGCTTGCGATAGCTCTACTACCGCGACAATTAGCATTGTCGTGGGCAGCAGTAGCAAGGAGTTGTTGCAGAAAACGCCGTTTTAATGGAACTTGCATCGACTGAGGCTCTGCTGATCTATAAAGGAGCATGTTCCGGCACACACTGGCGGTAATCATCTGCAC
>JAMFSC010000080.1 GCA_026225095.1 bacterium
CGGATACCCGCCATTCACACAGCAATCGTCGTTATCGCCGATCCGGATCAACTGCTCCGGATGCGAAACAGGCACCTGTCGCAGCAGCACGGCATGCACCAGCGTAAAGATCGCCGCGTTGGCCCCGATACCCAGCGCGAGCGTCAGCACAGCAGTAACCGTGAAGCCCGGAGCCTTCACCATCTGCCGCAATGCGAATCGAACATCCCGCAAGATCTCACTCATTCAAAACCCCTCAATCGTTCACCCCAGCGCATCTCATCGCCGATCGAATCCCGCTCTGACCGTTTCAGATCTCGACGATCGCCAACCCGCCGTGGAAGACAGCACATCGCTAAGGCGCAACCTGCGCTCTGCGTTCGTCCACTCCATCGCTTGCAACCAAGTCGCTTTGCCCTACTCCATGCGCAGATCGTCCGCATCCGACGGCGGCGCTGCGATGTCAGCGCATACATCGTTCTTGTCCAACACGCGGACGACTCGCGCCAGACGCGCCGACTCGCTCGCCATGCACTCGTGCCGCACGGCTGCATCCACTGCGGTGACCATCTCGCTCGTCGCGCCCACGCCAAGCACCACCGCCAACGCCGTGATCACGATCACGGCCGGGCGCCTCAGCACAGGCTCGAAGGCCGAACGTACATCCCATAACATCTCGCTCATCGCATCCCTCCTGTTCATCTCTCCGGTTCACCGCGGAACTCAGGCCCGCGCCGCCTCGGCCAGTAGATGGGTCATCTCGCCCTCCGCAACCACCTTGCCGTCGAACAGATGCACCTGCCGCTCGGCATGCGCCGCGAACCTCGGATCATGGGTCACCATGCAGATCGTCGCGCCCTCCTGGTGCAGATCCTGCAACAGGCTCATCACCGCCTCACCGTTCTTCGAGTCCAGGTTTCCCGTCGGTTCGTCCGCCAGCAGGATCGAGGGAGACCCGGCCAGCGCACGCGCCACCGCCACCCTCTGCTGTTGACCGCCGGAGAGCTGGGCCGGGTAATGCCGCATCCGGTGCGCCATATTCACCCGCTCCAACGACTCCTGCACACGACGCTTCCGCTCTGCAGCGGGCATGCCCGCCCGATAAGTCAGGGGAAGCTCCACATTCTCCGCCACCGTCAGGTCGCCAATCAGGTTGAAGCTCTGGAAGATAAAGCCTATCTCCTGGTTGCGAATCCGTGAACGGTCCGCAAAGTTCAGGTTCGCCACCTGCTTGCCGTTCAGAACATACCGCCCATCAGTCGGCGTATCCAGCAGCCCGATGATCGAGAGCAACGTCGACTTTCCGCAACCCGATGGCCCCGACATGGCCACATACTCCCCACGGTTGATCTCCAGGTGAATCCCCGAGAGCGCATGCGTCTCAATCTCGTCCGTATAGAAGACCTTCGTCATGCCCTCAATCGAAATAATCGTTGAATCCATCATCCTCAACCCTCCCTTTCGTGTACTCTTGGTCGCTTCTCGATCTGTTTGTTTTACTTTCTGTCATTCCCGAAGGGAATCTGCGTCTGCGCGTGCCTTTGTCGTCAGCCGCTCCCCCGGTCCTTCTTTCAATCCAGCCGTATCCGATCCGTCCCATCCCAGCGCGACATATCGGAAAGAATCACCACATCCCCATCCTGCAAGCCTTCCAGCACCTGCAGACTGTTCACCGAGGCCCGTCCAACCTTCACCGGAACCCGTACTGCCGCCTTGCCATCCACGCTCAGCTTGAACAGGCTGATCGTCGAATTCTCATTGCCGAACGCGGGCCGACCCACATACATTACGTTCCCCATGCGCTCCAGGTCGATCGTGCCGTCCACGCTCAGGTCCGGCCGTGCCCCCTGCGGAAGCGCACCCGCCAGCTCCACATCCACCAGCACCGTCCCGTTCTTCACCGCGGGATCAATCCGCATCACCTTGCCTGCGATCACACCATTGTGAGTATCGATCTCCGCCGGCTGGCCGATCTGGATATCCCGCGCCTGGGTCTCGGCGATGTTCAGGCTGGCCTTCAACTGATCCGGCTGGACGACCTTGGCCAGCGTGGTACCCGGGTCGACATGCTCGCCCACCTGGTGCGGAAGGTCGACCAGCACGCCCGAGATTCCCGCCCGCACCGTCAGCGCCGCCATGTCCTTCTGCTTCAGCCCAAGCATCGCCTGCGCCTGTTCCACCTTGGTCTGCTGGACCGCGAGTTGCGTCTCGATCGCCCGCTCATTCAACGTCAACCGCTGACCCTCCAGATTGTTGCGTGTCGTCAACTCGTCCGCCTTACCCTTCGAGGCCGAGTAAGTCAGTCCGCTGATCACCCCGAGGTCGAAGAGGCTCTTGTCCGTCTGCGCCTGCAGCTCCGCCTGCTTGTGGTCGGCTCCCACCGTCGCGGCGCCCGCCTTCTGCGTCATGAGGTCGCTCTGTAGCTTGGCCCGCGTGTTCAGCAGGTCCGCCTGCGCCGCCTTCAGCTGCAACTGGGCATCGAGGAGTTGTTGCTGCGTCGCAGGATCGACCAGCTCCATGATCTCCGTGTCGGGCTGGACCTTCGCTCCCGGCAGCACCAGGATCCGAACCACCGTCGCCTCAGTCTGCGCCGGAATCAGCCGGATCTTGTCCTCCCGCGGAACCAGCGTCCCCGGTCCCCGCACCTGGCGCAGTAAAGGCCCGTTTTTCACCGTGTCGGTCCACACCGTGCTGCGGTCAACCTCCGGCGAGGCTGGCTTCAGCCGCGCTACAAACCAGCCCACTGCCGCCAGCGCAACCAGCGCCACGCCCCCAACGACAAACTGCCGCTGACGCTTCTTCTTCTTTAAATCCGGTCTAGAGATATCCATCGCACCCTGTCATATTGCACGTCGAACGCCAAATTCTCTTCGTTCGAATGCAACGACTTACGCAGGGAGCAACCAATCCGTTCCGTCCGCAATCAAAATTAACTGTCCATTTCCGGACAGTCGCCGCAAACGCAAGATCAAGTCAGGGCTCGGCGACCTGATGATCGACGGGGCAATCCCTCGAACTTTGGCAGGATAAACGCAGAGACAAAGCTGCTGCGGGACGCCGGGAAAAAGTCCAGCTCGTGGCGAGTCCGCGTTGGACTTAGGTCCTTATGTTTGAATACTTTAAGACCTGCACCCCCGGGGGGGGGTCACAAAGACCCGCGCCGCTCAAAAGTCCTACCGTTTGAAGATAACTCCACCCTTCATGACGAACACAACGTGTTGTGTGGCGGAGACGTCTGCGACCGGGTTCCCGTCCACCGCAATCACGTCGGCATAGAAGCCCGGTTTGAGCTCCCCGATCTTCCCCTCCCAGCCCAGAAGCCTGGCTCCGTTCAGCAGGTCAGCCTGGAGAACGGCCAGCGGAGGCATCCCGTACTGGTTCATCAGGACCATCTCCCGCGCCTGCGTTCCATGCGGAAACGGTCCCACATCCGATCCCACCGCCATCGGCACACCCACCGCCAGCTGTCGCCGGAACGCTGCCGCGTGGTAGTCCTGCTCGGCCCGCCGGTGAGCCGCGGAGGCAGGAGAACCCGCATGCTCGGTGAAGTACTCGGAGATGGCGAAGGTCGGCACCGCATAGATCCCCTTCTCCCGCATGGCCGCCATCGTGTCGTCCGACAGGTTGTAGGCATGGTCGACCGACTCCACCCCAGCCGCCACGGCATACCCCGCCCCCGGCTCCCCGGTGGCATGCACCGCCACCCCATGCCCCCTGCCACCCCCATACCGCCCCGCCTCCCCCACCGCAGAGCGGAGTTCGGCCTCGGTGTACTGGTATGGGGTTTGAAAGACTCCATCGTGGAAGGAGTCGCGGCCGGTCTCATAGATCTTCGTGAAGTCGGCTCCTTCCTTACGCTGCTGGCGGATGATCTTCACCAGGTCAGCGGCGGAATCAGCATAATCGGCGTTCGACAGGACGTGCTGAGCGGGGTTGAAGCGATTGGCATCCTCGTGGCCGCCGGTCAAGTCCACGGCATTGCCGCTGATCCGTAGTCGAGGACCGGGAATCATCCCCTGGTCGATGGCATTGCGGACAGCCGTATCGGCGCTTCCAGCCCCCTCGGTCCCCATGTCACGCTCGGCGGTGAAACCGGCCATCAGATCGTCTTTGGCTGCAGACGCAGCCGCGAGCGTCCGCTGAGGGATGGACTCCTCCACCGTCTGAAGGTCTTCGGCGCCGGGGTGGAGAAAGAGGTGGACGTGAACATCAATCAAGCCCGGCATGAGGGTGCGGTCACCCAGGTCGATGATCTCGGTCTTGGGCGTTGGGCGGTTGACGTGTGAGCCGGCCTCCTGGATATGGTCCCCCACCACGAGAACCTCGCCCGGGCTGATGATTCTGCCCGTTGCGACATCAAGCATCCGGGCGGCGCGGAGAACAACTGATTGCGTTGGCTCGGCAAGCTGAGCGTAAGTGATCGTCCCGCCAAGATACAAGAAAGCCGCGAGAAGTCCTGAGATCTCTTTCATCGTCCTAGCAGAATAACGCGAACGGAAGCTGCAGATTTCATCGACGCACTGATTCCAGAGCCAGGACTGCGTAACTCGTCGCAGCATCGCTCATGAACTGGCCTACGTCACTGGCGGGATCACGTTCCTTGTTCAGCGAATATGCGGGCCACAAGCCGTCCGCCGGGCTCTGATTCTTCACGAGCCACTCAATTCCCCGCTTCATCTCAGGCCGCTTCTGAGAATAGCCGGCCTCTTTCAGAGCATAGACTGTGAGACCCGTCGCGTACCCGTCGCTTCTTGGGTCGATCTGCGTGTTGTCTCTCCGCTTCCAATCCCCCAGCGTAGCCATGGTCCATCCGCCATCCTTCGCCTGGCGCGAGCAGATCTCGGCAAACAGAACGCGACGCTGATCATCCGAGAGGAGGCCGTCCAGTGTAGTCGATGCCCATAGAACCACGATGCGATTGACCAGCGGCTGCGCATCATAATGCGCAACCAGATAGGCTCTCAATGCCTTGAGATTGGCCTGAATCTCAGGGGAGTTCCGATAGCTCGCGGGCGCGATGCCCACCGCAAGCGCACCGAGCGTAGCACCGTAATATTGCGATTCATTGGACTCCCAGGGCGCGTTATGGAAGTTCAACCAGTTCCATGCACCCACCTGATCGCCGTTCGTCAGTTGCGAAGCCCACATAGCATGAAACGCCTTTCGAGTCAGATCACTCATCTGGCTGGGATCCGGATCGTAATGAACGAGAATCAGCGCATTCAGCACCGCCTCTGTCCCTCGAGACTCGATCGACTTCTTTGGGCCCGACTTCGCGTCGTTATAGAAAGGCTCCATCTCATCCCATTGATTCACACGCTTGTCGACATGTTGCAGCATCGTCTCCTCGGTGGGTGATAGACCCGACTCTCCGAGGGTGTGGCGCATGCTGGGACGTGCAATTGCGTAGGGTAAGGTCGTGTGGCAGGAGACGCAAGCGGTTTCATGATCTCTCTGCGCCTTCGGCCAATTCATCCACCATGTCTGCCTGGAGTCGAGACGGTGAGCGGCCGCGGACGGATTCCAACTCTCACTCGCCGAAACGGCGACGCGCCGCATGGATGTGAAGGTCAGGATAGTTGCGACCGCGACAACGAAAGAACCTGAGCAGAGAAACCGCTGGCGCATCGGGCGGACCTCAGACGACAATGGGGATGCTGGAAAGTGGATCATAGCATGAAACGGTGCGGCCAGCGGGGCCGCTCATGATTGAAAGCACGTCGCCGGCGTCAACGACTCGGGCGCATTCGAAGGGCACGTGGGGACCGCAGTCGACGCGGCAAATTCCCATCCGCAACAAGATCGATGGGGAGGGCTGACCATGATTTGCCGGTGCTGCACCATGCCCCTTCCGCCAAGGCCAAGGGATCAAGACCGTGACCCGACAGAAAGCATTGGATTTAAATTGTAGACACGCGAATTAACATCTGCTAAACAAATAGCAGTCTCCCTCATTTCTGCTTTTTGCACCAGCGGCTCCCCGAAAGTCTGCTGACCGCCGAGTTGTATGCCTCGCATGTAGGTAACTCGTCCGTGCACGCTTCTATGGTCCACACCGGTTTCGTCTTTTAGTCGCCAGGTCTTCGCATTGTTCGGATGAACTGTCATTCTCGTTTCGTCCCATCATTTTCGCCTTCAGTCACACGCTTTGTATCGCAGGTTTCCCATATGTCTACTTGCTAAACGAATTACATCTTGCAGACGAATTACATCGGGAATGTTGTCACTCATGCTCAGCGAAAGGCTTGTTAATGTCTTGCTCCCCTCGTAGGCGATTCGACCTCGGCGTCACCTTTTTCTTTTGCCTATCTGTCACACTGCCCTGGGCGACAGCGCTCGGCCAACGGTCGCGACCATCGACCGCGTCAACACCTGCGGTATCAGACACACCAGAGCCTCTAATCCCCGTGACCGATCCTCTGGTGATCCAGAAGTGCGGCACATGTCACATTGCGGACGCAAAGGGGAATCTCACCCGTATCTCAGCTATCCGCACCACGCCGGAAGGCTGGGAGGAGGCAATCAAGCGCATGGTGCGCCTGAACGGCTTGCAGCTAAGTCCTGACGAAGCGCGCAAGGTTCTTCGTTCCCTGAGCGATTCTCATGGTCTGGCCCCTGAAGAAGCAACCCCGGTCGAGTACTTCGCCGAACGGCGGATGATCGACGAGAAGATTATCCCGGATCCTGACGTTCAGCACGCCTGTGCCTCGTGCCACGCGTTCGCCAAGCCGATGAGTTGGCGTCGTAACCCGTCGGATTGGGATCTACTGAAGAACATGCATATGGCGTTCTTCCCTTCCATTGAGGGATCTTTTCGTCGCGGAGGATTCGGAGCGCGTCAGGAAGCCGTTGCGCCGGGCGCGGAGACCCCCAAGCAACCTGTCGATATCGCTCTTGCCTACATCAAGAAGAGCGCCCCTTTGATCACGCCTGAGTGGTCTAACTGGACCGCCATGATGGAGACCCCGAACCTGCCCGGAACATGGTTGATCTCCGGCGAACTCCCTGGGAAGGGAAAATTCTACGGGGAGATGAAGATCGAAGAGAAGGCCAACCAGGATGGTTACACCACGCATACACAACTCACCTTTACCAGCGGTTCCCAGTGGAGCAGCGACGGCAGTTCGCTCGTCTACACGGGATATGCGTGGAGAGGCCGCACCCAGGGCTCTTCGAACATCGCTGGCATCGATGCTCCAAATGGCGTTCGTCAGGTCATGATGCTCTCGAAGGATCAGGCGGAGTTATCAGGGCGCTGGTTCTGGGGAACCTATCAGGAGTTCGGAATGGATATCACCATGCGCCGCGCGAAAAGCTCACCAGCAGTGCTGGGAACGGACCTGACAGCGCTGAAGGCGGGATCCACCGATAACACAGTCCGCATCTTCGGCTCACACCTCCCAGCATCCCTTGCCGCCTCAGACATCAAGCTCGGCTCAGGCGTGACGGTCAGCAAGATAGTCAGTGCAACGCCGGAGATTGTGACGGTGCTGGCGAGCGTCGATCCCAAAGCCCTGGCCGGAAGGCGGCCCGTATCGGTCGGCGATTCCACTATTCCCGGTGCTTTCGCCGTCTATGATCACATGGACTATCTGAAGGTCACCCCGGAGACGGGAATCGCGCATCTGGGTAGCGAGCCACATGCCAAGGGATATATGCAGTTTGAAGCGGTGGCCTACAGCAACGGCCCCGATGGAAAGCCCAATACTGCGGACGATATCTATCTCGGCCCTGTACCGGCATCCTGGAAACTGGAAGAGTTCGTTGCTTCCTATGGGGATGATGACCTCGAGTTCGTCGGCAAACTGGACGCCAAGACCGGATTTTTCGTCCCGTCCACCGACGGGCCAAATCCTAAGCGTAAATCAATGCGGAATAACTATGGCGATGTCTGGACGGTCGCCACCTATACCCCACCGGGCGCGGCCGCTCCCCTCGTCGGAAGAAGTTACTTCATCGTAGCGGTACCCCAGTACATGCAGTGGGACCAGCCGGAGGTTGGACAGTGACCCTATCGTTGTCGGGAGTGCACACCTTTCACGGAGTCGATGTCGACTTCGCTTACCTTGTGCCAAGCGGAGGAATCGTCGCGCTCGACGGCATCTCGATGGCTGTTCTCAAGAAGCTTGAGCAGACCTCCCTCACAAAGGAAGCCCTAGTCGAGCAGATGGTGATCAGCGGATATTCGGCCGAGGCGGCTGCGGAATCCATCGACGAGTTGGAATCTGTCCGCGCCATTCAGGTCGGTGCAAGCATCTATGAGCCATCTCAGCCTCTGCCAGACGAGTTTCCATTACAGAGCATCGTGCTCAACGTGACCAATCAATGCAATCTCTCCTGCTCCTACTGCTATGAGTTCGGTGAGGATAAGATTGCAACTCCGGAAGGTAAGAAGAAGTTCATGGATATGGAGACCGCCAAAGCTTCGGTGGACTACCTGTTCAACGAATCAGGAGATCGTGCCTCCGTCCATATCACCTTCTTTGGCGGGGAGACGCTCATGAACTTTCCTCTCATGAAGCAGGTGGTCGCTTATGCCCGACAGGAGGCCGAGGAGCGGGGCCGGAACGTCGAATTCAGCCTCACTACGAATGCGACACTGCTCTCCACCACCATCGTCGAATTCCTCGCTGAAAATGGTGTTGGGGTAACCGTCAGCATGGATGGCACGAAGGAGATGCAGGACAAGTTTCGCATCTTTGCCAATGGCAATGGAAGTTACGACATCATCAGGCCGAAGGTGCAGGAATTAATTGCCAAGCACACGAATCGACCGGTCGGAGCACGTGTGACGATGACGTCCGGAGCCATGGACGTGCGGAAGATCTACCAACATCTCAAGCACGAACTCGGTTTTCACGAGGTCGCCTTCGCCCCTGTGACGACATCTCCCGATCGTCTTTATTCCATCGGCGAGCCGGGCATGGACAGTGTGCTCCGTCAGTTCAGTGAGCTCGCCGATGAATATCTGGAACATGCGCTCCGAGGTGAGCATCACGGATTCTCAAACGTGAGTGACACCCTCGCCGAGTTGCACCAGGGAGTCAACAAGGCGCTGCCCTGCGGTGCCGGGTTAGGCATGGTTGGAGTCGGCCCCTCGGGGGATATTGCGCCGTGCCATCGCTTCGTCGATTCCGATGAGCATGTCATGGGACATATTACAACCGGTATCGACAAGGAAAAACGCGCCGACTTCCTGGGTCGCGGCAATATCGACACAAAGTACGATTGCCACACGTGCTGGGCACGACCCCTCTGTGCTGGCGGATGCCACCATGAAGCCTATGTGCGCTATGGTGACACCGGCCACGCCAACCTGCACTACTGCGACTGGATCCGTAGCTGGACTAACAAGTGCCTGGAGATATATGGCGCGATCGCAGAAAAGAATCCATCGTTCCTCCAACACTTTGCTGAAAGGAAGGCTGCATGAAGCATCTACACGCGATCAACAAAAAAGCCGCCCGCATAGAAGCCCAGGTCGCTGCGGAGAAAGAAGATATCGTTGCGCTGCAGAATCGGCCTGCTGCGCCACAGCCGCATGTCCCCATGGGCTGCTCGATTGTCTTCTCTCCTGGCTGGGAAGTAGATTCTGCAGGTGGCACTGCAGGCCTTTGCCAACCAGTCGAGCGCGACATATATGACTGCTACGTCACATGCTTCTGGCCCGCACAGGTCCCCGATCACCTGAATAACTACCCCGATTGGACGAGCAAGTGTGCTCTTGCCACTAAGGATTGGCGAAATGTCGATATCGTCTTCCCATAAGAGTAGCTGTTGAGTTGAATGCGTTTATCCGTAGCTGAGTTGAGAGGAGCACCATGCGATCGGTCGTAACGTTTCTTTCTGTCTGCGCTCTCTCCACGATGGCTTTTGCCGCGGATACCAAGGTCTCGGCAAAGCCTCCCGCTGAAGAACTGATGTATCTGGCCACCTGGCCCCACACCATCAGAGTGATCGATGTTAACAAGGATAAAGTCGTCGACAGTATTGTCCTTCCCACTGATATTGCGCGCGTTCTGGTGCTGGCCCCGGACAGGTCGAAGATCTATGCTTCGACCCTGCGTGACAACTCCATCGTCACCGTAGATCTGAAGACACGGAAGATCCTCGATTGTTTCACCATAAACACGGCAACTGATAACAACCGGCTGAGCGGACTGACGGTTGACCCGACCGGCAAACTTCTGTATTCCATCGTCACAACCGTTACCAAGAAGATGGATCACTACGAAGTGGGCGATCCAAAGTTCGTGGCTATCGATCTGGATCAGAAAAAGATTGTCCGCAGCTCACCATTCCCTAAAGACGAATTCCCTGGTGCCCGCTCCCTCATGCGAGTCTCACCAGACGGGAAATCTCTCTATGTCTTCCGTCAGCAGATCCTTGTTTTTAACACCACGGACTTCAAATTAGAGAAAAAGATCGAGCTATCCAATCCCGTGGCGCCGCCGGGGATGGATAACCTATCACTCAATGTCCTGGACGATCCGAACGAGCCTCCCGGCAAGCTCATGAGCATCTTCAACGCGTCCGATCCCTATGTTCACCGAGACATCTTCGGAATCGCGGAGATCGATCTCTCCAAGCAGACATTCGATCTGACACCGATCGGTCCAGCGGCCACAAGCATTCAGCCACTGATGCTCACGCCTGACCGCAAGTTGGGTTATACCGTTGCGGTCAACGGAACACACGGCGATCGAGTCACCGAGTTCTGGGTCTTTGACATGGCTACGAAGAAGCTCATCAACAAACGAGAGTTTGTAGGACGCACGCGGCTCAACTTCGGTATCTCGGCGGATGGCAAGAAACTTCTCATCTATAACGCTGGCTTCTCAATCGAAGTCTATGACGCGAAGACGCTTGCTCTCGAAAAGACCATCGATCTGGAAGGCGACACCACCTCAAACCTCATCGTGATGCCCACACACTAGCGGAAGAGTCCTAGCGCCGCTCAGGCGTGCCGCCCATCATCCGGCAGCATACCGAGATTATTGAACCTGATAAAAGATGAAGCACAACCATACTCGAGCACCCATCCCGTTTCGGCAGTACCGCCGAGCCTTTGCTTTTGTAGCACCATATTGGCGAGGACTTCTTGCCGTTCTCCTGCTCGGCCTGTTTTCCACTCTGGTTGGCCTGGCCCAGCCGTACATCTCCCGCCTGCTGATCGACGACGCGTTGGTTCGCCGGAATCTGCACACTCTATGGCAGGTCGCGCTGGCGATGGTCGTGGTGACCGTCGTTGGTTTCGCGGTCAATGCGGTCTCCAACTACACCTACACCCGTGTCACCGCGGAGAGCCTCTTCCGGATGCGTCTCGCTGTATTCCAGCATCTCCAGCGACTCTCTCCACGGTACTTCGCCAAGAGCAAGCTTGGCGACTTGGTCTCGCGAATTAATAACGATATCGGCGAGGTGCAGCGGGTCTGCTCGGACACCTTGCTTTCGGTCTTCTCAAACGTACTCTTTCTCGTCGGCAGCATCGCTATTATGGTCTGGCTCAACCCTCGCCTCACGCTGGCGAGCGTGTGCCTGCTTCCCATCAGCCTTTTTACACTGCGATACTATCAACGCCGTCTCATGTTCTACACGGCCGAGCTAAGACAGCGGAGCTCGAACCTCGGCAGTTTTCTCATCGAGAGCATCATGGGCTTGCGACTCATCGTCACGTCTACCGCTGAGCTGCGTGAGACTGACCGTTTTAGCTGGCATAACACACAGTTTGTTCAATCGCTGCTTTCGATGCAGATGACTTCTTTCTTCGCAAGCGCACTGCCCGGTACTGTTCTTACACTTTCGACCGCCGCCGTTTTTTTATACGGGGGCCGGCTGGTCGTCGAGGGCACTCTGACTCTTGGCGCCTTCGTTGCGTTCATGGCGTACCATGTCAAATTGCTTTCCCCGGTGCAGAATCTGCTCGGCATTTACACCAGCCTCCTCACCGGCGGCGTATCCCTAGCTCGAGTATTCGAAGTACTTGATGTACCCGTCGAAGTTCCGGATCCGCCGTCACCAAAACCCCTCCCGCCCTTCTCCCGTGAGATTCGCTTCGATCGGGTCGCATTCCGCTACTCACCGGACGTACCTGTCCTTGAGGACATATCTTTTTCTCTTCGCAAAGGTGGCTTCTATGCACTTGCCGGTCCAAGCGGTGTCGGCAAGTCCACGATCGGCGATCTCCTGGTACGATTCTTTGACGTGCAGCGGGGATCCATTACCATCGACGGTATAGACATCCGGGACGTTGCGCTTCACAACCTTCGCACAACCGTTGCCGTTGTGGAACAGACTCCCTATCTCTTCCACGCAACGGTCCACGAGAATATCGCCTATGGTCGCCCCGAAGCGACACTCGCTCAGATCCAGCGGAGCGCTCAGGAAGCAGGAATTCACCGCTTTGTCGAAGGACTTCCGGACAAGTACGAGACGATGATCGGCGAGCGTGGTGCCACGCTATCTGTCGGCGAGCGACAGCGCATCGCCCTGGCTCGAGCCCTTCTGCGTGATCCAGCAATACTGGTGCTCGATGAACCCACATCTGCGCTCGACCCAGGATCCGAGGCCATCGTGACCGACGAACTTGCCCGCAATCTCCGCGGCCGAACCACCCTCGTCATCACTCATCGCCTCTCACTCATCGAGGCAGCCGATTACGTCTTTGTTCTCGAAGAGGGCAGGATCGTCGAAGAAGGTCGGCCATCCGATCTCCTCGACCGATTCGGATACCTTTCACAACAGTTCCGCACAAACCCAATCCCAGAGACGATACCTTCATGAATCGCCGCGTCCGAGTCGCCATGTTGGATAGCGGCGTCTTCGCCAATAATGCCCACATTCGGCACCCTCCACACGGCGGCGTCACCATTGTTTCCGAGGGTGAGCGGCCCGGCTTTCAAGACACACTAGGACACGGCACAGCCGTCTGCGCCCTCCTTCAACAGATGGCACCTGAGGCCGATCTTTTCGCCGTCAAGATCTTTGACCAGCGCCTGGCTACAAGTCTTTCCATTGTTCTGCGCGCGATCGAATGGTGTGTGCAGGAGCAAATGGACGTGATCAATCTCAGCCTCGGAACTTCCAACGAGGCACACCGTGAGTCGTTCCTCGCAGCCATCGCAGATGTTCAAAGCCACCATGCAGTCCTCGTCTCCGCCTATGATTTGAACGGAACCTTGATGCTCCCCGGTTCACTACCCGGAGTTGTCGGAGTGGTCGAAGATGCGGGCTGTCCTCGCGAAAGCTACCGCGTCATCCGCGACGGTCCGGTTCGGCTTGCTGCCTGTCCCTACCCACTGAACATCGACGGAGTCCCTCGTGAGCGGAACCTCCGCGGCGTCAGCTTCTCGGTGGCCCACATCTCCGCGCAGATCGCCCGGTCTTGGACAAGGATACCCAATCCCAGCGATCCCCTCGACTATCTCGCGCGAGGCGCGCCGATGCTACTCAGCGATGCTTGATCCTACAGCGCTACCAGATCACGATCTACCAGTCTAAAGAATGGACGGGGAGCGCTGGCAAGCTCGAGCAGCAGGTCCTCAATACCCGCCCGTAGCTCATCGCAGCTATCCTTCCAGGATCGTGACATTCCGCCCGTCTCATAGAATGGCAGACATGTCTGCAGATGACGTAGAAATCCCTGTCTTAGGCGAGTGTCGTAGTGTGCCGTCAACCTCTCACGATCGGCTCCTCCAATTTCGGCCCTGACAACCGCGGCTACTAAGAATGCCTCGCGAATTGCATTGCCCGCTCCTTCACCGCAGAGTGGGTCAAAACTCATCGCAGCCGCGCCGCAATAGATAGACCTGTCCCGGGCCATCCCTTGCCGAAGACGCGGATGAATTGGAATGCTTCCGCTCTGACGAACCCACTTTGCGACACGGCGGGCCACAAGCCGGCTCTGCAGAAGTAGATTCTCCACTGTATCTCCAGCCGCGATGAGGGTCGCTCTGCCCTCGCCGCGAGATAGCATGAACAGCCAGCCGTCTTGAACGGCCTCCACCCAGCAAGCCTCGAGTTCAGCCTCCGTGCTCAGATCAACCGATGCAATCCATGCGTTGCGGCTTCCGATGCAACGCTCCTGGGCGGAGTCGATGCCTTCCCGTGACGATTCAATTCGCCAGGATTCGCTCCTGCTGCCATCGCAGATCGGAAGCGACGGAACACGCCGCCATAGTCGCCGCAATAGTTCGCCTTCCGGGGCCACCATCCCCTGGTGTGGCAGATCTGCTTCGACCCTGTCCCCACCCCAGCCCACGATCCGTCGAGTCACCCGTGCGAATCCTGAAAAGATATCCTCTTGTCCGTTCTCTGTCGCAGGGAATAGTCCCCGCAGCAGATGCTCTGTCTGCGCACTCAATAAGATTGCAGCAAGCTTTGGCCGACAGTTCAAATCCAGAACACAGGGAACGCCCGCATCGGTGAGCAGACGGGCCGTGCACACTGAGGCCATACCGTCTCCTTCGATTACGACTGCCGACCTGGCCCTTGCCGTTTTCGTCACAACGAGACTCCGAACGCCGCTTGATAAAAATTGTGAATCAATTGATTTGACTTAGCAATCAAGACGCATCACGACTTACCTACAGCGGAAGGCCATCTTTGACTTTCCAAGATGGGAATTCGAGTTGTTGGTTCGATAACGCCTCCGCAAGTAAGGAGTCAGTCTCCCCGGTGCAGCGTGAACCTACGAATATTCATGCAAGCTTCTGGAAAGTATAGCGTTTCCAATATTACGGCGGAGCCTTAGGCGCGTGCTTATTGGGCTACAACTGGATCATTCGGGATCTATCGGATCAATAAATTACCGTGAAGTTTTCGTTGACTCATCAAGGGATTGGCTGTAGGTTTATTTCAAAGACACTCATCTGTAATCTGCAGCGTTACCAACCTTCCGTTGGCGCAAAGAAACCCACCTATCTTCCATCGAAGATCACTCAGGTGCGCGGTTGCTACATTGCAGCGCTCGATGTTGAGTTCTCCTTGATTCCCCGTCTTATTGGTCCGTCTCGCAAATCGCTGGGTACCCGTCCTGGTTAGAACAATGGAAACTTCATCCACTCGTTACCCGTTTTGAGAGAGGCTTGACGATGCATAGTTTCTGCGGCAGGAGTTTCCCCACTTTACGGAAGAGCCATCGTGGTATCTACCTTGTTCTACTTCTCCTTTGTCTCGTCGTGACCATGTCCAGCGCAGTTGCCCAGTCCACCTATGGAGCGTTTGTCGGAACGGTGAAGGACCCTCAGGGCGCTATCATCGTGGGTGCGACCGTGAAGCTTGTGAACGCCGACACTGCCGCTGTTCGAACAGAGATCTCGAACGCGCAGGGACAGTATTCTTTCCCGAACATCGAACCCGGTATCTATCGCATTGCGGTGGAGTTCTCCGGCTTCCGGAAGACCGAGTTCCCCGGCCTTGTCCTCCAGGCACGCGAAACGCAACGTGTCGACGCGTCACTCGCACTCGGGCAAACCAGCCAGACCATCGAAGTCCAGACCTCCGCCGGCGTGGTCAACACCGACACCTCAAATCTCATCGAGACACGGACCGGTATCGAGCTCAACAATCTCCCCGTGGCGATCAGTTCCCGTGCGAATGGATCCACCAGCCCTTACTCCACCCTGCAAACGCAGGCGGGCGTGCAATCCGACGAATCCGGAAACATCTCGGTGGCCGGTCAAAAGCCAAGCCTCCTCTCCGTCACGGTGGACGGCATCAGCACAATGAACGTCACGGCCAGCGCCCCTGCAGCCGAAATGTTTCCCTCCTTCAACACCATCGAGGAGATCCGTATCAGCCAGAATGCAAACGCGGCGGAGTTCGGTGGAATCGCCGATGTCACAACCGTAACCAAGGGTGGGACAAATCGTAGCCACGGCGGAATCTTCGACAACTACGAAACCAAGGGATTCAATGCCAAGATTCCAACCGCCTCCTCGAAGCAAAATCTTGTGTTGAATAACTTTGGGGTGTTCTACAGTGGACCCGTGGTTCTTCCGTGGCTCTATAACGGGCGGGATAAGACCTTCTACCTTCTCAGTTATGAAGGGCTTCGCCTGCCGAAGACGACCACGAGCATCCAGACAGTTCCCACTCAAGCCATGCGGGCAGGCGATCTATCCAACTATCCGACACAGATCTATCGTCCCGATGGGTCACCAATCGTCGGAAATAAGTTGCTCTCATCCGACCTCAATGCAACCTCACAAGTGGCTCTCGCCCGTTATTACCCCCTGCCCAACGTCGCCTCCGCCACTGCCATCCCGGGGAACAATTATGTTGCAAACTATGCGACTCCGATCACTTCCGACCAGGGTGACGCGCGCATCGACCAGACAATTACTTCGAAGCAGTCCACTTTCGCTCGTTACAGTTATAAACAGCGTTCCGCGTCCACTGCACTTGGATTGCTCACCGGCATCCAGGGGGCACCAGAGAAAGATACAAGCCTCACCGGAGCATACAACTACATCTTCACCCCGAGGCTCTTCAACGAATTCCGTGCCGGTCTTAGCAAGTACATTACAGCAAGCACATTCAACTCAAACTCGTCCGTCATCTCTCAACTCGGCATTCAGGGGATTCCCGATCTTCTCAGCCCAAGTGTCGCCGCCCTCCCGCGCTTCACGATCACCGGATTCACAACCGTATCCGGGAGTTCCTCCAAGCGCAGCAGCAATACCTATCAGTTCATTGACAACGTCACCTGGACGAAGGGCCGGCATACCTTCAAAACGGGCGCGGATTTTCGTCGTCTCTATGCCTATGCCGGAAATGTATTCGGAAGCTCTCGTCTCGGTCAATACACCTTCAATGGGAAGAACGCGCCGGGTGCGGTGATCAAGCAGCCGTTCGCCAGCTTCCTTCAGGGCGTCCCGGATACCACGACCGTCTCCGATGTATTGAATGCCGACATGAACGGGCGCGGCAACGCCTATGCCGTCTACGTGCAGGATGACTGGAAGGTGTCTAATACCCTGACGCTGAATTTCGGCCTCCGGTACGAATACCACCCAATGTTGAAGGACAAGTATCAGAATAGCGCCAACTTCCTTCCCGACTACACCTCCACCGTCAATGGCACCACGGTGCATGGTGCGATCGATGTCCCAGGAGCCTATGCGCTGGCCAACAATGTTCTCCCCGCGTTCCTCAGCCAGATAAGCCCCACTCCACTGCTGACGGCAGCACAAGCCGGTGAGCCCGATAGCCTGGTGTCGGTCGCAAGGGACGACTTCGCTCCACGCTTCGGCTTTGCCTGGCGCCCATTGCACACCGACAAGACTGTCATAAGAGGTGGCGCCGGGCGATTCATCGCTGCAGCACTTGGGGCGAGCGTCGTGGGCGGGTGGGCAGTCAGCGCCAGCGTTGTTGATGTGTATACGAACACCTTCACCTCTCCAACATCCGGTGTCCCACAACTGAAATTTCCAACACCGTTTGCCACAGCACCCGGTGCGCTTCCCGCGTTGGACTTCGATTATGCCATCTCTCCCCACTACCGTGACCCGACCGTCGACCAGTGGAATCTGACGATGGAACAGGACCTCGGTTTCCAGACCGGGCTGCGCGTCAGCTACTCCGGCAGCCACGGAAACAACCTTACCGAACAGGCGAACCTAAACCAGGTTCCTTACGGGACAACGAAACCTACCCAGGCAGCCTTTCCCTACCCGGCATTGGGAGAAATTCAGGACAACCTGAATCTGGCCGTCAGCAACTATAACGCTCTCACGGTCGAGGCCAACCATCGCACCACACATGGCCTCCAGTTCTCCGCCAGCTATGTCTTCGCCCGCAACTTATCCGACGAGGGCGGAATCAACCCAACGAGTGAAGTAGGTGAAAGCGGTTCCCTCCCTAGCGATCTCTACCACCCGATGGTTGATTATGGAAACGTCGAGTTCACTCACCGCCAGCGGCTCCTGGCCTCGTATGTCTATGACCTTCCCTTCGGCCACAATCGCACCTACCTTGGCACTACAAACTTCTTCGTCGATCGGCTGGTTAGCAACTGGCAGTGGTCCGGCTTCTATCTGCACCAGACAGGTCCATTCATGACACCGATCACCTCTGGCAGCGATCCCACTGGCAGCGGCCTCATCTCCCTGGGATACTCGTCCTACACACGTCCGGATAGGGTGGTTGGCGTCTCGCCGTATCTCACAGGAACAGGTGCCCGCAATACGCTCAACCCTGCCGCATTCGTGTCGGCCCCGGCAAACGTTGGCCGCCAGGGAACAGCGGCGGTCGGCAGCGTAGTCGGGCCTGGAACTGATACGTTTTCAACATCCATTCTTAAAGGCGTCTCTTTCACAGAGCGCGTCCGATTGGATATGGGGGTCCAGGTTCAAAACCTCTTCAACCATCAGAACTATGAAACTCCAGCTCTGGACATCAACGTTCCCACAACCTACGGCATCAGCACCGCAGTCCAAGGGCAGACTGCCGGTCAACAGGCGAATGCTGGCCCCAGAACAATGCTCCTCACCGCTCGCTTAGCTTTCTAGGGAAGCCTTGCGTAAGTGATCGATCGCGAATCTGCGACGATTCGTGCTCGGACCTCTCGATTCACATGGCTCTTCGCAGGCCTTCATTTGCCTCTTACGAGACCAACCTTTCTTTGGGAGAAGTAGCTCCTCCTGGTCTCCCAGAAGGCGCAGTCTTCCATCGAAATGCGTCATACTCTTGGCTCCGCGACTCTTATAGGCCCTTCGACACGAACGAAATGATCCGCCATCTCCAAGTGAATCGATATTTCCCCTTCGCGGTCCACACTGATAAGTTTAGTCTTGGCGTCACTTGAATAGCTCTCCCCTTGCATATCCGAATCAGAATCAGGTTCACGCCACCCTTCCGCCGGACATCGCATAGCCTCGATCAGAGACAACGCATGACCGAGACGTTTGTTCTCGAAGATTGCGGTATAGCTCACACGCAGGTCCTTACTGAAGACTCGATGAGGAGCCAGAGAGACCTTTCCATCTCATCTCCAGGCGGTCGTCGGTTAGGTACTGCGTTCGCCTCGATCCTCGAACGAACGGCGATCGCTCCCGCGACAGTTCCCACTAAGGAGCATCGGGATTGTACCTATGGTGCGGCCGGCCACGACCTCACGTCCCATTGAGCGAAGACCAGATCGCATGCTCGATGAGTTTTTGTTACCGGGGTTAGGCAAAATCTGGTGTAAATCTGATGTAATTAGTTCCGCCTGACAATCGTCTTAATGCATCGGACTCGTATCGTTCTGCATCGAACGTTTGTTCGCGCGACCGCACGACGCCAGGAGGCAATCACGTGTCAGACCACGAGAACGACTTCCCCCCACACCTGACCTCGCTCGAAAAGCTCAGTCGCCGATCCTTCCTCACTCGTGCCGGCGCCACGAGCATAGCCACAGCCACCGCGACCCTAGCCGCTCCCTTCGCCGCGGCCTCCCAGGGCCGACAAGCCGCCACTGAGCAGCCCCCCAATACCACCCCAGGGACTATGCCCATCACCCTCAAGGTCAACGGCGAGACCCATCACATCCAGGTCGACCCACGCGCCACCGTCCTCGACACACTCCGCGAGACCATCCACCTCACCGGCACCAAGAAGGGCTGTGACCACGGCCAGTGCGGGGCCTGTACCGTCCACGTCAATGGACGCCGAGCCAATAGCTGTCTGCTCCTCGCCGTCATGCAGCAGAACGCCGAGATCACCACCATCGAAGGCATCGGCACCCCTGAACGGATGCACCCCATGCAGGCAGCCTTTGTCGAGCACGACGGTTATCAGTGCGGCTACTGCACCTCCGGCCAGATCATGTCCGCCGTAGCCGTCCTCAAGGAGCCGTGTGGCGCCTCGGACCACGACCTTCGAGAAGCCCTCAGCGGCAACATCTGCCGCTGTGGCGCATACCCGAACATCGTCGCCGCCGTACAAGCCCTTCGGCGCAGCGCCTAGCGAAAGGAGATCCGATGCAGCCCTTCGAACTCATCACCGTCAGTACAATCTCCGAGGCCATCCAGGCCCAGGTCGCCTCGCCAACCGCGCAACAGGGCGCTCCCATCCGCTTCATCGCCGGCGGCACCAATCTCGTCGATTATATGAAGCTCAACGTCGAGACCCCGCGTCAACTCATCGACATTAACATGCTCCCGCTCGACAGGATCGAGCCGGGCCCCGACGGTAGCCTGCGCATCGGCGCCCTTGCCCGCAATACCGACGTCGCGTACCACGAGACCGTCAAGGCACAATATCCCGTTCTCTCCGAGGCTATCCTTTCTGGCGCCTCCACCCAGCTTCGTAACATGGCCACAACCGCCGGCAATCTCCTCCAGAAGACCCGCTGTGTCTACTACCGCGATACGGCCTACGGCTGCAACAAACGAGAGCCTGGCACTGGTTGCTCTGCCATCGGCGGCCACAACCGGATGCTTGCTATCCTCGGTACAAGCGACAAGTGCATCGCCTCGAATCCATCCGACCAGAACGTAGCGCTCGCGGCCCTCGAAGCCACGATCCACATCACGGGCAGCAAGGGTGAGCGCGCCGTCCCCATCGCGGACTTCTATACCCTACCCGGCAATACACCGCAGCGCGAAACCATTCTCGAAGCCGGTGACCTAGTGACGCATCTCACCATCCCCGCGCTGCCCACCGGCGCGAAGAGCGTCTACCTCAAGCTTCGAGACCGCGCCTCTTACGAGTTCGCGCTGGCCTCCGCCGCGATTGTCCTCAAACAGAGCAACGGCCGCATCGACTTCGTCCGGGTGGCCCTTGGAGGCGTCGGCGCAAAGCCATGGCGTTCCCTCGAAGCCGAACGATCGCTGCTTGGCAAGCCGGCAAACGCCATCAGCTTCCGGGCCGCGGCAGAAGCGGCGTTGCATGGTGCCCATCCCCAATCGCAGAACGGCTTCAAGATCGAACTCGCCAAGCGCTGCATCGTCCACGCGCTCACCCAGGCCACAACCAACGCCTAAAGGAGGATCGCCATGCAGGAGCAGATCAAAGCGTCGAAGTTCATTGGCATCCCTACACCGCGTATCGACGGCCCCGTCAAGACAACGGGCCGCGCCATGTACTCGTCCGATCACAGCTTTCCGGACCTCGTCTACGCATGGCCCACTACGGCCACCATCGCCAGCGGTACCGTCACAAGAATCGACGCCTCCATCGCCGAGAGGATGCCGGGCGTCCTCGCCGTCTATCACCATGACAATCTTGGGCAGCTCTATCGCACTCCACCCGCAGCCGGCTTCAGCATGATCCTCGATGAGCACCGCCCTCCGCTCGAGGACACCACTATCCGCTACTATGGCCAGTACGTCGCCGTTGCCGTAGCCTCCACCGTCGAGCAGGCCCGCGCCGCTGCTGAGGCGGTCAAGGTCACCTACGCCAAGACCGCGCACGACACGAGCGACAAACTGCTCGGCACCCCCCTCAGCGAGCCCAGGCCGAAGGTCGCCACCAAGCGCGGTGATACCGCAGCAGCCCTCGCTGCCGCAACAATCAAGCACGACGCGGTGTACACCACACCCACCGAGACTCACAATCCCATCGAACTCCATGCCTCCGTTGCCGTCTTCAAGGACGGCAAGTTTACCCTCTACGAGACCTCGCAGGCGGTCGTCAACCACCGCGACGTTCTGGCCGCGATGCTCGGTGTTCCCCCGCAAGATGTCCAGGTCATCACCCGATACCTCGGTTCAGGTTTCGGCGGCAAGCTCTGGCCGTGGCCGCACTCCCTGCTCGCCGCCTCCTGCGCGCGCAACCTGAAGCGTCCGGTCAAGCTCGTCGTCAGCCGCTCCATGATGTTCCAGAGCGTCGGCCACCGTCCCGCCATCGACCAGCGCATCCGACTCGCTGCTACGTCAGAAGGAAAGCTCACCGCGATCGAGCAGGACTACGTCAACCACACCTCCCTGGATGACGATTACGACGAGGGCTGCGGCGAAGCCAGCGGCTTCATCTACTCCTCGCCCAACGTTCTCGTCACCGGAGGCCTTGCTCGCCGTAACGTCGGGACACCCACCTCCATGCGCGGCCCAGGGGCCGTCCCCGGCCTGTACGCACTCGAGTCCGCCATGGACGAGCTATCTCTCAAACTGAAGATCGACCCCGTCCAACTCCGCCTTCTCAATGAGCCGGAAAAAGACGAGAGTACAGGTCAGCCTTTCTCCTCTCGTCACATGAAGGAGTGCCTGACCACTGGCGCTGAGAAATTTGGTTGGAGCAAGCGCAATTCGGACGTCGGCTCCATGCGGCGCGACGGCCTCACCCTCGGCTGGGGCATGGCAGCCTGCACCTGGATCGCAGCCCGCACCGACTCCGAAGCCACGGTCGAACTCCACCAGGATGGCACCGCGCGCGTCATCTGCGGCACCCAAGACATCGGCGGCGGTACCTACACCCTCATCGCCCAGATAGTAGCCCACGAAACAGGCCTCCCTCTCGACCGAATCGAGGTCGTGCTCGGCGACTCCAGCCTGCCGCCAGGACCCATCTCCGGCGGATCCTGGGCCACCGCTTCGGTGACCCCGGCCGTCCTCGAAGCCGCGCAGAAGGCCGCCAAGACGCTCCTCATCACCGCCCTAGGATCGGCCGACACACCTTTCAAGGGCAAGAAAGCCGAAGAACTCGAACTCGTCGACGGGACCGTCAGGGTCAAGGGCCAAAGCAGCGGAGCCGTCTCCATCACAGAGACCCTCAAGCTGGCGAAGGTCAAAGCTGTCTCCGGCACCGGCAAGTCCGAGGGCACCTTCGGCAATCCGAAGGAGAAGTTCTCCTCGCACTCTTACGGTGCGCAGTTCGCCGAGGTCACCTGGCAGCCCGAGATCGCACGCCTCCGAGTCAGCCGTATCGTCACTGTCATCGACGCCGGCCGCATGATCAACCCACGCGCAGCCCGCAACCAGATCGAGGGTGCAGTAGTCATGGGCGTTGGCATGGCTCTCTTTGAGGCCACCGAGTACGACCAGCGAACCGGTGCGCCGATTAATGCCAGCCTCGCTGACTACGTGATGGCCGTCAACGCCGACACCCCCGACATCGACGTCACCTTTCTCGACTACCCCGACTACAACCTCAACCCGTTGGGAGCGAGAGGCGTAGGTGAGATCGGCCTCGCCGGCGTAGCCGCCGCCATCGCCAATGCAGTCCACCACGCCACTGGCGTCCGAGTCCGCAACCTGCCGATCCGCATCGAAGACCTGCTCACACCAACACACACAGCCTAACCCATCCACGACACAACCCTGTGACCCTGAACGCAGCGAACCGGGAGGGCGGCAACTCTTAGTCCTCTTCTCGAAAAAGAGTCACCAAGGTGAACACTATCTGGGGTTGAGAGTCGAGGATTGAGCGTTCATGCCATGAGAAGCCTTGCTTGCCTCGCACTCACGTGTTCCCGCGCAGATCTTTCATGCTCACCTTCCGCCGCAGGGCAATGTCTGAGATTGATCCCCTCAAAAGCTGATTCTGGCCGTGATCTGAACGTTTCTTGGCCCGGTTCCCTCCGCGCTCTGCAACTCAGAGCTCTGTCCGTAAGAGGATGTATCGACCTGCATGTTGGGCGGAGCGTAGTTACGATGATTGAACAGATTTGCGGCTGATATACCGAGTTGCAACTTGGTCGATTCGGTCAGATTGACTCCCTTGATGACCGAGGATGACAACGAGACCGTTCCTGGCCCGACCACGCTCCCCACTGTTGAATTGCCGAACCTGCCGATATCGCTACCCGGCAATGCAAACGCGGCGGCGTTCAAGAACACCGGATTGCCATTCACGTTTCCCCTGGCGTAGAGAGGGACATTGGAAACGCGATCCGGTCTCGTCAATCCCACCACATTGATCATGTTCGTTCCTGCGGGATCGTCGGACTGCTCGAAGGGAGTGAGGAACGGACCGCTCTGCCAAAGCAACACGCCACCGACCTGCCAGCCGCTCACCAAGCCTTCAACGAAGCGATTACCCGTCCCGAAGAATGTCTTGTTCCTACCGAAGGGTAGGTTGTAAAGACCCGTCGTCAGAAAGCGGTGACGCCGATCGTAGATGACATTGCCATAGTCAAGTCCCGGGCTAAAGCGATCCGTGAGGAAATTTCCGCCTGCTCCAACAAGGCTCGAAGGAGCCGCACCCCCCTCGTTCGAGATATCCCGCGTGTAGACATAGGAACTCTGGAACTCAAGACCGTTTGATAGCTGCCTCTCTACAACGGTAGAGAGCGAATTGTAGTTGCTGATGGCGGCGTTGTAGACGCTCTGCAGTACCTGCCAATCGGGATACGGGCGATTTGGGCCGGAGACACTATAGTCTGTGGTACTGCTATGCACCTGGTTTAAATCTTCCATCAACTCCAGGTTCGATCCATGTGATCCCGTATAGGAAATCCGAAGACCCGTACTGCGACCCAGATCACGTTCATAGGTGAGATTCCACTGCTGCACCGACGGATCTTTGTAGTGGATTGGAAACGCATAGTAGAAACTCGCCGCGCCGGGAGTTGCGCGCGCCGCGGGGAAGGGGCTGGGGAAAGATAACTGCGGAGCTCCAGAGCTGTCGTAGTCGTTGAAGTAGTAGGGCACGAAACTTGCATGAACGCTCCATCCGGATACAAGCGAGAAGCCAAGCGGAGATTCGATGAAGCGTCCCCATCCACCGCGAATCACCGTCTTGGAAAACGGACGCCAGGCGAAGCCAATCCTGGGACCAATGTCGTTGTAGGCTGTATAGCGTAGCTTCTCCGGCAGATTATCCTGGGCTGCCGTGAGAATGGGCGTCGGTGCGATGGACTGCGCGAACAGCGGTTCAGTGTAGGTCAGGGCCTGAGCGTTCGGGACGACGACTGCGCCATGGGTCGAACCACTGACATAGTCGGAATCGAATGCAGCCGTATCGTAGTTGATCTCCTTGAGCGGAGGATGCAGCTCATAGCGAAAGCCGAAGTTCAAGGTCAACGTCGGCGTAATCTTCCAGTCGTCCTGGGCAAATGCCGCATACGAGTAGCCTAGGCCATCCATATTCGGGTTTGTAACCTGGGAGAGCACCGTGTAATCCGGATAGCCGAGCAGGAATTGGGTGTAAGGATCTCCGATCGTCGTGCCAACGTTTGAAGAGCCATTGAAGTTGAACTGTCCCGATCGCGTGTTGCCAAAGACATTGTCGTCGTGATCCGTCAGGCGCCGGAAATCCGCGCCGAACTTCATGGTGTGATTGCCCTTGTTGAGTGTCACATTATCAAGAAGCTGGATCACCTTGGATCGCTGCTTGGAAGGATTGGCGCCACCGCTCACCATGAATCCGTTGATCATGACGTTGGGTACGGCGGGTACTGGATTGGGGTTATCCACGCCCGTGATTCCAGTCTCAGCGAGAAGCGTATTGGTATTGACGTTGAGCGCGGTATCGACCTTGTTGAGATTGAATCCTGCACGGAACTCGTTGATCAGCCGAGGAGTGATGAGATACGTATGCGCGAAGGTAAGACCTGCATCAGTCTCCGGCTGCGAAAAGCCACCGGTCAGCGTCGAGCCCGAGTTGGTGCAGAAGCTTGGGCAAGTCGGATCCGGGGCAGTCGACACCTGCCGATTCTTATAGGTCAGGCGGACAAATGCCGTCTGCTTGGATGTAATGGTCTGATCGAGCCTGATATCTCCCTGGTTACTGCTGATAGGCGCGGGAAAATTGACCGCGAAGTTGTCTTGATAAGTATCCGCACTTCCGCGGTTTGGGAGTGGATACAGGGTGCTCAGAAGCTTGGCGGAGGTCGACGACACGGGGATGCTGGTCGGATCGAGCGGAGTTCCATCATAGTTGAACACCTGCGCGATTCCCTGCCCTGCAAGATAGCTGGCCACATCACCCGACCGCATCGCCAGCGAGGGCACACTCGTCACAATCGGCGTCTCGCGTGGGAGACGGAGCGCCTCGTAGCTCAGGAAGAAGAATGTCTTGTCATGTCCATCGTAGAGGTGGGGAACCGTGACGGGACCACCAATAAATCCGCCGAAGTTATTCATGATGATCTTGGGCTTTGAGCCGGTGAAGGGATCACCTGCATTCATCGCTGTGTTCTCGTGATTCTCGAAGATCCCCCCATGATACGCATTGGTGCCACCCCTTGAGGTTGTCGTAATGTCAGCGACTCCGGAGTACTCCGCGTTGTTATTGGTTTCGGAGACACGGATTTCGGAGATGGAATTGAACGAGGGGAAGAGCTCGTTGAGGGGCCCGCTACTTTCGACGTTCACGCTGGAGATGCCATCGATGGTGACGGAGAGCAAGGCTGGCGTGGCGCCGGCAATCACGAGGTTCCCCGAATCGTCGGTCTGGACGCCGGGGTTTGTCGTCAGCGTGGAAATCGGGCTCGTTGAGCCGTTTGCATGGGAGTAGATGGCTACGGGGAGATCGATCAACTCGGCCCCCGTCTTTGTCGCTGCGAGGCTTGAAGTGTCCGTCGTGATCACATCGACCATGCTGCTCGATACCTCGACCGTCTCCACCGCGGCGCCGATATGCAGCGTGGCGTCGATGCGTCGCGTCTCACGTGCGGGCAAAGAGATCTCGGCGAAATCGGCCTTGGAAAAGCCAGAAGCCTCGACCGTCATCTGATACTCGCCTGCGTCGAGAATGTTGAAGGTGTACTCCCCGTTACTGTTGGTGGTGGCAGTACGACGGACGGAGGTTCCCTTATTTGTAAGGGTCACCGCTGCGTTCGACACGCTCGCGCCACTGGGATCGGTGACGGTTCCAACAATATTCCCGAATGTCGACTGGCTTATGGCCGCTGTGGAGAGAAGAAGGGTCAGAGCGATCAAGGCGAAGAACATGCACCCCGAAAGACAAGTACGCCTACGCGCCAAACAGATGTAAGGCATGGCATCTCTCCTGTGTTGCGAATTGTGGTGGTACTCGTGGGGGGTGTAGACCTGCACTTGCTGAAAGTGCAGGCCATCCCTCGCTCCGAGGCCTCAGATCTAAGGCTTCATTGGAAGATCCAGCGTCGGATTTTTGGTAAAGAAGTCGTATGGCCGGATCTGAAATTCGTGCCACATGATTGGCATCTGCGGCCAGTCCTCGGTGCGAGGCGTATGGTGGAATCCGACCGTGTACCAGGCAACAATATCTGTATCCATGATGTTGCGGTTCTTCTTTGTCCAGTACGCTAGACCGTCGGTGCCGCGACTTCCGCTCACATACGTTCCGGCGGCGAATTGCTCCTTCGCGTCATAGGGCGTGATCCAGAGTTGGTGCTCGGAGAATCCCGCTCGCTTCTGGGGCCACTCGCCCGAAGGGAGCAGGGACCCGGCAGTCTGACCCGCCATAATCTCATAGCTCGTCGGATAGCCTTGAGGCCCCTTAGAGTCAGAGCTGACGAAGCGCCACATGGTCGGCTGCTGCATGCTGATGTCCATCTTGCCCTCACTCTCGGTCTTCGGCATCGTTGGCTTCATCGCCCAGATCACATGCCGGCCATAGTCCGTCTTGTTCGAGGGAATAGTGTACTGAACCAACTTATCGGCCATGAATGAGTTCTTTGGCCCGTCAACATCAAGATCGAGTCGGAATGAGAAAAAGTGATCATGATTGACGGCGTCCGTTCCCGGGGCCACGAGGTGACCGAACTCAACAGGCCCACCGGGAGCAGAGCTATCCGCAATGCCAGTCGACATTCCCTTGCTGACGTCCGTGTCGGTTACAGGCTTGACTTCAAGAATCCCGGTCGCGCCCACACCAACCGTCATCGCGCCATCCTGACCGAAGCGCCAATCGAGCACATAATCATAGTTGCCCACCGTGGCGACGGTACGCAGCACGAGTTCGCGCGTGGGTCGGCCAAACGTGCCGCTCGCATCTCCATGGCGCCATGCCACGTCTCCCTTTGTGCGTTCGAAGAGGCAGGCCAATTGGGGCCGCTCGAACGGGGAGCCATCTTCCTTATAGAAGAAGCCGGAAAAGAACGTTGCATAGTCAGGACAATCGATCCCAGCGACCAGTGGCTTGATCAGGCCAAGACCAGTGTTCATAAAATATTCGCCGCCATCGAGAAACACGTGCGAATTCCACGTCTCCTCTGGATCCTGGTAGGGCACATACATCTCCGACAAGGCGCCCTCATACATGACCGAACGCAACTTACCCTTGTCCTCGATTCCCACCATGTTCAGCACCGGCCCCTGGCGAGGATCAAGCCTAAAACGAAAGCGCCAGTTCTGCCAGGACACCAATCCCTTATCGATGGTGAAGCTTGGTCCCGCCGCCTGAACAACGGTGATAGGCTTGGTCCCGGCAATAGCCTCTCCGCCCATACCGTCATAGATCCCTGTGGTCGGGGACGATGGGATAATTCCGTAATCCGAGACGCGGAGAACCTTCTTCGTCTTCATGTCGGCGGTGAAAAACAGCCCACCTACCTCACGGTCCCAAGCTCCTGAGATCGCACCCTCCGAGTTGGTGCAACCACCCCACGCGATGCGACTCTCCGGATCCTTTTGCTCCGGAAGGCCGATGTACCCGGCGGGAGTGGGAAAGCAGTCCACATGCCTCAGATCAGTGATCCCACGCTTCCTGAGAGCCTCGATGATGCGCGGATCATGTTTGATCGCCTCCCCGACCTCATGCTCTTCGGTATCCGTATACGGCGCGTGCTCTCCCTTTAATGCTTCAAAAGAGTCGAGTTTTTTTGAAGTAATATCAACGACTGCCGCATACGACGTACCTTCATCCAGCATGACCACGTCTGCTTTGCGATCGATTGGAGTTCCAGGCATCCACCGCAATACCACTTGCTTATCCGCTTCGTGGAGCAGGATGCTGGCGAACAGCGTCTTCTCATGTACGTGCCCCTCGCTGCGAAGCGTCTGGTAAATCGTCCAGTACTCCTGGGGCGTGAGGGCGTCTAAAGGATGGTTTACGACAGGAGTGAGCGCGTTCGCGGCGGCGGGGAAAGATGCGCCCGCACAGAGTAGAGCAATCGATGCCACAAGCCTTCTCAAATGTTCTCCTTAGAATTACGTGACGAGTCGGGCTGAGTAAGCCCAACCGGGTCTACACAGTGATCGACCAGTTGAATGATCTCAACGATGACTGCAACGCTAACCATGAGCGATAATGCCGTGCTTCGGATCGTCTGGGTCGAAATTGTAATGTGGGTGCTAACACAAGAGATACCGCACCCTTTGATAAATAACAAGAAAAATATTGTCTTTTGCAATTTGGCTATCTTGTCGACTGTTTCTCACATCCCCTAAGGAATTTCTGAACAAGTCTGCATCCTCGATCTAACGAATGAATGATGTAACTGAGAATGAATGGCGATGCGACAACAGATCTGGCGTCACCCGCAGACCTCGAGAGGTGCCTTCCCGTGCGAGAGACCTTCGTTCCCGAGCCCTTGGTTGACTCGTGGCACGCCGCCGCTATGATGATGTTCATCCAAAGACTCTCCGGAAGTTGGAGCGTCAAGGCCAGATACCTGGAGTGCATGAGGGCAGTTTTGGCGCTTTCGAGCATCAGTCATCGAGGATTGGATTTCCGCACAAATGCCGAGCTAATTTAATCTGATCCCTGTGAGGTCATTTGCAATGCGGGAGATTACATTGGCGTCCAAGGCTAGTTAGAAAAGTATGGCCGGAAGCACTCTGTGGACGATGTACAAGTCGTTCCGTCTTCAAACAAAAATCCTGGACGCACGCGACCAGCAGTTGCTCACGATCTGCACCAGGAAGCGGCACCATAGAATCGCAACCCCGCTTGCCGGCAAGTGAGGGCGAGGTCTGGGATCTCTGGCGGTAGCCCCTCTGCAAGTCGAACACACAGCTCGAACGATCGGATGATTTAGCCGAAACTCGATGAGATCCGTTGCGATGGGGTGTTCCTTGTGCCCCTCCTTCTGACAGTACTGATAAATATTGTGAGTTGGCCGTCGACCCGACACGGGCGATGTCGCCTAGCCATAGCAGCAGTAACTGCCTCGCTTTTCACATCACTGGCTCGGATTGGGTGCGGTGCATCGGCCACGACCTGCCCCGCATACAGCATGTGTTCCTGAGTGTTGCCCCCTTGCCCGCGAACCTTCAAGATGATTTCGCGGGCCTTCTCATCCACTCGGCGATGATGTCAGCAATCAAGGCTCTCAAGAACACACCATTCACCAAGACCGGCGACGTCGCCAGACGATTCCTGAATTTTCAGATAAAAGGGCCTCGTGAAGTCGTGCGTCCTGCTCGAAGTTGATATCCTATCTATTGCCATGACCACGAAAAAAGAACTCCTCTCCGCCCAGATTCAGCACATCGACATCAAGCAGCACAACGTCGTCCCCCTCGTCGACGCCATGGCCTCGATGGCCTTCTCCGCCCGCGACACCGCCCGGGCCGCCTCCATCTACGAGATGATGCTCCGCGACACAGAATGTGGAGTCATCCTCTGCCTCGCCGGAAGCCTCATCTCCGCCGGCCTCCAGAAGGTCATCGTCGACCTCCTCCGAAACAACATGGTGGACGCCATCGTCTCCACCGGAGCCAACATCGTCGACCAGGACTTCTTCGAGGCCCTCGGCTACCGCCACTACATCGCCTCCGACGCCTATAAGTATGGTCACGAAGACGGCGTCCTCCGCGAACTCATGATCGACCGCATCTACGACACCTTCATCGACGAAGAAGAGCTTCGCATCTGCGACGACGTCACCCGCGAGATCACCGACTCCCTCGAACCTCGCCCCTACAGCTCCCGCGAGTTCATCCGCGAGATGGGCGCTTACCTCGCCAAAAACGGCCGCACCCCCGCCCAGGGCAACAGCGACTCCATCGTCCTCGCCGCCTTCGAGATGAACATCCCGATCTTCTGCCCCGCCTTCTCCGACTGCTCCGCCGGCTTCGGTCTCGTCGCCCACCAGCACGCCCGCCAGGGCAAGCCCACCGTCTCGATCGACTCCGCCAAGGACTTCTACGAGATCACCCGCCTGAAGATCGAGAACCCCTCCACCGGTCTCCTGATGATCGGCGGCGGTGTCCCCAAGAACTTCGCCCAGGACATCGTGGTCGCCGCCGAAATCCTCGGTGTCGACGCCCCCATGCACAAGTACGCCATCCAGATCACCGTAGCCGACGCCCGCGACGGTGCCCTCTCCGGGTCCACGCTCAAGGAGGCAAGCTCCTGGGGCAAGGTCGACACCGTCTGGGAGCAGATGGTCTTCTCCGAAGCCACCCTGGCCTTCCCCCTCATCGCCGGATACGCCTTCCATAAGCAGGCATTCGCGGCCCGCAAGCCCAAGCGATGGTCGCAGGTCCTCGATCTCGTCCCCGCCCACGCAGCAGTCTCCGCCTGAACCTCGACGGGCCGCCGCTCATGCGGTGGCCCGTGCCACCCTGAATAACATTTGGTATACAAAACCAAAGTAACCGTGTCCGCAACCGAGAGATACCTGCGGTAACATCACATCATCTCTCGATGACCACGTTCAATATCGCCGCATGGCTCATCCTCGCCGCCGTCTCGATAGCCCTCCTGGTCAGCTGGACCCAGGCACGTCGGACCATCGCAGAACTCGAACTCCAGGTCGCTGAAGCCCAGGCCCGGCAGCTACAGAACGAACTAAGCCTCTCCCAGCGATCGCAGCTCGACTCGATCAAAGACGAGTTCATCTCCACAGTCTCCCACGAACTCCGCACCCCCCTCACCAGCATCCGCGGGGCCCTCGGACTCCTGTCCGCCGGCCTCATGGGTCCGCTCGACGCCAAAGCGCATAAGCTCCTACGAATCTCCGTCACGAACACCGACCGCCTCATCCGCCTTATCAACGACATCCTCGACCTCGAGCGCATGGAGTCGGGCCGCGCGCCGCTCCATCTCCGCCGCTGTTCCCTCACCGAGCTCGTCAATCAGGCCATCGAGAGCATGTCCTCCCTCGCCGACTCCGCCCGGGTCCGCATCCTCTTCAAACCCACCGAACACCCCCTCGCCGAGCCTGATCGCCGAGTCCAGTCCTTCGACCTGGCAGACTTCGCCGAACTCGCCGAACTTGGCCCCTACACCACCCGCCGCCGCAAGACCGACCGCCCCCTCCCGGGCCCCGATCCCGCCTACTTCGACGGCGATCCCGACCGCGTTCTCCAGGTCCTCACCAATCTCCTCTCGAACGCGATCAAGTTCTCCCCTCCCGGCAGTCTCGTCGCCGTCACCCTCGAAGCCTACCCTGAGCTCCTCCGTCTCTGCGTCGCCGACCAGGGCCGCGGCATCCCCGACGACATGCTCGAGACCATCTTTGACCGCTTCCAGCAGGTCGAAGCCACCGACTCTCGCCAGAAGGGCGGCACCGGCCTCGGACTCGCCATCTCCCGCAGCATCGTCCAGCAGCACGGCGGAACCATCTACGCGCAGCGCAACTCAGGTCCCGGAGTCCGCTTCTATATCGACCTGCCGCGCATCAACCGCTCCTCCGACCACATCCCCCCCGCCATCCCGGAGGTTGCCTCCCCCCTCTCACGTTCTCAAGGAGCGATCATCGTCTGCGCTGCCGACGCCGGCGTCCGCAGCATCGTCGCCGGGCAACTCCGCCGTTCCGGCTACATCGTGCTCGAGACCGCTTCCGGAGAAGAGACCCTCGCCACCGCCGCCGCGCACGTCCTCGACGCGATCCTCCTCGACCTCCGCACGCCCGGAATAGGCGGCTGGAAGACCCTCGAGCGCCTCAAACGCGACTCCTCCACCTCCAGCATCCCGGTCGTCATCCTCTCCGTCCTCGGCCCCGCGGATCACCCCGCCGCCCCCGTCGCCGAGGCCCAGGCCGGCATTTCAAGAATCCACGACGAGAGCCTCCACCTCGAGCAGCTCGTCCGCGCCCTCCACCCCGGCGATGGTCCAGGCCATCTTCTCCTCGTCGAACACGATCCCAATCTCGCCACCATCGTCATCGACGGCTTCCATCATCGCGAGTTCCGCGTCGACCACGCCACCACCTGCAACCAGGCCATGGACCGCTGCCTCAGCGCCCCTCCCGATCTTCTCCTCCTCAACCTTGCCCTTCCCGACGGACATGGCTTCTCCCTGGTCGACTGGATCCGTACCCAGCCCAACCTGCGTGCTGTCCCCCTCATCGTCTACTCCGGACATGCTCTATCCGCCCAGGACCGAGCCATGCGCGACCTGGGCCCTACCCACCTTCTCGCCCTCGCGAAGGTTCAGCCGCGCGAGGTCGAAGAGCTTGTCCTCTCCATGGTCCACCGCCTCCGCCGCCCCGCCTGAAGCCGTCCCCGCCATGCACATGCCATCCCCCTTACCCCGCCTCTTCACCATGAGAGAATCACCCTATGCGCCGCATCCTCATCATCGACGACGAAGATGACATCCGCGAGGTTGCCGCCCTCTCGCTCGAAGCAACCGCCGGTTGGAACATCACCACCGCATCCTCAGGTCTCGAAGGCATCCGCACCGCCGCCACAGCCGAACCCAAGCCCGACGCCATCCTCATGGATGTTATGATGCCCGGCATGGACGGTCCCACCGCCTTCCGCCAGATGCAGCAGACACCCGGAGTCGCCGGCATCCCCGTCATCCTCCTCACCGCCAAGGTCCAGGGCATCGACCAGCGCCGTTTCGCCGGCCTCGGCGTCGCCGCCGTCCTCTTCAAGCCCTTCGATCCCCTCGCGCTCGCCGCCCAGATCGCCAAGGTTCTCGGCTGGACCGAAGTCCTGGCTCCACAGCACTCCCTGTTGGAATAAAGCCGGGTGCCCCACCTTCGCGACACGCCTCACCGTCGCTAAGGTGGGCCGGAGCGCCACAGTACCCGACCCAGAGCCCTACACCTTCAACGAATCTGCTCTGATGGCCAGTCGTACTCCCTCTGACCACCATTTTGCTTCGCTTTCAAGCTCGCATCGTCTACGCTCTACAATCACCATGCCAGACGAACCCGACGCCAGCGCTGCCGCCGCCGCGACAGCCGCAAGGATATCCGCCAGTCTCGATGCCCTCTGGGTGCGCAACCTCCCCATCATCCTCGCTCGCCTCGAGCTCTTCGACCGCGCCGCCGCCGCCGCACATAGCCGGCACCTCCAGGACGACCTCCGCATGGAAGCCGCCTCCGCCGCCCACAAGCTCGCCGGCTCCATGGGAATGTTCGGCCACGCCCAGGCCACCATGATCGCCCGCGAACTCGAGCGAACCCTCCTCGCCCCGGCCCCCGATCCCGACTCCGTCACGACCCTGTCCACCCAGCTCCGCGCCGCACTCCCGCTCCCATAACGCCCCTGCGCAAAAAGTCATCGAAGCCTCTGCCTCTGAAGTAAGATGGCCGACAGTATTTGCACATGCTAACTAGGAGGTAACCATGCAAGAATTTGAGTTTCAGGTTCCTTCTTCTGCTCAAGGCGCAGATATCGATTCTGCAATCGAGTCGACATGTACCACGGAAGGGCTTCAGATCGGAATGAAGGGCTCTCTAGCGAGTTTTCCCGGCTCTATTCATTGGCACTTCAAGAAGCCGGGTGAGCGGGGAACACTTGAGATCACCTCATTCCCTCGTGATAGAAGGATTTGGGCGAAGGTCCAGTCTGGTCGACGTGCAGACTGGATAGAGCCTTGCTTGACAAATATCAAGGTTAGGCTTGAGAAAGCTTTGAACGACTGTGTCAAATGAGAGAATCGTCTGGATAGGACAACTGCTTGAGTTACTCGTGCAATTCATTCACAAATCTCAGCATATGCTTTGAGGTGTTATGAAACCGGATGGAATAGATATCGAAACCGAAAGCGAAAACCCCGGTCCGCACGCCGTCCATAGCCACCCTCTCCTATGAAGCGCCACATCATCATCTGCGGATTGATAGGTGGAATCCTCATCACCGTGCTCAAGTGGACAGAGTATCGCTTCCTCGTCATCGAGCATTCCGTTGAGATCTACGGCGGCCTCACCGCCCTCACCTTCGCGCTTCTCGGAATCTGGCTCGGCGTCAGGCTTACCCGGTCCCCGGATCCAGTCGCGGAGCCCATCCCCGCCCCATCGGAGATCCCCGCTCCCACCCATCCGCACCCCGTCTCATTCGTCCCCAAAGTCCCGTTCCTCCCTGACACGCACAGGCGGGATCGCCTCGGAATCACCCGCCGCGAACTCGAGATCCTCGAACTCATCGCCCAGGGCATGAGCAATCGCGAGATCGCCGGAAAGCTCTTCGTCAGCGAAAACACCGTCAAGACCCACTGCAGCCGAGCCTTTGACAAACTCGGAGCCCGCCGCCGCACCCAGGCCGTGCAACTCGGCAAGGAACTCGGCCTGCTCCCCTGAAAGTCGTAATTTACTGCCGCCGACGTCAATATCACCCGAAAGCATGACGACAAACACCCGGTCCCACACGCTACGGTAGGTCCAGCCTCACGCTCAACCCGACAACAGCACCCAAGAAAAGGGAGACCAACCATGAAGAAGACCATCCTGACCTTCGGCCTCATCTCCGGAGTCCTCTCCTCCACCATGATGTGCGCCACCGTTCCATTCCTCGACAAACTAGGCCACGGCCGCTACGGATATCTCCTCGGCTACACCACCCTGGTCCTCTCCTTCCTGCTCGTCTTCTTCGGAATCCGCTCCTACCGCGACAACATCGGCCAGGGCGAGATCACCTTCTCCCGAGCCTTCACCATCGGCATCGCCATCACCCTCATCTCCTGCGTGTTTTACGTCCTCACCTGGGAGATCCTCTACTTCAACTTCCTCCACGGCTACATGGACCAGTACGGCGCGCACGCCATCGCCAGCCTCAAAGCCTCCGGAGCATCTCCAGAAGTCATCCAGGCCCAGACCCTGAAGCTCCAAAAGCTCAAGGAAAACTACGAGAACCCATTCTTCAACGCAGCCCTTACCTTCCTGGAGCCCTTCCCCGTCGGCCTCGTAATCACACTGCTCTCAGCCGCCATCCTTAGAAAGAAGAAGCCACAATCCCAATCCGCTCCCTCCGGCCTGCCCGCAGCCTCCTGAGCCCACCCGCCCCAGTGGCCCCGGATGAAACTCCATCCCGACCAACGGGAGGACCAAGCGAAGCTACGCAAGTCACGAAGGTCTTGCCGAAGGCCCCGTGACCGCACCACGCGTAGTGGGCCCGTCCGGCAGGACAGTCCTCCCGTGCGAATCTACCGCACCGATTCCATCTCACTTGCCGCCATCAGGTAGGCCCCCACCCCCTTGGCATCGTCCGATATAACCGGCTCATGCGTGTAGTACTCAAACGTCCCCGAGCGATATGGCTTCCCACCCAGCCCACCCACCTTCACCGTCCCGCCCAGCGACACCATTCCGTCCGCGCCCGTCTTCACAAACTCTTTCTGAATCCCCGCCCATCCCCGCCGGGCGCTCGCCTCATCCGCCTGCGGCAGATACCCCTTCCGAACCCCCTTTGCCAGCGCATAGACAAACATGCAACTCGCCGAAGATTCACGGTAGTTTCCGGGTGCAGCGGGACTCACAACTCCTTCCGCTCTTCTCTTGGCTGGATCCGTCACAAGCGTCGTGACCTGAGAACCCTTATCCACCACCTGCCACCAAACCCCACTCACGGGATCCTGATACTTCACAATCGCCGCCGCCGTCCGCCCCAAAGCCGAAATCAACGCCGCGCGCTGCGGATGCCCCTCCGGAATCCAGTCCAGCACATCCACCAGCGCCATCCCGTACCAGCCCATCGCCC
>JAMFSC010000081.1 GCA_026225095.1 bacterium
CCATACTTTTCGATCAGCTTCGACCTCCGCACCCGGTCCTTCGGTTTGGTGGAGAACGTGGCGTAGCTACGCTTATCGAGATTTAGAGTGACGACCTTCGTAATGCCGTCGCGCCGCATATAAAGCGCCTCGCGGTCTTGGAGGCTCTCAAAGAGAGCGATCTGCTGCTCGTTCATCTTGAACAGCTCGGCATAACGCTTCCGATTGAAGGTCGCGTCTTTCAGGAAGAGGAAGGATGTGCAGGAGTTCACGATGCTGTCGGCGTTGGCCCCAAGGTCGTCGGCGGACTGGCCAATCATGGTGACGCCGCCAAGGTTCTTGCGCACCGTCTTGATCGAAGCGAGCGCACCGTCGAGCAATTGCTTGTTCTTCATCGAAGAGAAGATCTCTTCGATGAGGATGTGCTTGGGAACACCTAGATTGGCGGGGTTGTAGAGAACGTCATTAATACGCCGTAGCAGCCATACCATGAGCGGCTCGATCAGGTCGGCGTACTGCTCGTTGTTCACTCCTTGGAAGTCGAAGCATTGCAGGCGGGAGAGCGAAAGGCTGTCTTCGACGTTGTCGAAGACGGCGTTATAAATGCCCTTGCCAACCCACTTCGACAGATAACGGTCCAGCTTCTTCGGTAGAAAGAGATTCGAGAGACGGCGGTTCTCCGGGTCGAGCAGGTACATGTCCTGCACGGCCTTGTGGATGACATCATCGTCTTCGGGCTCCAGCTCCGCACCGCCGTTGGTAAGCAGGAGCTTGATGAACGAGTACAGGAACTTGATGTTGCTTTCGGTCGGCTCCAGCGCGAACGGATTGACGCGCGGGCCGTCTTTGCCCACTCTGTCTACACGCCCGCCGTAGAGTTCCACGACACTTTCATAGCTGCCGCCGATGTCGAAGATGTAGGTAAAACCGCCGTATTTCTGCTCCAACGCGATAGCGGCGTTCGCGTGTACCGATTTGCCTGACCCTGTAGGGCCGATGATGAGCATGACGCGCACACCATCCACATACACATCCTGAAAGAATGGTGTCCGGGTGCGCGTCTCGAAGATGTTGAGGTACTCGTTATCGAGGTCTTCCGAGTGAGGATGGCCGATGTGGGGAGCAAACACAGAAGAGAGCCGCGCATGATGGTCCTCCGCGAGCCACAATGGAAAGACGTTGAACTTGTGGTTGCCGGGGAACAGTGCATAGAACGCCGACAGATTGCCAAGCGTCTCCTCCATTACCTGCGCGCGGGCATCAACGAAGATCCTATGCACTGCGGGGATGGCGTTACGCAACTGCTCCTGACTGCGTGCTGCCAGCAGCAACCGCAGGGAGTATTCGCCCTGCGCCTTCTTATCGAGCGAGCGGATGACATCGCTCAGGTCATCGACGCTGTTGTTGGCAGCCTTCGCGCCCGCCCCAGTTTCGAGCGAAGCAGTATCGCGTCCGCTCATCACTCGTGTCAAGACGCCGACTTTGAAAAACGAGATGAACTTCTCTTGAGCGTCGATCTCGCTGCGGGCCGCAGAGGTAGACTTCACTCGCCATGTCGAGCACAGCACGCTGTCACAGTCGAGTGCCAGTAGGCCGGAGAACAGACACGGCCTTGATGCCTCTGGTGTCGCCTTCAGCGAAAACATCTGCACATGGCGCTTGCCTACCTGGAGGTAGTCACTGTGCCATGCGACCGGGCTCTTGACGATCTGGCGGTCCACGCCTCTATCGCTACGAAGCTGATCCTGATCGGCCCACTCCTCAAGGTTGAAAATGTAGCTGAAGAACTGGAAGGCATCGGTTTTGCCTAGCAGCCGCAAGCCAAGCGTGCTGCCGAGATGACTCTGAAGAATGGTCGCCGTCTTTTCAAGGTCCGCGAGCATTCGCGATGTGTCGGCGGCGTTCTCCTGCGGTTTGCGCTCAAACGCTTTCACTTTCGACGGCTCCAGCGTGAGGCACCAGTGCAAGTCAATACGGCGAAACGCCGCTGTCTTTTCGAGATGGGTAAGGCGGTCTGTTACGAACACCTCTGTGGCAGGATTCGTGTACCTGGTCTGCCTGGGAAGATTGAAACCCGACCTGACGCGGGTGTACTGATAGAGGCACGATCCCTCGGGTAGTCCGCGCAACGCGCCCTCGATGGATCGCATCCGCGACTCAAGTTCCTGGTCGGTCAAGCCCTCTTCGTCGATGCCGGTGAGCGCGAACAGGCATGCATACCCGCCGCCCTTGAGGGCGAAGATGTCCGGGCCGACGAAGCGTGCAATCGGAACGATGCTGCACGCAGCTCCGGCCTTTGCGAACCACGGCGTATGCTTGGATTGCTCAGTGTTTGCGCGGGTCATAGTAGCTCTTCTGGCTGAGGCTCAAGCCCCACAGTTGGAACATCTTTGGGTGTTCGCGGACGATGAGCCATGCACCGACTGCCATCGTCGGAAAGCTAATCATCGCCAGCAGCCGGAACCCAACGAGGAAAACCGTTACGTTCACAAACACAATGGCCATCCATGTCGAGAGGTCGAGCCCTAGCTTGGCTCTGGGCCTGTTCATGGCCTGATTGATCGGTAACGGTTCTCCCCGCTTGGTCATGTCGATGTACCTCCTACATCGACTGTCCGGTCAGAGAGCCGATCCAACCGGCTCCCCAGCCGAGCACTCCGGCGCCGAACAGCGCACCGAAGAGGCCTGGTATAGCATCTTGAAAACGCCCACTCATCATGCGGATTCCCGCGAAGATGAGCCCGCCGAAGCAAATAACAGCCCCAGCGTATATGGCAAAAGTTTTGAACGTTCCCATAAGCGTTTGCGCTCCTGAGAAGTCCATCGTTCCCTGTGCGTGCGCTATACACGCATAGGACATTGCTAAGAAGGTTGGGGCCATAATGCGCATGGCGCGTGTGACACGTTGTCCCGATGGGTGTTTGCTCCGCAGTCTTACGAAGAGACCCGGCCTAGAACCACGAGCCGGGGCGTCATGCCGCTGCCGAGGTTGATTGTGACTGGAGTTATGGAATTGGCGAAGCATTTATCCTCCCGAACGGCTTGTCGTTCACCGTGTTGATTCGGAAGGTAGAACCTAAGAGAAGAGCCGTCCAATACTTGTTACTCGAGTTGCCATAGCTTGTGGCTATGCCTATCGGACATTGAAACACTGGGCAGATCGAGATGGCTGACTACTTGAGGGAGAACCTAAGGGGCAGTTGGGGTGGATCGGCGCGCGGTCTCTTGCGGGGCATTGACACAGGCGAGGAACCATTCAGGAGGTAGCGAGTGATCAAGGAAAGCGCAGGGTGTTCCGCAGCTCTGTGATGAACGAAAGCGATGTCCGCCGTCCAACGAACACCCGCTATGTGGCGTGTGGTTACGTCGCTCTCCAGCAGCGTGTCCTCGCTGACCAAAGCCAGTCCATAACCGTCACGGACGAGATGTTGAATGTCATGAGGCGTCGTTGCAGAGCAGGAGATATGGAACACTTGGCCCACGTCTGAAAACATCTGCACAAGTCGAGTGTGCGCAGAGGGGTGCCCTTCGGGGTCTCGAAAGATCGTTAGCCGCTCGGAGAGCTCAGTAACGGTGACTTGTGATCTTTCGGTCAAGGGATCATCTGCGCGCATGCACACGACGAGAGCGCAACTTTCGATTTGTTGCACATGCCAAGTTGAACCGACTATTGGTAGGGGCAGAACCGCACAATCGATCTCACCACGCTCCGCACGCTGTAGAACATGCACGGTATCGCCACCGGAGAGGTTCAGGACACAGTTGGGGAACAACCGGTTGTAGTTCATCCGGAACTTCTGTAGATGGCGTGGATTGACGAAGGAAGAGAATCCTAATCTGAGTGGAGGAATGTTCCCGAGGAACACTTCTTTAGCCATCTTCAGAATATGCGTCCGCCCATAGAGTGCATTGATTGCATAGTCCACAATCATCTGGCCCACCGGCGTGGGAACAACGCCGTCTGGATAGCGGTCAAAGATCTGTACTCCGATCTCTTCTTCTATGTCGCGGATCTGTTTGCTTAGAGAAGGCTGGGAAACGTAGAGGCGTTCAGCAGCTCGAGTAATGTTGCCGGTCTCGGCTACTGCAACGATGTACTTCAGGTGTCTAAATTCGACGAGTTCTGACATGGCCCGTAACACTCCGGTGGGAGGAATCAACGCTCAAATCAAGACAAAACGACCTTCTTTCCTGAAACATCCGTGCATCAAGTGTTGGCTGAGGAAATCCGTACTGTCAATAAGTCACGTCGACGTGACCGCACTTCGTCCGACGGCTGCCCCTTAGATCCGTGCGTGCCATAGCTTCTTGTCGAACTGCCATAGACAGCAAGTATTGGACTGAAAGAGTGATTCCCTCCAGTCTGTCAGCAGGACACCGCTTCGGCTCTTGCGGCGCGTAAATATCAACGCAGACGATGGAGGACTATGGCTCTACTCAATCACACAGCGGGCAGCTTCCCCGTGGACAGCGAAGCCGCCAATCACACAGCAACCTCACTGCCGGCTCGCAAGCCGCCAGTCCGGTCGACTCATGCAGATCCACTTCTGACGGCGGAAGAAGTGGCAGACCGGCTGCATGTGAGTACTGACTGGGTCTGGGATCACTCCTCTCGCAAGAAGCCCTATTTGCCTGTTATTCGGATGGGCGATGGGGCGCTCCGCTACCGCAACAGCGCCATCGAGGCATTTATCGACGAACGGGAACGACTCTCTTCATTGAGCCGCCGTATAGGGTGAACCGGACTATCAGATGGTCTGAGAGAGGTATGGCGAACGGTAGAAAAGTGGGAATCATCGTCGGTGACAACACATCGGCATGCGCGGGAGATTCGCCTCCATTGCTGTTGCATCTCCTTGGAAATAGCTGCTGCTTCGGACTTCGAAATCTCGGTAAAATGGGCGTAGCCCGATTATTCCGCCCACAGAGCTTGAGGGATAAATGGGAACTTCATATCAGAAGGGATGGGTCAGGCTTCGGGGAAAGAAGTGGTACGGTTACTTCCGTCGAAGCGAGATTGATTCCGAAACCAATGAACCCAAACCAGCCGCCGCCCAAATCATTCTTGGTTTGAAGGGCGAGATGTCGAAATCGCAAGCCAGAGAAAAACTGGCAAACGAAATTGCCAGGCTGGGGAAACAACCACTGAACGGCGACAAGTCCATGGTTAACGGATCTGTCACCTTCGGTTGGTTTGTACGACACCGCTACCTGCCGCTAAAAGAGGCGGACTGGCGTGAAGAGACAGCCAAGGTGAAGAAGTATCTTATCCAGGCCGATCTCGTTGACGAGTTCAAGGACGTACGTCTTGAGAACTTCGACAAGTTCACGCTACAGACCCACCTTAATAAGCTTGCCAGGACGCGGTCCAAGGATAGAGTTTTGCAGATTCGGGCGTACATGAAGGCGATCTTTGCCGAAGCGGTGGATCAGGATTTCCTGCCGAAGGATCCTGCCCGCACGGTGAAAACTCCCGCGAACCTGCGGGAGACCGATAAGACTGTGCTGACTTGGGAACAACTCCGCGCGGCTCTATCAAGGCTCGCTCTTCGTGACCGGATTCTGCTGAAGCTGGACATGACGAATGCACTCCGTCCGAGCGAACTGTTTGCTCTCCGGTGGAAGTGCCATCGCGTGTCCGCGATCTCCCTCACCCTTGTGGAGACGATCTACAAGGGCAAGATTCGCGCCTACGGAAAGACGAAAGGAAGTCTTGCGGAGGTGCCGATTGCGAGTGAGCTATCCGACGACCTGCTGCACTGGCGGCAGGCGAGCCAAGAGCAGTACGACAGATCGAAACAGAGGCACAATATGTCGCCTTCCGAGCCGGACGCGTTCATCTTTCCGAACCGAGACGGTTCCTTTCTGGATTCGAGCAACTATCGCAAGCGGGTTCTGCATAAGCTGGCGAAGGAGCTTGCACTGCCGAAGCTCACGTTCCAAGTCATCCGCCGCACCATCGCGACGCTGGCCCAGAGGAAAGGGACAGTCAAGGATGTGCAGGGGATGATGCGACACTCCCGCGTGGCGACGACAACTGACGTCTACATGCAGGAACTGCCCGAAGGCGTGAGGGCCACGGTCGACTCCATACATCAGGAGCTGAACGGCACGCTCAAGAGGCTCGCGAGCAAGGGACGAGCGCGTACGACCACAGCTGCGGCAGCAGCGATGGTGCACTAAATATTTTAGAAAATCTTTAGGAGCTTAGCGCTTCAGAAGGGGGCAGGGAGACAACTGGTACAGCTTGACCGCGAGCAGCAGCGAATTTGCTGCCAAAGTGCTGCCAAGCTTTTGGAGGGGGTTCCGCTAAGTTATTGAATTAATTGGTGGACCTGATCGGGATCGAACCGATGACCTCTTCCATGCCATGGAATGAGTCCCCACGCAAAATACAGACGGCAAAGGACTTATAAACCGGCAGAGTCGGCAAAACCGGCCCAATGGGCGGTATTTGCGACAAGGATGCGACAAACTTTTACCAAGCGGAGCACCGGGCTGTACCCGTGGGGGAGCAGCCCGATTTACCTTTCACAGAACATGCTATCGGAATCGAAGAGAATGCTCGCATGCCCCAACCTCGTTACTCAAAGAGAGAAGATGATCGAATAGCGACATAGCAATATACGGACAGAGATTGCTGCGCTTCTCCATGCGCTGCAGACCGCGTCAGCCCGCAGCGTCAATGCCCTAATGACGGCAAGCTATTGAGAGATTGGGCAGCGCATCGTCCAATTCGAAGAGTAGGGAGACACAAGCGCAGAGCACTGAGAAGCTTTGCTCAGCCAACTAGCAGTCGATCTGCCCCGTCAATTTGGCTGGGGCTGTTCAGCCGAATTGATGGGAAATGCGTGCTTCTTACTTGGCTTGCTCTAGCAAACCGATTCTCTCGACATTGTCGAGAGAATCTTCACAGTAATCTTCGGCCAATAGCGCAATGGCTATTTTCCGTTCTAGTTATGTCGAACCCCGAGACGATAAAGCAGTCCGACGGATAGCCGCAGGTCATTCTGATGGTTCGCCTGCCCGTTGTGGAAGTTGGTGAGTTCGTAGTCAATCCGAGCTGGTTGCAATTCAACTGTCCGGCTTACTTGAAGTGCTACGCCCCCGCCGGTCAGGAAGGCAACGGCGTTGGAGGTGCCTCCCATGGGATTGTTGCCTGGGGATAGCGAACCCAGGGCATGAGCCCCGCCGAAGAGCGACTCCCCGAAGGGGCGGAGCTTTGCAGCGGGGAACGGAAAATAGCGCAGGCCGAAGGTGTACGTTATCTGAGTAAGAGCGTACCCATCCGGTGTAATTCCTCCACGATGGGTTGCTCCCGCCTCTCCAATGGTCTGCAAGTGACGGTTCAGACCGATCGCAGCTTGCAGGTCACCCCCATTCAATGAGAAGCAGTTGCAACCTGGAAGAATGTTCGTGTGCAGATAGGTGTAGCTGGCACCCATTTCTACGGGGTGCGATTGCTGGGCGAGGCACGCGGGCGTAAGTGTTGCGGCGACGAAGACAAGTCCTGCGGCGAGGAGACGCGAGCGTAGACGAAGGTTCAAGGCGATCATGGGAGTTCTCCTTACTTCAGGGTGAGGGTGACCGTGGCGCTGTGGATCAGCGTTCCGCTCGTGCCGGTAATGGTGATTGTGGAGGTGCTCCGCGGAACTGCGAAGCCGGTGCCAGCACCACAGCCAGTCATCGCGGTGCATAGACTGCCGATGAGCGCGAGTAGAAGCAGCATCCGCGCAGACGAGAAGTAGCGGCGCAGTCGTTTCTTCCCAGTGAGTCCCAACGCGAAGAGCAACGTTGCGGATAAGATCATCGAGCGGCCTGGGCCGTTGGCGGGTACGCTGCGGTTTTCGCCATACAGAGCGGGTATGGCGACCGTCATGACGCTCCCAACAGTTGCCGCACCTGGCGTGACACTGGCTGGCGCGAACGTTGCGGTCGCTCCGGAGGGCAGACCGGAGGCGGTGAGAGCGATGGCTGTAGTGAACGGAGTGCTCGACTGCGCCGGAGCAATGACGAGTTGGTACGTAACGGAGGTTCCTTGATAGCTGCTCTGATTGGCTGGCGTTGCGGTCAACATAAAGTCGGGCGTAGTGGCCGGCACTACTCCCGTTCCGCTAAGACTGGACGTTTGCATACCCGCCGAATCGACCACAGTGAGAGATGCTGTTTGCGTTGCCGCGGCCGATGGCTTGAAGTTGATCGCGACGATGCAGGAGCTACCAGCGCCAAGTGATGAGCCGCAGTTGTTGGAAGTGATGCTGAAGCTGGCAGCGTTTGTTCCTGTGAGACCGATCGAAGCGATCGAGAACGATGCGGTGCCAACGTTGGCCAGAGTGAGAGTTTGAGAGGCCACGGAGCTGCCTGCCGTTACATTGCCGAAGTTGAGGGTCGACGGTGTAAGCGAAGCTTGCGCCACTCCGTTTACGGAACCCGTAAGCGAAACTGTCTGTGTCGTAGGTGAGGCGTTGTCGGTCACCGTCAGCGTGGCGTTGTATGCGCTCACCGTAATGACCGGGAAGCCAACTGCGATCGTGCAAGCTCCGCCTGCCGCGAGGGAGCTACCACAGTTGTTACTCACAATAGTGAAGGCCGAGGCATTCGTGCCGCTGATTCCTACGGAGGAGATATTCAGAGTGGCGTTGCCGGGATTCGACAGTGTGACACTCTGGCTGGAAGCGGTCGTGTTCACCACTGTGGTGAAGGTGAGCGAGCTCGGATTGAGGACCGCCTTGGGAACAGGTACAGCGTTGCCGGTGCCGCTGAGGCTGGAGGTTTGCGTACCCTCCGAATCGACCACTATGAGCGATGCCGTCTGTGCCCCAGTAGAGGTGGGCGCAAAGTTGACTGCGATGCTACAGGAACTGCCCACGCCGAGGGACGAACCGCAGGTATTCGAGGTGATGCTGAAACTGGAAGCGTTGGTTCCGATGAGGCTGATCGAGGTAATGGAATAGGACGCAGTGCCTGTGTTGGCCAGGGTAAGTGTCTGCGACGCCGTGGAGCTGCCTGTCGTGACATTGCCAAAGTTGATGGAGGGCGGGGTCAGTGTTGCCTGACCGGCACCGGTGACGAGGCCGGTGAGCGAAACGCTCTGCGTCGCAGGCGAGGCGTTGTCGGTCACCGTCAACGTTGCGCTATACGTGCCGGCGACAATGACCGGGAAGCCCACGGTGATGGTGCAAGAGCTACCTGCGGCGAGTGAGTTACCGCAGTTGTTGCTGACAACGGTGAAGGAAGAGGCGTTTGTGCCGCTGATGCCGAACGAAGCACTATTCAGTGTGACGGCACCAGGATTCGACAATGTGACGCTCTGGTTAGACGCCGCAGTGTTGACCACCGTGGTAAAGGTGAGCGATGTCGGATTGAGCACAGCCTGCGGTGTCGGCGCAGGATTGCCAGTCCCGGATAGTGCCACGGTCAGCGTGCCGAGGGGGTTGTTCGTGTAGTCGGCACCGCTGATGGTGTACGTCGAACTCAGGGGGCCGGTGCTCTGCGGTGTGAAGTTGAAGGTGACCGTGCAGGTCCCACCGCCATTGAGGACCGTCCCCTTGCAGTTGTCCGTCTGGGTGAAGTCGGTGGAGTCCGACAGAGATCCCGCGCTGAGATAGGCGACGCTCGAGGTGTTGTTGGTGATGGTCGATGTCGCCGACGACGAGATGCTGCCGACGGCGGTCGCTGTAAACGTCTGCGTGGTGGGCGATATGCTGAGGCTGCCCCCCGTCGCCGTGCCGGAGAGCGCTATGGTCTGGTTTGCCGGTTGTGCGTTGAGCGAGTTGTCCAGCAGCGTCAGCGTTCCGGTGAGCGAGCCGGAGATCGTTGGTTTGAAGTCCACCGGAAGTGTGCAGTTGCTACCAGCAGCTAGTGGACTGAAGGGGAAGCAGGTGGAGGAAGCGTCGATCAACCAGGAAGATGTGATGGCCCCGTTGCCCGAGAAGCCCGTGAGCGGCTCGTTGCCGATGTTACTGAGGATGGCGGTCTTCGGGTCATCGGCGGTGTCTAGACTCCCGACTGCCGTGCTGGTTGGATAGGTGAGTGAGGTTGTGGACGCATCGACACGGCGAAGCGATGATCCAAGGTAATCCGCTCCGACGATCAGCAGGTTGCCGGTTGGATCGAGGGTGACGCTCGAGGGATTGATGTAGGCCTGCGTCGCCAGCCCGCCGTCGCCAGAGGAAGGCACAAAACCTTGGGAGTTGATGCCGGCGACCGTCGAGATGAGGCCAGTACTGATGGTGACTTTGCGAATCGCACCGCTGCTACCGAAGAAGAAATCTCCCGCTGCATCGAAGATAGGCGCGCTCTCGGAGCCGATGGTTGAACTGGTAGCGGCCACACCGTCGGTCGGAGCGCCCGTGCCCCCGTTTCCTGCTACCGTCGTTATAGTGCCTGTCGTCGCATCCACGCGTCGCAGGCGCTGGCTATCGGCGATGTAAACGTTGCCTGCCGCATCCGTGGAAACATCAAAAGGCGATATGTTGGCGCTCGTAGCGGGTTGGTTGTCACCGTTATAGCCCGTCGCACCGGTACCGGCTATCGTCGTAATGATGCCCGTGGTTGCGTTGACCTTCCGAATGACGCTGTTTCCGTGGTCGCACAAGTAGAGGTTGCCCGCAGGATCGACGGCGACCGCTGAGAGCGATCCTATCTCCGCATTCACTGCCAGGCCGCCATCACCGGAGTACCCGTAGGTGCCATTGCCGGCAACGTTCGAAATCGTACCGGTCGCCATCGAGACCTTACGCAGCTCGTTGCTCCCAGTGCCACCAGAGGCAATGTAGAGATTGCCAGCAGAGTCCAGGGCGATACCTTGCGGATCCCATATCTGCGCGCTTGTGGCAGGGCCGGCGTTGCCTGAGGAACCGCACTGGCCGCTCATGCCAACGACAGTGGAGACGGCCAGCGCCGGGGTGATCTTGTACACGACGCAGAGGTCGTAATCCGGAACAAAGATATCCCCGGCGTTGTCCATCGCCATCGATGACCCGACACGCACCGAGAAATCTGTCAGCAGAGTGTTGATGATGCCGGGCGTCAGCGTCGCGAGCGGCGCGGTAGCAAGTCCATTCATGCCGAAGCTGAGATTACCTCCACTAGTCACGGCAAGCAGCGGTACAGGTCGCTGTCCCGGATATGCCGGCGTAAAGGTGATCGGTACAGCGCAGATAGAGCCTGCGGCATTGCTGGTAGTGCCGTTGACAACACAGCCAGTCACAGCGCCGATGACATACTCCTGCTTGTTGCCCTGCGAAGCTGAAGCAATAAAGCTGGTGATCGTCTCGGCCGCTGTGGTCTGCAGCAGGTAGTACTGCCGCGCCGCGCTGCTGCCGACGGCTGTGGAAGGAATGAAGAGCGGGCCTATGGCACGGATGCGGTTGCTGTTGTAGTCCGCAACGTACAGGTTGCCGCTGCCATCGATGGCGATGTCCTGAATATTGTCGAACTGGGCGCTGGTGGCGAGGTAGCCGTCGCCGCCGTTTCCCGAGGTGCCGTTGCCGGCTACGGTGATGATGTCCTTTGTCGCGGCGAGTATCTCGCGAACCACGTAGTTGACTTGGTCTGTGATGTAGAGGTTTCCAGACGCATCCAAGGCAAGCCCGATGGGGGTAAGTTGCGCATTGAGGGCTGGACCGCCATCGCCGGAGGAACCGCTGCCACCAGTCCCGGCGAAGGTGTTGATCTTGCCGTCGGCGATGGTCACCTCGCGGACGCGATGGTTGCCGGAGTCGGCGATATACACATTGCCCGCTGCGTCTACAGCCAGACCGCCCAGTCTGGAGAAGGTCGCCACTGTGGCCAGGCCGCCATCGCCGCTGAAGCCGGAGGCGCCGGTCCCGGCGAAGGTGGTGATAGTGCCCGACGCCGAGATCTTGCGTACGACATTGTTACTGACGACATAGAGATTGCCGGTAGCGTCGAAGGCGAGCTCAGATGGAGCCATGCCCGCACTCGTGGCCGGTCCGTTGTCGCCGGAGTCGGTGGAAGTGCCGTTGCCCGCGATGGTGGAGATGATGCCGGCCGGGGAAACTTTGCGGATTCGACTATTGTTGATGTCGGCGATATATAGATTGCCGCTGCTGTCGAGTGCAAGCCCCTGGGGGCCCTTCAACTCCGCGCTGGTAGCCTGACCACCATCGCCAGCAAAACCAGCCGTGCCGTTGCCTGCTACGGTGGTGATGATCCCGTTGGGTGCCACCTTGCGCACACGGCTGTTCGTCACATCGGCGATATAGAGATTACCGGCCTTGTCGACGGCGACGCCGTAGGGATTGTTGAACTCGGCATTGGTTGCCTGGCCGCCGTCCCCGCTGAAGCCCCGCGTACCGTTGCCCGCATAGGTGGTAATGCTGTTCAGCACCTTAAATTGGCACAGTGCGCGGCCGTGAACCGAGAGCAGCGCAAGTCCCGCGCAAAGTACCGGTAAACGTCGACCGGAGAACCTGCGACTAAGCCATAGGCACAGCTCCAGAAACGGAACCCAAAGGAGCATAAAGACGAAAAACGAAATCGTAATCAGGAGGGTGAAGAGGCGATCAGACATGACGGCTTCCTTTCGGAATGAACTTAGGCTCGTTCGCAGCGCGGGAGACCACATCGGGCTTCGGCTGAGCGAGTGCGGTAGCGGCAGGAGGTAGGTTAGTGACGACAGGCGGGGAGGCGACCGAAGGGGCAGACAGACGGAGCGTGAGGGTACTTTCTTCCAGCTCGATGCGGACGCGACGGCGGCGAAAGATCATGGAAGCTCCTTGATCTCCTGTCCATGAAGTGCAAACAAGAGGTGAGGCCGGGCGAGAATCTTTGTTCCGCTTCCGGGCTTCCGCTTACAATCGGGCAACGAACCGGAATCCGTCCTCAGCCCATCTCGATAAATTCTCAGGAGTTCTCTTTGCTTCTCAAAGCCAACGGAATCAGAACATTACGGTTTGGGGAGTTCGATGTAGACCGGGCTCGGCGCAAGCTGATACGGAGCAGCCAGCCGATTGCGCTTCCGGCGAAGGCCTTTGACCTGCTGGTGTTCATGGTGGAGAACCCGGGCCGGCTGCTCTCCAAAGATGAGTTGCTACAGTCGGTCTGGCCGGACGCGATTGTGGAGGAGTCCAACCTGACCCAGAACGTCTTCCTCCTGCGCAAGGCACTTGGAGCGGAAGGGCAGGATGTGATTGCTACTCTCCCCGGGAGGGGATATCAGTTCACGGCCCACGTCGTGGAACTGCCGGTGCCGGACTCAGTCGGGAATGTGCCTGCGCCCACCCTCCAGACCATCGAGGCCACTCACTCGCACCTGGTGTTTGAGGAAGAGACCGAAGATCGCATCGCCGTGTGGCAATCGCCGCTTGCCCTGATCTTCGTTGCGGCGGGTGTTCTGTTGCTGGGCGCGGTTGGCTGGCTCGGCTGGCAGCGCTACGAAGACCGCGTAGGCGGTCCGCCGGTGCAGGTGGTGCTCGCGGACTTTGAGGGGTCAACCGGGGACACTGCCCTCGATCAGGCTCTGCTCTCAGCCATGCGCGTCGATCTTTCGCAGAGCCCGTTTGTCAGTGTGCTTTCTACCGCAGCCGTTCGCAAGACGCTCACACAGATGATGCATAAGCCCGATGACCCAGTGACCGCCAACATGGCGCGCGACATCTGCGAGCGCAACAGCAGTCAGGCGATGCTGCGCGGCACGCTGGCTCGCTCTGGTGCCCACTACCTCATCACGGAAGAGGCCATCAACTGTGTGGATGGCGCTCCGCTGGCCTCAGCCAAGGGGGAGGCAAGCAAGCCCGACGACCTTCCTCGCTCCGTTGACAAGCTGACCGCAACCCTGCGACACAGCCTGGGTGAGTCGCGGCGCACCATTGCGCGTTTCAACGCACCCCTGTTCCCCACGAACACGGGATCTATCGAGGCGTTGGAGGCGTTCAGCCAGGGCATCTCTCTCACATACCAGGGCAAATTGTCAGAGGGCATCGGCCTTCTGCAAAGGGCTGTCGAGCTTGATCCGCAGTTTGCCGCAGCCTATCTCTCGCTTTCGAATACCTATGCCAACGAAGGGGATAGGGGGAACGAACGCCTTTATGTACGCAAGGCGTTCGAACTGCGAGCAGTGGCTAACCGACCTACCCAGCTGTACATCGTCGCGCATTACAACTCCGCCATCACGGGTGATCTGTATGCCTCGCAGCGTAATTATCGGGACTGGGCCGATCTCTATCCACGCGAGATCGTCCCCTGGGCTGGACTCGCCCAGATTGATCGTGAGCTAGGCGATCATGCCGCCTCCGTGGCGGCGATGAAGCGAGCGATCGACCTGAATCCGCATATTCAGACGCTCTACTACGGGCTTGCCCTTGAACAAATGCACGCCGGCGATCTGGCCGGTTCGCACGCCACAGGTGAGTTGGCCATCGCGCGCGGCCAGGATGGAGAGTTGCTCCGCAGTCAGATACTGGTGCTCGCCAACCTACAGCACGATGAGGCACAAATGGCTGCACAGGTCGCCTGGGCAGATTCTCACCCCGGTGCAACGCATGTCCGTCTGAAACAAATGGAGATTGCACTCACTGAAGGCCGGACAAACGATGCTATGCGTTTTCTCGCGCAGGCCAGAGAGATCCTGGAACGTCAGGGGCTCACCTCCCTTTCCACGCAGTATGCGCAGGAACTGGCTGCGGAGTTTGCCGATGTTGAGGACATGAACAACGCGAAGCAGTTGCTCAACATAGGACCAATCGACCCTGAGGAGCCAGGCGAGGTCCTGGCACTGGCAAAGACTGGACATGCAACAGAGGCAATCAATCTCATCAATGCAGAACACAAGAACTTTCCTGAGTCGACGGAATGGAACCATATCTACGGTCCCATCGCTCTCGCCAGTATCGCTTTGGCAAAAAACGATTCTCATGCAGCTATTACCGCATTGGAGCCTACCCTTGGCTTTGAGGGTGCGACTCTCGACTACAACTGGCTCAGGGGCCGCGCCTTCCTATTGGCCAAACAACCCCAGGCGGCGGAACTCGAGTTCCGCCGGGTTCTAGCGCATCCAGAGGTTAACCCGGAGTCGTTCGTTCTGCCACTGTCTCAGCTCGGCTTGGCGCGCGCCTTGGCGCAACAGGGCAAGACGAATGCAGCGACGGAGGCCTATCAAAGCTTCTTGCACATGTGGAGAACCGCTGATATTGCCTCGCCGATCCTGCAAGCAGCTCGTGGAGAGTTGGCGGTTCTGACTGCGGCAAAAGTAAGTCCCAAACCAAACTATAGAAAATAAACTGCTTACGAATCGCAAAGCCGACCCAATCGGCGGTCTTTGCGACACAGATGCGACAAACTTTTGCCAAGCGGAGTACCGAGCTGAACCTGTGGGGAGTAGCCCAAACTCATTTATCCCGGCCCAGTTGACCGTGACAAGCTGATAGTCTCGTCAGCGATCCCTCAGGGCGGAAAGCTATTCAGTTTTGTCCCTGCACCACTTATTTGGCCAACAGGACCGTTTGCAGAGCGGCGAACTCCTGTCTGGCTTGCTTGAGATACATCGCATCGGGATCGGCGTGGGCCCAGAGGGTGAAGAAGTGTTGGTAGGCGTCGATGGCCGCAGCGTGATTGCCTTCGGCGGTGACGGCGCGGCCGAGGCCAAGCCAGGCGAGCGGGATGTTTTCCGAGATGGGCTCGAGGGACGGATGGGCGAGGACCTCGCGATACTCTTTCTCCGCGCGCAGAGGTTCGCCGGCGGCGAGGAAAGTGTCGCCGCGAAGCTCGGGCAGGAATAGGTCTCTACCATCGAGGGCGCGGGTCGGCTCCAGGACAGCGACGGCATCCTTCGGCTTGTGAGCGGCTAGAGCGGTTTCGGCCTCAATATAAGGAGTCCAGAAGAGGTTGACGAGGGTTCCTTTTGGATACTTCGCCTGCATCGCCTTGAGCCCGGCGAGCGCGCCTTGAGGATCGCCGGTGTAGACGAGGCCGAGCAGATACCAGGGATCGGCGAGATCGGGGGGCAGGCTGTGGAAGAGCTTTTCGCCGGCCTCCTTTTGTCCCGATTCGATGAGGCCGATCACCATGATTCTGGCGTTGCTGTCGGCGACGTCGGCCAGTCCCTGGGTGCGGAAGAGAGCCGTTGCCTTGCCCACCAGCCTCTGTTCGTCTGCCAGCCTGCCCTCGGCTGCCGCGATCTGCGCCTGGGTAAGGAAGAAGAATGGGGAGTTGGTGTGGGCCGCGCTCCAGGCTACCTGGGTCTGCATAAGCGCGTCGTCGCGCTGGTAGTAGGCGATCTCCATGTAGAGGTTGCGCACGCGGTCTCCATCAAGAGCTTTGGCGATGGCCCGGTCGAGAGTGGAGCGGGCCGCAGTTGGATTGTCGGCGTGCAACTGCCTGACCGCGAGGTTGACGTACATCGCTTGGTTGGTCGGCATGAGCTCCAAGGCTCTTTCGCTGGAGGAGACCGCTTCGGAGATGCGTCCGAGGTCGCGCTGCACGCTGGAGAGATTGTTCCACGCCGTGGCTGTGCGGGGATAGATCTCGGTCCAGCTCTGCAGGTTGCGCTCCGCCGCGAAGAGGTCTCCGGTGACCAGGGTGTTGTAGCGGGCGACGATGGCGAACTGCACGGCTTTGCTGACGTAGCCGCGAAGGTCATAGGCCTTCTGGATGGCGGCAAGCTCGGCCTCATGGTCGCCCGAGCCGCGATAGTTGGTTGAGAGGTCGAAGTACGCCGTGGCGAAGTTGGGGTCGAAGGCGATGGCCTGCTTGAGCAACTCAATGGCTTCGGGCCGCTTGCCGCGTTCGGAGTCGTAGGAGGCGCGGCTGTAGGCCTTGAGGGCGTCGAGCGAAGCGGTGTCGGCTGAGAAGAGCGGCGTGCTGAAGCGGGCGATGCTTCTGCGGGACTCGCCCAGCTTCTGCCGCAGGCTTTCGGCAAGGTCATCGATCTCGCGCGGCAGATGTTCGGTGCTTTCGACTTCGCGTTTGGCGGCCCCGATGAAGGAACCGTCGACGCAGCTGCTGGCCTGTTCGGTGAGGAGAAACTCTCTGCCGACCCTGGCGATCTTGCCGGCGAGCACGGCCTGGCTATTGGTGCGCTCGCAGACCTCCCGCGCGACGGCCTCGGTCATGGGCCCATCGGCCTTGTGCATCTGGGTGAGCGTGGACTGAACGGCGGTGCCCGGGATTACAGAGACGAAGGGGCTCTGCGAGAGGTCAATGCGCAGGGCATCGACGAGGGAGCGGTCGAGCACGGGGTCGCCAGTCGTGCCGTCGAGCGGCATGAGGATGACCTGGACGGGCTGCGAGCTGGAGCGGTCGAGCCACCTTTGCCAGGCGAACCAGCCTGCGACGCAAAGCGCCACGGCGGCGACAGATCCACCGGCTATCCAATAGATACGACGCTTTCTGGATGGCGTAGCCAGCAGCGGTTGGGTGACTTCGAGGTCTTGGAAGGGCAGCTTCGGGATGTTCTCTTCTTCTTCTTCCTCAAGGGTGATGCGGGTGATGGACTCGCTGGCGCTGATGACCATCCGATCCGTAGCCGGCTGCTGCTCCTTAATGACGGCTGCAAAGCGATAGCCTCGCCCAGGAACGGTCTCGATAATCTTTGTTCCGGATTCGTGCCGCGAGAGCGCCTTCCGGAGCAGGAAGATGTGCTGGGTCAGGTTGCTCTCTTCGATGAACTGCTCTGGCCAAAGTGCCTGCAGCAGTTCATCCTTGCCTACCACCCGCTCCCGGTGATCGATCAGGTAGAGCAGGAGGTCGAAGGTCTTCCGATTGAGTTGCAGGGGTTCGTCCCGCCAGCTCAACTGCCATCGGGCGCGATCAATTTCATAGTCTTCAAAATCAACTAAACCATTAGCAATAAAGGACATGGGGAGATTGAGCCTGAATTGAGGGGCGATTGATCCGGACTTGAGGACGCCGTTTCGGTCGCTGTGGGAGAACTGGTTGTGCCGAGGGAAGTGGACTCGGAACTTTAGGGGATCCAGACGAGCACAGTATAGCAACTCTGATTTCCAACATCGGAAACGACAACCCCGGTCCATCACGCTTCACCGAGGGCGACATGAAAATAACGAAGCGGCTCTCGATCGAGTTCCAGCACCGCGAAGTGACCATCTCGGTTGCAGGTTCAACGCCCCACGTTCAGGATGGCGAACCGGACGCTGCGAACACACCGACGGTTTGTCCCGCTTGCGGCAGCCCCTGGATCACCATCGCTGCCCGGGCGGACGGAGATGTCCGTACCAACACAGACCTCATCCGCCGCGCGCTCCAGCAATCCGGCCTGCACCTGCAGGATTCACCAGCCGGTCAGTTACAAATCTGCCGGCGGTCATTTGAAGAACTCAAGGAGAAGCTCTGATGCTGCCTACCTCTATGTCCCTCCCCACCCATCCTCTCCTCCGTCGGGCCACGCATCTCTGTGTCACTTTGCTCGTTTTCTTCGCGGTCCAGCCCGCGATCGCCCAGGGGCCTAACATCACCTACACCGTAAGAACCGCTATCAAAAACGGCTTCAGCTTTGCCACCAGCGCCGTCGCCGACTCCGCCGGCAACGTCTTCGTCGCAGATATCGGCACTGCCGCCCTCTATAAAGAAGCCCTTAACCCCGACGGCACTTACACCCAGAGCACCATCTCCACCGGCGCGGGCACTCCCTACGGCGTCGCTATTGACTCTTCCAACAATCTCTACGTCGCCGACGGCGCTCACATCGTCTATAAGGAGACCCTTTCCGGCGGCAGTTATACCGAGAGCACCGTCGCTAATACCTTTACCGGCGCCTACAGGATCGCTGTCGACACCGCTGGAGACGTCTACGTGCTTGATGCGGGCACGGGCTCCGTTTACCTGGAGAAGCTCTCGGGCGGCACATACACCAAGAGCACCGTCGCCGCAGGCCTGAATGTCCCCAACGACGGCTCCGGCTCTGACGGCATTGCCCTGGACAGCGCCGGGACTGTCTATATCGCCGAGACCGGCAACAAACGTGTCTTGAAGGAGACCCTCTCCGGCGGCACCTACACCCAGAGCGTCGTCATGGATAGCACCACCTACCAGGACAGCGGCTCCGTCGTGACGCCGCAAGGCATTGCCGTGGACGCTGCGGGTGCGGTCATCATCACGAATGAAAACTACGGAACCTTCAAGGCCGTTCCCAATGGTGCCATCTACACCACGGCGCCGATGGTCTTCACCGCCGCCTCCACCGCCATTGCAGGTGTCGGCGCTAGCCTCGACTCGCATGGCAATCTCTATATCGTCAATCTTGGTCTCATCTATGTGAATCCCGCGAACGAGCTCGCTGAGTCCAGCGCGGAAAACTTCGGCTCCCTGAACGTTGGCACGGTGGCCCCAGCCCAGAGCGCGACTTTTACCTTCGATGTCGGCGGAACCCTGGCCGCGACTCCTTACGCTGTCTCCACGCAGGGGGATCTTACCCTCGACTTCCAAGCCGCCGCCACCCAGGCCGCGAACGTCTGCGTCACCGGAAAGACCTACAACGCAGGCGATACCTGCACCGTCGCCGCCACCTTCACACCCACCCGCCCAGGCGTGCGCTATGGAGCGATCGCGCTCTTCGCCCCCTCCGGAACCCCGATCGCCACCAGCTTCCTGCAAGGCATCGGCCTGAGCGCGCAGGTCAGCTTTTCACCCGGCGGCGTCGGTCCCACTCTGGGGCAATCCTTCGGTGTTTCCGTGACCGTGGACTCCAGCAGCAACGCCATCTTCGGTGATATAGGCGTTGGCGTCGTCCTGAGTAGTTTTACCAACGCACATCCGCTCGACATCATCACCCCTACCTTCACGACCGGTTACACCGGCTCGACAGGTAGCGGCAATTCTTTTGGGAGTGGCTACGCCGTCGATGGTGCCGGCAATGTCATCTTCGCGGAAGGTTACACCTCGGCGTCGAGCACCTCCCCGGGAGCGACCGTTTTCGCGGCCTACGATGTCAACCCGACCATCGCCCCCGCGCAGACGGGCCCCACTCAGATCAATGCGACCAACTATGGCAACGCCTTTCTCGCCAGCGTTCCTTTCCCCTCCACCTCGGTTACTCCGCCTGCGAACAACCGTCCCGCCGTCGACGGAGCCGACAACCTCTATTTCGCGGACGATAATGGAAACCGGCTTCTCGAAGAGCAATACATTCATGGCGCGTATAACAAGCTGCTTGTCGTAGCCACCGGTCTCAATAACCCCGGGGATGTCGTCGTCGACGCTGCCGGTGCGGTCTACGCTGCCGATACCGGCAACAATCGCATCGTCAAAGAGACTCCGAACGGAGACGGCACCTACACGCAATCCGTCGTCGACAGCGGATTCGCTTCCCCCCCCGAAGGCCTAGCCATCGACCGCGTCGGCAATCTCTACGTCTCGCTCTTCAATAACTTTCAGAACAGCAACGTCCCGTTCATTCTGAAGGAGACGCTCGCGAACAATACCTACACCCGGAGCACTTTGACGATTAGCGGCTCCGAGGGCATCGACGTCGATTCCGCCGGCAACATCTATGCTGGCCTACCTGCCTCGACCTCCAATACGTTCATATCCAACATCACCACTCTCGACGTCGCGACGCCCCCTTCCTTCATCTTTGCGCAGACCGCCGTAGGGAGCACCAGCGCCGACAGCCCCAAAACGGTCACCGTCGTCAACAACGGCAATGCGCCGCTCAACTTTGGCGCGAACCCCGCCATCACCTCTGGCTTCACCCTGTCGCCGGGCTCCACCTGCTCGCAGTCCGCTGCGCTCGCCCCCGAAGCCTCCTGCACCCTGCTCATCAACTTCGTCCCCACCCAGAGCGGCGTCACCAACGGTACCCTCACCCTGACCGACAACCATCTCGGTGCCTCAGGCTCCACGCAGGTCATCAAGCTCAACGGTCAGGGTACCGGAACCGGGACAGCCGCCGCCACGCTTTCACCCTCCACCTACAATTACGGCTCAGTCAACGTGGGAAGCTCGGCCTCGCAAAGCTTTACCCTCACTAACACAGGCACCTCCGCCATCAACATCGCCTCCACCGCGCTGCCCAACTCGTTCTTCACCTTTGGCAGTACCAATTGCGGGACTTCACTGGCAGCGGGAGCGAGTTGTGCTTACTCTGTCGTCTTCAAACCTACGGCAGCGGGCGCGGAGACCACCACCTTCTCCGTGACTGACGATGCGGGAACCCAGACTTCGGCCCTCGCTGGCATTGGCGCACAAACTGCTGCCGCGCAGGCTGCTCTCACCCCGGCTACCGGCAACTTCAGCTCCATCGCAGCCGGGACCACCAGTGCGCCGATCGCCTTCACCCTGACCAACGCTGGCAATGCGGCGCTCTCCATCACCTCGTTCGGCATCGGCGGAGCAAACAGCTCCAGCTTCGTCCAAGGGGCCAGCACCTGCGGGTCTTCTCTCGCCGCAGGTGCCTCCTGCACGATCGCGGTCAGCTTCGCGCCCACCTCTGCCGGAACCTTCAGCGCGACACTCTCCGTCACCGACGCCGTCGGCACGCAAACGGCCGCGCTGACGGGAACCGCAACAACTGTAGCCGTGGCCCAAGCCGCACTCACCCCCGCGACTGCGAGCTTTGGTAGCGTCACCACTGGCGCGACCAGCACCGCCCAGACCTTTACCCTCGCCAATGGCGGAACTGCGAGCCTGGCTATCAGCTCCATCTCTCTCGGAGGGGCCAACGCAAACGCCTTCGCGGTTGCGTCGAACAACTGTGGAACGTCTCTTGCCGCAGGCTCTTCCTGCACGATCTCCGTAACGTTTACGCCTGCCGTCGTCGGCTCTGCGATCGCCACACTGACCGTTGCCGATAACGCGACAGGCTCTCCCCAGACCAGTTCATTGACCGGAGCCGGTACCGCGCCACCGGCTACCGCCGATTTCACCGTCACCGCAACCCCAGCTTCCCAAAGCGTCGTTTCGGGAAGCAGTGCCACTTACAGCGTGAGCGTCGCTTCGACGGGTGCGACCTTTGCCCAGGCGGTAGCACTCACCGCCGGCGGTCTTCCGGCCGGCGCTACGGTCAGCTTCACGCCAGCTTCGGTAACTCCGGGAAGCGCCGGAGCGAGTTCGACCATGACGATTAAAACTCCCGTGCAGCACGCGGCAGGCGGGAATGGCCCTCCGCTATGGCCCTTCACAGCACCTGTATGTGCAGCCGTGCTGCTGTTCTTCCCAGGCAAACGATTCCGGTCTGGGAAGAAAGGCTGGGGAGTCTTCACAAACCTAGTGTGCATCATCGCGTTGCTTGGTCTTGCAGTGTCAACGATAGGCTGCGGTGCCGGCTTCGCTCTGCCATCGTCCGCCAAAACTTACACCATCACCGTGACCGGCACCAGCGGATCGGACACCCACTCCACCTCCGTCGCGCTGACCGTGCAGTAAACGAGGACCTATGACCATGCGTTCCCTTCTTGCCCTGTTGCTCCTGTCGATTGCGTCCGTCAACCTGATGGCGCAGACTCAGCCATCCAACGAGATCGCGCTGGATTACACCTACCTTCACACCAATGCGCCACCGGGTGGCTGCGGATGTTTTTCCATGAACGGCGGCAGTGGATCGTACGCCTATCATCTGGGGCCCCAGTTTGCCGCAGTGTTCGAGGTTGGAGCAGTGCACGCGGCGAAAGTGGATGCCAGCGGCCTTGACCTAACGCTGACGTCGTATCTCGCAGGACCGCGCTTCTACTACCGCAGACCAAGGGCTCGCTTTGTCCCCTACGGACAGGTATTGCTGGGGGCGGTGCGCGCAACGGGAGGACTGGCTCCCGCGAACTCGGGCGGAGCCCCTTCGTCGACGGTCTTTGGCTCTACCCTGGGCGGGGGCGTTGAGTTCAACATAAGCCGCACAATCACACTCCGCGTTGGGCAGGTGGATTACTTCGTGACGACCTTTGACAACAAGGTAGACGGCCACCAAAACAATCTTCGGATCAGCACGGGTGCAGCCTATCACTTCGGAAAACGGTGACCTCGCATGAAGACGAAAACCGACGTTTCGATGCCTAGCAAACGGGCCGTCCCAGGCATAGACAACCAGCCCCCCTCCCTGTTGCAAGCAAAGCGAACATCTCGCTCCAAGTTGCTCCTGGCTTGGTCCATCGTCGTGCTGCCGTTGGCGTGGGGACTCTACGCAACCGGGCAGACCATCGCTCCACTGATCCGCACGCTCCTGTTGCACAGTCACTGAACTAACTTTGCAAGCGCACTTCCGGCTGGAATCAATAGCCGACTAAATTCTCTTAGGAGGCACTGTCCAGTGACCGACGACGTCAGGCATCTTTGCCGCTTCACTAGTTTGGTATTAGCCATTCTCTTTAGCTCAGGTGCTTGCAGAATTGGCACATCCCAAGTCTCCGCTCAAGCCGCGTCTCCAGTCACCCTGGAAACGGAACGAGCTGCAACCGTGACCAGGGTAACCACGTTGCGCGATGCCTTTATCGCACGCATCCATTCTGCTGGATTCACCTGCCCGATCGCTGCCCCAACTATTGTGGTGGAGGATGTACCATCTTTCGGTCAATATCAGCCAGAGAGCAATATTCTGCGTACGTCCGACTGGACCGTGCTGCGTCCCGAAGAGAAGGCGTTTTTCGTCCAACTCGCCGGTCCGGGAGCTGATGAATCGACCGTTCACACCGTGTTTGAGAAAGCAGCCCATGGGTGGATTTTCGTTCACGAGCTGGGTCACTGGTGGCAGGCCTGTAGCAACTCCAACGTACACCGTTCCCATTACCAGGTCGAGTACGGCGCAAATCGCATCGCCCTCGCCTATTGGCGAGAGACGGACCCAGGCGTTGTCACATTGACGATGTCCCTGTTTCATGGGGTGCTTGACCATGTGCCTTCTCCCGTACCTGCAGGTCAAGAGGTCGAGGACTATTTCGACAAGAACTATGAAACGCTTGGGCCGAGTCCCGCCTATCCCTGGTTTCAATCTCGCATGAATGTCACCCTGGAAGAAGAAAAACCAGCTCCCACGTTGGTCATGGTTCTTGCGTCCGTAGTCGCGCAGGCTGGAGTTTCACAAGACTGCCGCATCAATGCGCCCGACACGAGCGACGGTGTCCTGATCGCTCCACAGAATCACAAGGTCCTATACGAGACAGAGGATGTACGCGTGATGGAGGTGACAGTTGCTCCGCATACCAAAGAGACCATGCACACGCATGCCCGGCCTGCTGTGATGTATTTGGACCAGCCGGGTGCCAATAGTGTGTATTTCGCCAGCATAGAACGTGTATCCGAGCATCCTTACAATCCGAACTTCAAGCCAATTGCAATTTGGCTTCCTCCTGAGGAACTGCATGCGATGGAGAACACAGGCGACACGATGTTTCATGCTATTCGCGTGGAATTCAAACACCCCGGCTGCAGTCTGTCGTCCGGTTTGCCGGTGATTGATCCGGGACCTAATGACGCGGTCAAAATATGGCCTGAGGGTCATCGGGTGCTGTTTGAGAACGAGGATGTGCGTGTGCTAAATGTACGCAATGCGCCGCACTCGAAGGAACCCTTTCACACTCATTTATGGCCCGGCTTCTTCTATGTGGTGCAGGGAGAGCCGATGAAGTACTCGACACAGGACGGGGCACCGCCAATCCTGCTTGGTGTGCCGCCAGTGAGGATCATTCCTCTTCCGCCCAATCCAATGCATTCGGTAGAGAATCTCGGTGACCGGGAAGCTCACTTCATCCGATTTGAATTGAAACATGCGAGCTCGCCTCCGGCGTCAACTGGCCACTAGATCGGAGAATTGCGACGTTCCTCGATATATTACATTTGCAGAAAAGTAGCTTCATGGCTCTTCCACGACCAGTTGCTCGCGCAATCTCAATTCTTGGTCTCATACTTGGCTTGGCGCTTGCGCTCGCAGCAAGCCTGATGACTACATATCAAACGGCAAAAGCTACACCCCGCATCGGCTTTCCGCTGACTGTCACGCTGATTGTCTTTTTTATCTGCGTTTTTGTTGTCACTAAACTAGCTGCCACGTTATGGAAGGCGAATGCGAAAAGATTGCCCCTTTACTTCAGCGCATGTCTGACGGCTATTTTTGCAGTGGCTCTCTCGCTTACTGTCTTGCGTCCGATGCGTTATCCCCACTTGTCCCGGTAACGCGTGCGAACCCAGTACTGGAATCTGCTTACCGGCTCTCGCATCGCCTACAGCCTGTATGAGCCGCAGGCAGGTGTGCCGGTTAAGGCCGACCCTGTCGTATTTGTGCATGGAGGGCCGGGCCTTCGCACGTTCGATACGGACCATGCCTTTTACCGCCAGTTCACTCAGGATGGTTTTCGTGTTTATCTCTTCGATCAGGTTGGCTCCGGTTTGTCAGGCCGTCTGCTCCACGCAACGGACTATCCGGTGGAACGTCAAGTTGCCGACCTGGAGGCAATCCGTCAACAAATTGGCGCCGAACGCCTTATTCTCATCGGTCATTCGTGGGGCGGGACACTCATCGCTCACTATGCCGCGGCTCATTCGGAGCACGTAGCGAAGCTTATTTTTCATTCGCCGAGGGGTGATATGGAATTATGCGTCCGCTCCATTGGAATGGCAGCGAACCGGCGCGAAGGAAAAGAAGGATCTTCCTCCACCGCGAATATTGGCAGCTATTGTTTTGTCGCATGCCAATTGGAATGCAGCGGAAAACCTGCTGACGCAGGAAGAGTCCGGCGACTGGCAGCTTGCAACCGTTGATCCAGGAGAGGTGGTTTGTAAGGGAGAGCGCAGTAAGTTACCCGTCGGCTTTTCGGCTGCCAAGCTTGCCGGGATGAATCTCTACCCGTTGCTTGTCGCCGACCGGGAACTGAATAATAAGCCTGAAATGGATATTCGCGCACAGCTTGATAAGCTGCACGTTCCCGCAATCGCGCTCGAAAGCCGATGCGAATTTCAGCCGTGGTCCCAGCAGTTGGAATACAAGAAGTCCATTCCCGGCCTGCAGGAATTTTACTTTCCGGCCTCTGGTCATTACATTAACTTCTCGCAACCGGAGGAGTTAACCGCCCTCATCCGTTCCTTTCTGCTCGATCGACCGCCGCCATTTCCTGCCTATCAAGGCAATAAAGATCCTCGCCCCCCCGCTGCAGAAGGTCATTGGGCGCTGAAGCACTTTCTTGAGTTCCAAAGCATTTGAAGCACCTAACACTGAGAAGCTAGCTAGTGCGGGAGTTCAAGAGAGTCCGGGGCGTGAAAGGGGTTCTAGTGAGTCACAGGCTATCCGAGAGCAATTCTCAATTGGCGATAGCAGGCCAATGCCCTCGTCGAGCAGTAGTTTGAGTCGACCTCGGAACATTGGTCCTGTGAACCGCGCTTCTCGTCAGCTACAGACACTTCCGAGAAGTTGACTACAGATCGGCAGTGCCGAAGCCTGCGCCGATATCATTAGCCCAACCTGATTTGCGTTCTCTTACTGTCTTATATGAGCGTTCCTATTTGCGCAGGAACGGATTGGAGTACAAGGAGATCGAATGAACAGGTTTCAGCAAGGGAGTCTCTTCAAGGCAAAGAGGAAAGGCTGCTCGGATGTGTGGGTTTTTCGCTGGTACGACTATTCCACTGGAAAGCGAATCTACAAGAAGGAGATCATCGGCAGCGTAGCTCAAATTCGGAGTAAACGAGAAGCGGAAAAGGCTGTCGTTGCGATTCGCAGCTCGATCAACGTCGATATTGGAACGCCACACACCATATGCGATCTTGCGGCGCACTATCGAGCGCACGAACTGACTCAAGAGAAGAAGTCGTTCTCAACCATCGATAACCATCGCAATCTATTCAAGCGCTACATTGAGCCACGATGGGGGAGCCTTCGGCTTGGTTCCATTCGAACAGTAGAAGTTGAGGAATGGCTACATTCTCTCCCATTAGCGCCAGCCTCGAAGGCGAAATTGAAGTGTGTCCTGTCGGTTCTCTACAACCATGCGATCCGCTATCAATGGCTAACGTTCAACCCGATCAATCGAGTGAGAACGTCACAAAGACGCCTCCGCGATAAAGACGTTCTCACGCCAGAAGAATTTCAGAAGTTAGTACAGCAACTCTCTGTACGCGACAGGGCCATGGTCTTGCTGATTGGCAGCACTGGACTGCGTCGATCAGAGATGATCGCTTTAACCTGGTCAGATTTGAACATCAGAACGATGGAGGTCAATGTTCTGAGGTCTTGCGTACGGAACCGGATCGGGAAGACGAAGACTGAATCATCTCACCGCCCCGTCCCACTCCATCCTCTTGTGCTCAACGCGCTTCTGGAGTGGCGTGCGCAATCCCCCTATTCAACAGAGTTAGATTTCCTGTTTCCATCAGTTCGATTCAAAGGCAGTAAACCCCTCAGTCCCGACAGCATCTTGGAGAAGAGCATTCGCCCCGCATTAACGAGGATCGGAGTCATCGGAAAACAGATCGGCTGGCACAGCTTCCGTCATTCGCTCGCGACGAACCTGAGATCGCTTGGTATCGACATTAAAGTTGCTCAGGAATTGATGCGACATTCCAGTTGCCGCACGACGCTTGATATTTACACCCGCGCAATCTCGCAGCAAAAACGCGAAGCGAACCTAAAAGTCGTGGAATTGATGCTTCCCTTGGAGTTGGAAAAATTTCAGCACCCATCCGCACCCTCGGAAACAAAGGATAACCCGAACCATAGGCTGCAACATACTCATTGTAGGAGGTTTATTGGTGGACCTGATCGGGATCGAACCGATGACCTCTTCCATGCCATGGAAGCGCGCTCCCAGCTGCGCCACAGGCCCACTCTTGGGGAAGGACTCTGTCTATTGTCGCGGAGTGGAGGGCATCCGTC
>JAMFSC010000082.1 GCA_026225095.1 bacterium
AGAAAGAGGATCGTCGGCTGCCCCCCAGGCGCAGGAGCATAAGGAGTCCCCAGGCTCTCCGTGTAGATACTCAGGCACCCCCCCAGGAGCGTACCAGTAGCGTCGCCAGCCCGCAGCGTCCGAAGACCGTCTTCCGCAAAGAGCGACCACGAGGCCGACCCAGTCAGCGCATGAGTCCAACTCGCGCAGTGATGGCCATCCGGACGCGAGAAGTCCGCAGCGACCATCGGGGCGTAAAAGGTGACCAGCCCCGTCTCCCGGTGGAGGTAGGCGTGAAGGCTCGTGTGGTCCGAATAACCAAGGAAGGGCTTAGGGTTCCGCCGGATAAGGTCGAGATCGAGGTACGGAAGCAGCTCCGCCGAGCCCCAGCCCCCGCGTGTGCAGAGAATGGCGTCATACGCGGGATTCCGAAAGGCTTCGTGAAAATCCGCGAGCCGGTCTGCCAGTCTCCCCGCGTAGTAGAGGGGGCCAGCGTCGAGCGCATGGGACAGGAGCGTCGTCGTATAGCCCAGCCCGTGGAGCGCATCGATTCCCTGCTGAACCTTCTCAGGTTTAGGCGTACTGGCTGGGGAGATGATCGCGAGGTGAGCGCCGGGATGGAGGGGACGGGGCTTAAGAAGTGTCTGCGGCACGATTTGATTCTAACGGCGGACCGCGCTGATAGGATTGCATCAACTCCCGTCTCCTAAAGCGCCACAACCTCCCCCCGACAGATAATCTCCGCCGGCCCCGTCAAATACATCGGCTGATCCACACCCTCCCACACCACCCGCTGCGCCCCCCCTTCCGCGATCGCGATCAGGTGCGGCGAGAGCTGGTGCAGCGCGATCGCCGCCGCCGAAGACGCACAAGTCCCCGTCCCGGAGCTGGTCGTCGGCCCGCACCCCCGCTCGTAGATCCGAAACGCAATCTCCGCCGGAGAGTGAATCCGCACAAACTCGACATTTGTCCCATGCGGAAAGAGCGGACTCGTCGCAATCCGTTCACCCAGCTGCTGCCACGGCAGACCATGCGCATTGAAGTCGCCGGGGTTCGCGGGGTCCGTCGCCGAGTCGACAAAGACAACAAAGTGCGGATTCCCGACATTGACCATGGCCCCCGAAATCTCCCCAATCCCCGGAATCTCAATCGTCCGCGGCATCACCCGCGGAACCCCCATCTCCGAGCGAATCACGAACGCCGGGTCGGCAGCTTCGAGCACCTCGCAGGTCCTTGGCCCCCCATGCGTCCCGAGCGTCACGTGGGTCAAACCCTCCGTCGCCGCCAGCCAAGCGGCGACACATCGTGTTCCATTACCCGAAAGCTCCGCCTCCGAGCCATCGGAGTTGAACAGCCGAATAAAAAAACTCCCATCCGCCCGCCGCTCCAGGAACTCGATCCCGTCCGCCCCCACCGAGTGGTTCCGATCGCACAGCTTCCTGGCGAGCGCCGCGTGGTTCCGTCCTGCGACCGTCTCATCGAGGATCAGGAAGTCATTCCCGCACGCATGGGCCTTCACGAACGACACCAGCGGCAGCGGGACAGGTCCATCCAACGTCTCGTCGACGATGGGCGGAAGGACGAAGAGGGTCTCGTCGGAGGATTCGGTAGGGGGCTGGAGATCTGCTCTGGTTTCCATGGGGGTCCTATGCGCCTATTCGTCTTCCTGGTCGCGGAAGGAGAGCACCTGGTCGGTGGCATCGCTCTCGCGGAGTTGGGTGGTGTTGCATTTGCCTTTTTGTCTGTCATTCCCGTAGGGAATCTGCGTTTGCTTTCCTCTGCACCAGCACCGGATCCGATCACGATCGGCCGTTCAAGGCTGATAGATATTCGACTTGTAAACACGCGCACACGATTGGCCCGTGGTGCACAGAACAACCAGCTCCGTCAGGTCCTCCGGATGCGCCGCCACGGCCTCCGCCACCTGGTCCTTGCCGATGGCGATAATGTAGGCCGCACGCTGTGCCGGCGCGCCCAGCGCCGCATGAAAGCTGTCATAGTCTGTCTCATTGATCGTCTGTTTCAAAGGAATCCCAGCCTGCTGCAAAGCCCCGACATGGTCCGACTCCTGCATCAAAATCGGCACCCCCTTGGGGAATCCCTCCAGCTCATGCGCAATCGCCTCTTCAAAGGGAATCCGCGTGGTGGAGTTATGCTGCGCCTCCCTGAGAACAAGCGGAATCGAGTACATCATCCCGACCGAGCTCGCCGCAATCAGCGCCAGCGTAACCGGTTGAAAGAGACGCGCGTACAGCGGCTTCTTCACCGCAAGACGCACCTCCGTCGCCGCCAGCGCATAGGCGGCAAACAGCGCCAGCGCCGGCAGAAGCTCCATGCCGTACCGGGAGTTATAAAACGCATGCGGCCACAGGTTGGGAATGAAGATCGGCACCGACCCCCACGCGATCGAGTACACATAGAATGGCAGCGGCAGCCACAGCAGCAGCGTCGCAAGCGCCTCCCGTCGGTAGGAAACATCGAGCGCCGTATCGCGCGTGACCATCGCCGCCTCCCACGCGAAGTTGCGCATGTGCCGAAGCAACAGAACGATCCCTTCCAACGCACAGATCATCGTCACAAACCCAAACTCCCACGCCGTCGAGTCGACCTGGGCCGTGCGCGTATAGAACAGCAGGGCCCAGCCGGGATTATGCCAGCCCCGATGATGCTGGTCCCCCGGCGGTTTGGTCCGAAGGTCGATCTGGTAAGCCGAGTAAGGCCCCCGCATGAAGTCCAGCCAGTCATGCGCATAGACTTGGTTGTAGACGAACCATGACATCGGGCCAGCGATGGTGATCACCGTAAACAGCCCGAACGACGGCGCCAGCCTCCGCAAAAGTTCCGGGTTGCGAACCAGATGGTAGGCCAGGATCAGCCAGATCGCAGCCCCCAGGATCCAGCCGTCGTACCGCGTATACACTGCCGCCAGGATCAGCAGACCGATCACGATCAACTGACGCCCCACCACCGTATGGGCCCGAATCGCCGCCACCGCCTCGAGCGTCAGCAGCGTCAACCAGATCAGCAGCGCAAGGAACAACGGCTCGGTCATCGCCGTCGTCGCAAGGTACAGCAGGTTGGGATTTAGCGCATAAAAAGCAGTCGCCGCAAACGCCCAGCGCGGCACCAGAATCCGTCGGCACAACCGATAAAAACCGATCACCCCGGCGATATAAAAGATCATCGAAGGCCACGCACCGGCCAGCCCATTCTGCCACCACGTCAGGTTCTGAATGAAGGGCAGCATGACAAGATGCGGAAGCGGAAGCCACACCCCGCCGAACTGCTGCAATCCGGGGTTGCGCGTGTCGACGATCCGCCGGGCGATGCCAAGATGCGCAACCGCGTCCCCATAAAGCAGCAGGTAGTTCCGGGAGACGCAGAGCAGCAGCGCCCCAAACGCCAGCGCCAGCGCAGCCAGCGCCACGGGGAGCATCTCCTCCCGAGTCGCCGGGCGAATCAGGTCCGGCTGAGGATCCGGTTTGTAGCGGCGCGACGGACGCGAGAACTGGCCGCGAGTGGTCGACGATGGATTGGCAGATTTAAACCTGGGCATTGGGCTGACTCCATTTTAGGCCCAACATTCAAATTGCCGAGATTCACAATCCATCATCGAGTGAAAGTGGCAGGCATCGTCGAAGTTGACGCTTTCTATCCAGTTTTTCCGTACAACGGCCCACAAGCTAACCACACTTTCTTAACAAATTTCGCACTACAAATGTCGTTTTCTGACGAGTGGTCTAAGGTCTCGCAGCATAGTGGTAGGACCAATAACGTCGAATACACCCGTCCTCACCAGCCCACCGGCGAGGACGGGGACCCGGTCGGGTGACGGTTAGGGCGTCGTGTGGTTCAGGTGAGAGAGCTCCCGGAAGTACTCAAACCGCTCGTCGATCTCCTCCCGCGTGAGGGTCTCAAGCCGTTTGGTTCCGAACTGCTCGCAAGCGAACGAGCCCAGGACGCCGCCGTAAAACATCGCCGTGCGAAACACCTCCGGCGAGTAGAAGGGCTGCGACGCCAGATAGCCATAGAACCCTCCGGCGAACGAATCTCCGGCCCCGGTGGGGTCGACGACCTCACCGAGCGGCATGGCCGGAGCCCGGAACGGTGCAGGAGTCTTTCCCGGGGTGATCTCAGGCTTGCTGTCCGGCTGGTCGGGGATGCCCGGAGCGGCGGACTTCGTGGTGTCGATCGCGATTGGCGGGAACGCCCGGTCGGAGAAGTAGCCCGTCGCGCCATACTCGCCATGCTTCACGACGATCGCCTTGGGGCCGAGATCCATCACCTTCTGCGCGGCGCGGAAGCCATTCGGCTCATGCGACAGCATCTGGGCCTCCTTGTCATTGATGATTAGGACATCGAGTTCCTTCAGCACCTGCTTCAGGTTCTCCGTGTGGTCCGCGATCCAGTAGTTCATCGTGTCGCCGCAGACCATCTTCGCATTCGGCAGCTTCTTGCGGACTTCGAGCTGGAGTACGGGGTCGATGTTAGCCAGGAAGAGGTAGTCGGAGTCTTCATACGCTGCGGGAATCTTCGGCGAGAAGCTCGCGAAGACATTCAGATCCGTGGCATGGGTCTTCGCCTCGGCCAGCGAGCCCGAATAGGAGCCCGTCCAATGAAAGGTAAGTCCCTTCGCATGCTCGATGCCGCGCGTGTCGACGCCGCGCCTGCTCATCACCGACTCGTGCTCGGCGGTGAAATCTTCGCCAACCACGCCAATGACGCGGACGTCCGTGAAGAAGCTGGCAGCCAGCGAAAAGTAGGTGGCGGCGCCGCCCACGATCTTTTCTGCCTTGCCGGAGGGAGTTTCGAGGGTGTCAAAGGCGACGGAGCCTACTACAAGGATGGACATGGGGTTCCTCTTTACGTGTGGACCTTCTGGCTTGGCAGGCTCTGCGCAGTTCGCCGACCGTTCAAGCCAGGATTGGAAGCTCAAAGCGAAAAGCTCGGGGTTAGAGGTATTTTCCAAAGAGAAGCTTCAGCTTCTCTTTGGTGGCGGCCGGAATCTGCGCGCGGTCGGTCATGATGGCGTACTTCGCAGCCGTCTGGGCCGGGCTTGCGCTCAGGTCCGCAGGCAGCAGACGAATCGCGGCCTTCACCACCTTCTGCGCGTTCTCGGAGTTCTGGTGCATCACCGCGATCACAGCCTCGACCGTGACGTCGTCATGACCCTCGCGCCAGCAGTCGTAATCTGTCACCATCGCCAGCGTGGCGTAGGAGATCTCGGCCTCGCGGGCCAGCTTCGCTTCCTGCAGATTGGTCATACCAATCACGTCGGCACCCCACTGCCGATAGAGATTCGATTCCGCCCGCGTAGAAAACTGCGGACCCTCAATGCAGATATAAGTTCCGCCCTTTTTGCCGACGACCCCAATCTCCGCGCAGGCCTTGGCGAAGGTATCGACCACGATGGGACACACCGGATCCCCGAACCCCACATGCCCGACGATCCCATCGCCGAAGAAGGTCGCGCTCCGGTCGAACGTCCTGTCGATGAACTGGTCCGGAATGACGAAGTCGGTCGGCTTATGCTCTTCCTTCAGCGAGCCCACCGCGGAGACAGAAAGGATGCTCGTGACGCCAAGCGATTTGAGCGCATAGATATTGGCGCGAAAGTTGAGCTCCGAGGGAAGGATGCGGTGGCCCTTTCCGTGGCGGGCCAGAAAGGCCACCTTGCGGCCTTCCAGCGACCCGAGGATCAGCGGGTCGGAGGGATCGCCAAAGGGAGTCTGGACGGGGACTTCTGTGATGTCGGTGAGGCCGGGCATGTGGTACAGCCCGCTGCCTCCGATGATTCCAATCTCTGCACTGTGCAAGGTATTGCTCTCCTGGGGACTGCAAGGGTGGGGCCATGGCGAAGGCGCACGTTGATCTCCCGCGGGAATGCCGCTCGAAGATCCGGATCAGCGTTGCGCGCCTTGTGAAGTATATCGCTGACCGAGCGCGGGCCGGAGCACGGTGAAGGTAGAGGCGAGATGGGTCAGGCCCCCGGTGAGGGCAGGCGTTGCCGCCTGAAAGATGGGTCCGCTCGTCTGGACAGCCGCGATGGCGTCGCGCATGGCCCGGGCCTTGGCCAGGGGAAAGCCTTCAAAGACGAAGACCATCTTGCCCTGGCTCGAAAGCAGGACATCGCCCTCTGTCGTGCTGTAGACCTGCTCGGAGTCGTCGGCCTCGTCCTTGGGGCGGCGACGGAGACCCGAGTATTTCCGCGCAAGTTGGCCAGAGTAGACCCGGAGGAACGACCGCGCCGAGTCGTCATTCTTCCAGCGCGAGACGTAGAGCAGGCCAATGGAGGCGGGAGTCAGCTTGGCGGCGGCGGTGGAGTCGTTCCGCTGGACCGCATAGTAATCGCCCCCGTCCCACTCCGGTGAAAGGGCGTTGGCGATGTCGCGTCCGCCGAAGAGCTCGACCAGGATGCGAACGTCAAGCTCCCCCATCACACCCAGGTCGTAAAAGCTGTAATCCGGAGCCAGCAGCGGACGAAGGTCAGGCAGCGCCAGAACCGGGACTGGAACATGGTTCAGGTAGGCCTGCGGATGGATAATCTCGAAGGTGGAGCCGGGCGGATTGGCAAGAGTTCCGCCGAAGGCCTGTTGCTTGCCCCCCTTCGCGAGCACAGCCGCCTCGAACCCGAGGCCCTCGATATAGGGAAACATCAGCGTCTGCTGCAGAAGCAAAGGAGCCCGCGCCATGATGGGCGAGTCCGAGGTATCCGAGACCGCATCCTTGAGGGTGTCGGCGATCATGGGGGCATCCGCCACCGTCTTGCCCGTGCTACGCATCCTGTAATCGAGCAACGTGACCATGGCCTGGCCCTCCGTCACCGATTCCCGCGCCGCGCTGGACTCATCCGTCTGGATCCGCCGATTATCCTCCTGGACGTTCTTCGGATTGCCATGAGGCGTCAGATCCGACCATTGATCGAGGTCCACACGCATATCTTGCAGAGCGTGGGTGAGTTCGTGGGCGAGTACGGGCTTCTGCTCATCAGGGGAAACGTAGTCGAGCAGGTTCACCGTCTTGGTCTTCTCGTCGTAAAAACCAGCAATCTGCTCCGTCAGGAGGCGAATGAGAAAGGGTCGAAGCTGGAAGTCGCGGTCGAGCAGCCCGAACTTCTTCAGGACAACCTCGCCACGTTCGAGCCGCCTCGTGCTCTCGTCCTCATCGAACTTTTTCATCAGGAACCGTGTAACCTCTTCGCGCGAGACGAGCCGGCGCTTGACGGTACGGGTGATGGGCAGCCCCGTGTCCTTGCTGACAAAGCTGAGGATCTGGTCGACGGAGGCCAGCAGTTCCTTCGCCTGTTCCTTGGTCAGCGGCTTTGTCTCGGCGTGTCCAGGTCTCGGAGCGGGGGTGCCTTCCTGGGCCCGTCCGAAGTTCGACGGAACCAGGATCAGGGCGATCGCAAGGAAGAGCGCATTGCGGATGGGGCGGGCGTGCTCAGGCTCCGTGCGGGGGGAACGTGCTGGAAATGCCACCGTGAAGCCTCCGTGGTGATAGCAGCGGAATCGCTATAATCTACAGTGTACGTTGAGTTACGAGGCGCTTAGACCATGACCCTGCCGGTCCAGATCGATGACATCCACCGCCTCGAGCCTCAGGAGATCGGGCCTGCGGAAGAGTTGGCCGCACTACTCGAGTCCGTCGGCGTCTCCGGGCTGGACCACGTCGGCTGGATTCGCGTGACCGGAAGCGACCGCGTCCGCTGGCTGAACGGGATGGTGACGAACTCCATCCAGGATCTGAAGCCCGGCCAGGGAAACTACAGCTTTGCCCTGAACGCCCAGGGCCGCATCCAGGGAGACCTGGTGGCGTTCGCGGATGAGGGCGAGTCGCTGCTGCTTGAGACGGCAAAGGAGCGGCTCCCAGGATTGATGGCGCTGCTCGACCGCTACATCATCATGGACGACGTTGAGCTGGAAGATGTTTCGCCCGAGCGCTCCGGGCTGGCCGTGACCGGACCAAAGGCGCAGGCCCTGCTGACAGAACTTGGTCTCAACGCTGGGCCGGACGGCTCGATCTCGAAGGTCCGAGGCGAGTGGCGGGGAGCGGAAATGGAGATCATCCGGGCTTATTCGCCCCTGGTTCCGCGGTTCGAGGTCTGGACCGATCCAGCAGGCTGGGATCAATTGAGCGTGGCCGCGACGGCCTCGGCGCTCTCGCTTGGGGGCGATGGGGTCGGGGCCCACGCGATGGAGTGGCTCCGCATCCTGGAAGGAACCCCCCGCTACGCCGCCGATATCCGCGACAAGGAGCTGCCCCAGGAGACCGGCCAGACCCGCGCCTTGCACTTTGCCAAAGGCTGCTACCTCGGTCAGGAGATCGTCGAACGAATCCGCTCCCGCGGGAACGTCCACCGCGCGTTCAGCGGCTTCCTTCTGGACGGAGCCGCTGCACCGATAGGATCCGCGATCGTGGCCGAAGGAAAGCCGGTCGGCGAGCTGACCAGCGTGGCGAGGATTCCCCTGCCGTCCGGAACAGTGCAGCTCGGACTTGGCTATGTGCGGCGCGAAGCAGTGGAACGCGGTCTGGCGATGACGTACGGAGAGGGTGCGGGAGCAGCGTCTGTGGTGGGTCTGCCGTACTCCACCGTCGGCCGGAGATGAACCCAGCCGGGGGCTTCCGGCATCACACAGGATTGAAAGCGAGAGACCATGGCTGAGCAGAACAAACCGTTTGTTGTCACCGATCGCCGCCGCCACACGATGGAGGGCGATCTTCGGCCCGATGCGGACCCATCCCCGGACCGCACGGAGCGCGTCGATCCACAACCGGAGCCGCTGGCCGAGGTGGCCGCATCTCCTGTGTCTGCGCATGTCGACGGACCCGATGCGGATGATGACGGCCGTGGCCTCCCCCAGGCTCCAACCCAGGAACAGATGATGCAGGCCCGCCTGGCCTACACGCAGACGGCGGATCGGCTCTCGACGGCCATCCGGGCGGCGAACCCCGGGATGGACCACCCTCCCCCGATGAACTTCGATGGCCTCGTGCAGTCCGTCTATATGACGGCGATCATGCAGCTTGGTGGCGCCACCCCCGAAGGCCAGCAGCCGCAGGTAGACCTGATGGGTGCGCAGCAGTCGATCGAGATGCTGACCGTGCTGGGCGAGAAGACCAAGGCCAACCTCTCAACCGAGGAAGGCGCCCTGCTGGACCGAGCTGTCTTCGAGCTGCAGATGGCATTTCTAGAGATTACCCAGGCCTTGGCGCGGTCAGCAGCGGCAAAGCAGCAGCAGGCTCAGGGATTTGGAGCTCCGGGCCAGGGTCCCGGTGGCCGCCCGAGCATCGTCCGGTAGGTTGACCCATTGAATCCTGAGCCCTTTCAAAAGGGAGTTCTGCCCGCTACGCTGACGTTTCTTGGGAGTGGCACCTCGATGGGGGTGCCCACCCTCGGATGCGGGTGCGCGGTCTGTCGTTCGACCGACCCGCGGAACCGTCGCACAAGGCCGTCTTTGCGGGTCGAGTACGGCGGCCACACGGTTCTGATCGATACGGGTCCGGACTTTCACGCGCAGGCGCTGCGTGAAAACGTCCACCGCGTCGATGCGGTGCTCTACACGCACAGTCACGCCGACCACATCCTCGGGATGGACGACCTGCGTCCGCTGACCTTTCTGAATCCAGAGCCTCTACCCCTGTATGCGGATGAGGCCACGGCTGAGACGATTGAGCGGATCTTCGAGTACACGTTTCGAACGGAAAATCGCTATCCCACCAGCGCCCGGGTGAAGCTCCACCGGATCAATCCGGAGCCAGGAGCCGGCGTGGAACTGTTTGGCGCGTGCTTTCGGCGGATTCCGGTCACCCATGGCCTGCAGGAGATTACCGGATACCGATTCGGCAGCGCCGCCTACCTTACGGATATGAGCGATATTCCGGAAGCGGGCCTTGCTCTGCTGGAAGGCTTGGATGTCTTGATTCTGGACGCCCTGCGCCGGGAACCGCATCCGAGCCACTCGCACCTCGCGAAGTCGATCGCGTTCGTGGAGCAGCTGAAGCCCAAGAGGGCCTACTTCACCCACATCAGTCACGATCTGGACCATGCGAATACGGAATTCGAGCTGCCGTCCTGGATTCGGCTCGCCTACGACGGGCTCCAGGTGCCGTTCGACATCGCGGAGCAGATCGCATGATGGTCTTCCACGGAATTGAGGAGCTGCCCCCAAAGTTCGGGCCGGTGGTCGCAACGATCGGCAACTTCGATGGCGTTCACCAGGGCCACCAATGGGTGATCGGCGAAGTAATCGGCCGTGCCAGGGAGCTTGGCGCCCAGTCGCTGGCCATCACGTTCGAGCCACATCCGGCGAGGGTCCTGCGACCGGAGACAAGGCTGCCGCTCATCACTCCGCCACGGCGCAAGCTCGAGCTTCTGGAGCAGTCCGGAATCGACGCCGCCCTGGTGCTGCGGTTCGATGAGAGGCTTTGGACGCTTTCGGCCCGGGAGTTTGCCCGGAAAGTCTTGCGGGATGCCGTGGGCGTCGTCGAGGTACACGAGGGCGAAAACTTCCGCTTCGGCTTCAACGCCGAGGCAGGCGTCGATGGACTCGAGCAGCTCGGACGAGAGCTCGGATTCGGGGTGAGGGTCTATGCTCCACGCAGCCTCCGAGGAGGACTCGTCTCCTCGAGCCGGATCCGCAGTCTGATCGCGGCGGGCGAGATGAATCACGCCCGGGCACTGCTTGGACGGCCCTTCGCCGTTGATTCGACGCCCGCATCCGGGCGCGGCTTTGGAACACGGTACACGGTTCCCACCATTAACCTGGCGGCTTATAACGAGCTTCTACCGGCCAACGGTGTGTACGTGACCACCCTGACGGTTGGTGGTGAGACCTTCCATGCGGTCACGAACGTGGGCAATCGGCCTACCTTCGGAGAGGACTCCTTCACGGTGGAGTCTCACCTGCTTAACTTTCATCCCATTGAATTGAAAGAGACAACGCCTCTGTGTCTCGCGTTCCATCTCCGCCTGCGCGAGGAACGCCGATGGCCCACGCCCGAGGCGCTGAGAGCCCAGATCGGCATGGACGTGGCCAGGGCCCAGCGATTCTTCGGGCTCTGCCAAGCAAACTCAGTTCAAATTGGGTGACGGGCTGGGGACGCTGCGCACAGGCGGCGGCGAGGCAATCGCGCCGGGCGCAGACGGGGCCACAGCGGACCGGGCAGGATTGGTGATGATCCGTGAGTTCACGGGCGGCTGACGCACGATCGGCGCGGGAGTCACGGCGGCTACGGGCGGAACACTCTCCGGACTGCTGGTGGACGCCGGAGCGGGCACAGGCTTCAAGATCGGCTTCGGACTCTCTTTGGGTGCGTCCGGGTCGACTTCATCGTCATTGGAATCCGAATCATCGGTAGACTTGGCCTTTGGGGCAGCTTCGGAGTTGCCGGAAACGGGCGGCGTGAGCGGCACATCAAGCTGCTTCTTGGGTGCACCGCTGGCTGGGAATACCTCCTTGTCCTTGCCCGCGATGGCGGCCTTCATGAAGTCCATCCACATCGGTAGCGCGGCCTTGGCGCCGGTCTCTTTTTCACCAAGCGACTGGCGGTCGTCGAAGCCGATCCAGGTGCCGCAGGTGATGGAGGGGGAGAAGCCGATGAACCAGGCGTCGGTGTAATCATTGGTAGTACCAGTTTTGCCGCCGAGCGGATGCTTGAGCACAGAGGCCTGCGCCGCGGTCCCATGCTGGACGACGCCCTCGAGGAACTGCATCATGGTACGCGCGGTCTCAACCGAGATGACCTCTTTCACCTCGGGAAGCTTTTCTTCGAGCGGCTGCCCGTCGGCCTGGATGACCTTGCGGATAAAGTGGGGCTCGATCCGGATGCCGTCGTTGGGGAAGACCGTGTACGCTCCAACCTGCTCAAACAGCGTAATATCCGCCGAGCCGATCGCGATGGGAAGGAATGCCGGAATGTTGCTTGTGATGCCGAAGCGATGGGCGACCTCGATCACCTTCGTGATGCCCACCTTCGCGGCGAGCTTCAGGGCGGGGATGTTGCGGGATTCCTCAAACGCCGCCAGAAGGCTCATGGTGCCCTTCCAGTCCGGCTCGTAGTTGTGTGGGGTATATGGGCCATTGGGCGTCGGAAAGCTGACCGGGCCGTCGAGGATGGTGTCGGTGGGTTTGGCTCCGGCCTCTACCGCCGCGGTGTAGACATAGGGTTTGAACGACGACCCAACCTGCCGCTGCGACTGGGTAGCCCGGTTGAACTGCGAGAGCGCGAAATCGCGGCCACCGACCAGCGCGAGCACCTCGCCGTTCGAGTTATCGACCGCCATCATCGATGCCTGCACCCCCGTATCCTGCTGCAGGACAACGTGGAGGGTGCCGTCCGGCAACGTACCTTCCACCCGGACATAGGCGATGTCACCGGTGCGCAAGAAGAGGTCAGCGCTCTTGCGCTGAGTCCAGGCCCAGTCCGCCGGGAGCATCGTGGCCTGGCTAGTTCCGAGCTTCAGCGTCACGCGGCTCGGCAGAACCTGGACGACCAGCGCGTGAAAGAAGCTTCCGGGCTCTGCAGGCTGGGTCCAGTCGGGATGCTTGTAGGTGCGGATGTCCATGCCGGCGAGGACGATGTTCTGGAGGCTGTTCTTCCAGCCGTGACGCCGCTCGTAGGTCGCAGTTCCGTCGAGGATTGCCTTGTTCGCGACGTTCTGGAGTTCGAGATCAAGGGTCGTGTACACCCGCAGACCAGCGCCGTGGACCAGGTCCGCTCCATACTCCTTTTCGAGCTGGCGGCGAACCTCTTCGACGAAGTAGGGGGCGATCGAGTTCGGCGGTGTCTCGATGTGCAGGCCAAGCGGAGCGGCCTTCGCGGCGTTCGCCCGGTCGAGGCTGATCTTGCCGTCCTCGAGCAGCTCGTTGAGCACAAGATTACGCCGGCGCAGAGCGCGTTCGGGATTGCGCAACGGCGAGTAGTACTCCGGTCCCTTGGGCAGCGCGGCGAGCAGGGCCGATTCCTGCAGGTTCAGATCGCGGACGTGCTTCGAGAAATAGAACTCCGATGCCGCCTCGAACCCATATGTTCCGTGACCGAGATAGATCTGGTTGGCGTAGAGGGCGAAGATCTGCGGCTTGGTAAAACGCCGCTCGATCTGGACCGACAGGAAGATCTCCTGCAGCTTGCGCCCGTAAGTCTTCTGGGCCGAGAGGAAGAGGTTGCGCGCCAGCTGCATGGTCAGGGTAGAAGAGCCCTGGGCGCGAGTGCCGGAGTGAACATCGGCGTAGGCGGCGCTCACGGCGCGCAGAAGATTGACGCCCCAGTTGCGCTCGAAGCCCTTGTCCTCGATCGAGATGATGGCCTGACGCAGGGTCAGGGGGAACTCGTTGTAGGGAACGACGATGCGGCGCTCCAGCGCGAAAGAACCGAAGCTCTTGCCGTGGATATCCAGGAGTTCGGTGGTGGTGTTGGGCCTGTAGCGGACGAGATCGTCCATCTGCGGGAGGTCGATCGAGTAGATGATCGAGAGGCCCGCCATCACGCCCACCAGCGAGGAGAGCGCCAGCAAGGCAAGAAAACCGGCCCGCCGGGCGATGCGGCGGCTCCGAAACTGGGGTCCGTGAAGGCTGAAGTTCTCGAAAAGATACCGAACGACAGCGTTCGAGAGGAGCCACCGGCCCCACTTCGACCCGGTCTCCTGTTCGACAGGTGACTTTCGCGGCTCCGTAGGGCGTGGGGTAATGGTCTGCACGGCCCCTTCACGATAGCATGTCGGGGCCGGAGGAAAGCTTACTTTCAGGGGGTCAGGCGGCCTTCGATTTCAGCAGATCCAGCGCCTTGGAAAGCTGTTCGTCGATCTGAACTGCGGGCTTTGCGGGGGTTGGTTCGGGGGTTGCGCCTTCATCGTCGGCAATCGGGGTATCCTCCGCGGCGGAGGCAACCAGCATCCCGGGAGTGACGCCTTCGTCCTCAATCTTCTTGCCGGATGGGGTCTGGTACTTCGCGACCGACAGAATGAGGGCAGCCCCGTCGGGAAGGTCGAAGGTCTTCTGCTGTGCGCCCTCGCCAAAGGTCTTCTCGCCGATCAGGTCCGCGCGCTTGTTGTCGAGCAGGGCAGCGGCAACAATCTCAGCCGGACCCGCCGTCCCATGGTTGACCAGGATCGCCACCGGGGCGGTTGCGTTGATCACCTTCGCAGGATCAGCCGAGATCGTCTGCTTCGCCATCTTCTGACCTTCGAGCGTCGCAATCGTCCCACTCTTCAGGAAGAAGTTCGCCAGCCGGGCCGCCTCACCCATATCCCCCGCGGAGACGTCACGCAGATCCAGCAGCACCTTCTTGTTTCCAGAGTGTGACATTGCCTTGAGCTTGGCCTCGACCTGCTGGACATGGTCACGATCCAGCAGCATGGGCTTCAGATAGAGAATGCTGGAGTTCTCGTACATCGTCTCCGACACAGCCGGGATGGAGACCATGGTCCGGGTCATTGAGATCTTCTCTGGAGTCTGGCGACGTGGACGCACGACCGAAACAGTCAGCTCACTATTGGGGGCCCCCTCCAGCAGCATCTGAATCATGGCGAGGGAGATGTCGCGGGTATCCTGCGTCCCGATGGCCTCGAGGATATCGCCATCGTTCAGATTGGCCTTGTCGGCCGGGCTGCCCGGCACGACCGAAACCACCGTGGCGTAGCCGTAGCGCTTGGAGACGTTGATGCCGACCTGGGCCTTGCCGCCGCGATTGGCCTTGTAGAGCTTGTAGTCCGCGGGGGTGAGATAGCTGGAGTCGGAGTCGAGCGATTCGAGCAGACCGCGCAGTGCCCCATTGGTAACCGCGTCGATGTTCGGGTCTTCCACGTAATCGGACTGGATGTGCCGGAGCACCTCGGAGTAGACGTTGATCTGGCGGTACGCTCCGTCCTGCGGCTCGGTCGAGGCGGAGACGGCGCTGGAGTTGACGCCAAGGAAGATGATCAGAACGAGTGCCGCTGACACGGCAAGTAGAAGAATCTTCGAGGTCTTAGGCATATGCGACAATCATCTCCACGGACGGCAAACAGGCACGTGCTGGTTAGACGCACCATGCGAGCAGGCCGATAGCGGAATGATACTCCGGAATGAGCAGGCGGCGGGTCAGCTCCAAACGATTACGGGATCGAAGAGGATGCGGGCGAGGTCGTTATCCTCACTGATAAAGTGGCGGGCGAGCTTCTTCGTGAGAACGGCGCGCAGCGAGCGGCGAAGGACGGCCAGATGGGTCAGGCGCTCTCGCACAAAGGAAAAATGAATAGGGTGAGAGGTTCCGCCCTCTATATAAAGGGCTTCGCTGCCATGGGCGATCTCATGTTCAATAAAGTAGGAGCGCGCGACCAGGCTGAGCGAGAACTGCGGCAGGCCGTCCCGGTTCATCTGCCAGAGGATCTCGGAGCCACAGTCGAAGCGGCGGCCTCCGATGAGAGCCAGCCATCTGCCGTCCTTATCCCGAAGGCCCATGAAGAGCGGTTGCGCAAGCCCCTGATGAATGTCGTACCGCCAGGAAGCGACCTGGTCCGAAACCTTGTACATGGTCTCGCGGTTGAACGCGAGAAACTCTTCGCGGGAGATATCGACGGCGGGATGAAAGGTGCAACCCAGTCTCGATTCTGCGCGACGGCGGTTGTAGCGCATATTGCTTCGGGTGCGCTGCCCGATGGTGGCGAGGGTCGCTTCGTAGGAGTCGGCGAGTGGGAGATAGTCCGGAATATCCTGCTCGCGGCTGGCCATGCGGGCGTCCAACCTGGACGCCAGGGGAGGCTGGGGCTGGGGGCTCGAATCGAGCGCGGCGGCCGGGCCGTTCCGGTAGGAGATCATCACCGTGTGAGCTCCGTGCTCGATCAGGTAATCGGATGCACAGATGGCCAGGAAGGAGCGGAGACCGATGGGGCAAACAAGGCTGTTGCGACCGGAGCGATCGTTGGTGGTGAAGAGACTCAGGCTGCTGCCGAGGAGGTAGTACTCGAACAGCAGAAGCGCGCCCATCGGTTCTCCGGCCTGCTCGAGCGGCTTGGCCGAAGAACCCTCAGGAAAGAACAGAAGAAGCTGCGGAATGCGCTTCAGCACGCCGGGCTTGGAGAGATAGTAGACGATGTCCTGCATCGCCCCAAGCTGACCACAGCGGACGGCAAGATCCTGAAGCATTCCCGTGACAGCGAGGATCTGATCCCGACCCTTAAGGGCTCGGATGTGCAACCGATATGGGGAGTTAGCAGAGAGCGACGGTTCGGATTGCCGAAGGAAGCGGCCGTTTTCTTCACTTACCGGCATGGGACCCCAGGACCGTTCGGCTTTCATGGTGTACTCGGATGCCGAAAAGTGTGATTTGAGCGATGCTATCACCCCAATACGCGAAAATAACCCGTCCCGTGAGAGTCAAAATTGAACGAAGACTCGACTCCGTCGATTATCTGACCAAAACTAGGCAATGGCTGGAGCAAAAGCAACAGCAACCGAACTTCGATGCAATCGAACCGTCGCCGCCGAGAGCTGGTGGGAAGTTCTGTGGTGGCGGTGACTGGAATCGAACCAGTGACCTACGGGTTATGAGTCCGTCGCTCTAACCATCTGAGCTACACCGCCTGGTGTTCGAGGGCGCGGGAGATAGTCCGGGCGCCTGGCCAGAGCCGCGCGACTACCCGAAGCACACCTTTGTGCCAAGATCGATGATACTTGATTTTGGACTTCGATGGAGCTTCATGGCAATCGGAACGTTAGGGGTTATTCCTGCACGGCTGGCTTCGACGAGGCTGCCGCGGAAGGTGATGAGGGAGATCGCGGGGCAGCCCATGCTGGCTTGGGTTTACGAGGCGGCGAAGGCCTGTCCGCAATTGGATGGGCTGATCGTCGCCACGGACTCTGATTTGGTCGCCGCACTGTGCGCCCAACATGGCTGGTCCTGCCAGATGACGTCGCCCGATCTTGCCAGCGGAAGCGACCGGGTCCATGCGGTCGCGCAGACGATCGACGCGGAGATCTACGTCAATATCCAGGGCGATGAACCGATGCTGCGGCCCGAACATATCGGGGCTTTGCTGGCTCCCTTTGCCCACCCACATGTTGAGGTTTCGACGCTGAAGGTGCGCTGTACGCCGGAGAATATCGAAAATCCGAACGCCGTCAAGGTCGTGACCGCCACCGATGGCCGAGCGCTCTATTTCTCGCGGGCGACGATTCCGTATGATCGCGATCGGACGGGTGAGACGGCAGTCTACTGGAAGCACATCGGGCTGTACGCGTATCGCAAGGCGGCCCTCAACCGCTTCCCTGCCCTCTCGCCCAGCATGCTCGAACGGACGGAGCGGTTGGAGCAGTTGCGTTTTCTCGAGAATGGGTTCAGCCTCTACGTCGAGGCGACCGAGTTCGATACAGTCGGCGTCGACACCGAGGACGATCTGCTCCGCGTGGAGGCCATGCTGCGAGATAGGAATGGTGTCTAGCTCCCTCGTCCGACCCCGGTTTTCTCGGAAATTTCTCGTAGCCTGATGAATTTGTCGGGTAGGATTCTCTCTCCGGGCGATGGACCCGGTAAGGGAGGATTCAAAACAATGGCCAGTCCGTTTGTGCACCTTGAGTTGACGACCGGGGACGTTCCGGCGGCGAAGAAGTTCTATGGCGAGATGTTTGGCTGGGAGTTCAACGATATGCCGATGGGTGAAGGTGCGGTGTACAGCACCTTCAAGACGGACGGCGGCCCCGGGGGCGGATTGGTCACGATGCCGGGGGCTCCGACCGCGTGGCTGGGCTATATTGGCGTGGAGGACATCAAGGCTGCGACGGCGAAGGCGGTTTCGCTGGGGGCGAAGGTGCTCCACGAGGCCGAGGTTCCAGACATGGGCTGGCTCGCGCTCATGACGGACCCGACCGGAGCGGCGGTCGCGATGTGGCAGAGTAAGACGGCGTAAGGACCTCTGGTACAGCTCGCGCCAATGTTTCACCAGAGACTTTTCGATGGCACGACGTGGTACTTTGTCTGGAAAAACTGGACAGAAACCTGATGTACGAAGGCGGTATGCTTCGGCCTCGATTATCGGACAGCTTGGCTCTGTCCTGGAGTCAACTGCTCGAAAGCGCTAGAGCGGAATCAAGATAGCTATACCCAATCTTGGTGGTTAGGGTGGATGCTGTATATCTCTGGCGCAGCAACCGCGATGACGAGGATGGGACGAGCCTATTCGGACGACCTTCGGGTAAGGA
>JAMFSC010000083.1 GCA_026225095.1 bacterium
ACCTGCGAGGTTGCGGCGGTCCCAAGGAACTGGCATCCGCCGCCGGGTGAAGCGCATGCCCTGCAACCTACCTCCGCCGCGTACTCGAGCGTGATCTGGCTCTGCGCATACCGCGCCCCGATGGTCTGGACCTTGCCCGCGTCTTCGCCCTCATCGGGCAGGAGCGTGACGCCTCCCGGCACCAGCACGCTCGGCATCGGGCCGGAGGAGGCAAGCGCCATCATCATCGCGGGGAGACCCTTGTCGCAGGTCGCTACTCCCATCACACCTCTTCTGGTTGGCAGCGACCGCATCAGTCTACGCAGCACCATCGCCGCATCGTTGCGAAATGGCAGGGAATCGAGCATTCCATCGGTCCCCTGCGTCCGCCCATCGCAGGGGTCCGTCACCGCGCCGGCAAACGGCGTGCAGCGCATCCCCCTTAGCACCCGCGCGGCCTCCGCTACCAGAAGCCCAACCTCCCAGTGGCCGGTGTGAAAGCCAAGCGCGATCGGCGTTCCATCCGCGGCGCGCATTCCTCCATGGGTACTCAGGATCAGGAACTCGGGATCGAGCAGCCTTTGCGGCTCCCACCCCATGCCGGCGTTCTGGCTCAGGCCAAACAGGTTCCCGGAAGGTGCCGTCAGCAGCATCTCAGCGGTGATGGGCAAGTGCCCCTGTGGCCCCGGAGCGTGCGTCCGTACGCCCGCCAGGTCGAACCCCTCTGTCTCCAACACCGAACCGAACGAAATCGCAGCGATACCCGCCCCCTTGCCCCACTACACCCGAAAGATTATCAGTCTGCGATCCCAGGGGTCGGCCACTCCTATGGGCCGGTCCGTGGTAGAGACTCTGGTTCGGTGCGGGTCAACGGCAGGCTTCTACCGTCGCTGCTCTCTCCCATATCTCCGTCCGTCCAAACAGCGCCACACCCACATACCCTCTCAGCTTCAACGTCTCCCCATCGCGCACGATCTTTCCGCTATAGGTCCTGCCAGACATTGGATCATATACCCGGCCTCCCACGGCTGCGTCGTGTCCGTCGGGCTTGAACCCTTCGCCGATCTTCATCCCGCATAGACGTCGCCCGCGTAGCTTCGCATCCGGATTCTTCGCGTCCGTGGACACCGGCGCCTGAGCGTTGACCTTCACGAGCGTCAGGCAGATCGCGTCTGGAGCGCACCCGGCAACCCGCACCACGGACCCATCCTTCGTCAGCCAGTCACCCATCAGTCCGGTCGCAGGAGATCCTGCGAGCGTCGCTCCCAGCAGCAATCCGCCCATCCATTCAAGAACCATCTGCTCTCCCACTGCGATTTGCGAAAGCCGCCGCACCCATCGGCGCCCACGGCGGGCAACAACGCTTCAGCTCACGTGCACCACCGGCAAACGATCCGGGTCCTTTACCGCCCGCCGCAGTACCTCATGGGTCAGAGGAGCCGCATCGCCCTCGCCCAGGAACAGGAACCGGAACGCGTTTGCAAGTGGATTTCCGCTCTTCCATTTGAAGTATGCATGCGGCACGTTGCCCGTCATCCGTTCCAGTTCAATCAGGAGCGCCGCAATCGAGTTTGCCACGACCGGGCTGCGCGCCTTCAGAATCTTGTTATTGCCCAACTGCTCCCCATCGACGCACAGCGTGCAGTCGAACTCCGATGCGTCTCCCTTGACCACTTCGAAGAAATAGATGCACTCCTGATCGGTCAGTCCGTAACGCTTCCGCACCGCGCGTCCTACTCGGTCGAGATCTTCGGACGTCTCCTGCTGCGGAGTCCTGGCGATCAGCCGGATCACCTGATCTTCATCCTCAGCAAGCAGCCGCAGCGCTGAGGGCGAAAGCTCGATCCCCGTGATCCGCAACTCGGTCGCCCGGGCGGCCCGCGAGACCAGCGACACAAGCAACATTGCCAGGATGAAGAACGACGAGATCTTCAGACCCTCCGGGCGCTCCCAGATATTCAGCGTGGTCGTGTAGACGAAGATGACGGCAATCCCGATATAGACAAACCTCCGCCGGCGTTTGCCCAGGGAGATCACCACCGCGACGGCCGCCGACGTAATCAACACCAACACCCCGGTGGCGTAGGCCCCGCCCTGCGCGTCCACATCCGCGCGAAACATCAGCGTGACAAAGAACGCGATGCCCATGAACACAAGCACCAGTGGCCGAGAAGCGAGCGTCCACTCCGGAGCCATCCCCAATCGGGGCAGATAGCGGGGAATCAGGTTGAGCAGACCTGCCATCGCGGACGCACCTGCAAATGCCAGGATCAGGATCGTGCTGATGTCGTAGACCGATCCAAACCCATTGCCCAGATACTGATGCGCCAGGTAGGCCATCGCTCGTCCGTTTGCCTCGCCGCCCTCGGCAAATGCCGCTGCCGGAATGAGCAGCGTTGTCACGACGCTGGTCAGGATCAGAAACACACTCATAATCCCGGCAGCCGTCGCCAGCAGCTTGCGCGTGTTGCGAATCCGTCCCCGGAGATCGCTCTCCGATCCACCCTGGATCAACGGCATCACCGCTACGCCTGTCTCAAAGCCAGAGAGTCCAAGCGCCAGCTTCGGAAACAGCAGCAGCGAGATCCCGACCATTCCCAGCACACTTGGATGTTGGGTCAGCACCGCCGCCTTCCAGTTTGGCAGCAACGCCGGATGCTCGAACACCTGCACCAGAGCCACGACGGTTACCACCGCATTCAACGCCAGATATAAGCCGACCAGCACCACAGCGATCCCGATCGCTTCCTTGAACCCGCGCAGGAAGACCGCCGAGAGCGCCACCAGCAGGAGCAGTGTGATCAACATCTGGCCGCGCAGAAAATGCGGGGCGAACGGATTGTGAACGAAGTGCGCCGCCGCGTCCGCCGCTGAAAGCGTCATGGTAATGATGAAGTCGGTCGAAGCGAACCCCAGCAGCACCAACACAAAGATCTTGCCTCCCCACGCCGGGAAGAGCCGTTCCAGCATCGCGATGGATCCCTGTCCGTGGGGGCTCGCACCCGCAACTCGCCGATAGAGCGGAAGCGCGGCGAACAGCGTTACCAGAACAAGTACAAACGTCGCGATCGGACTCAGCAGCCCGGCTGCCAGAAATGCGATCCCAGGTTGATATCCCAGCGTAGAAAAGTAGTCCACCCCGGTCAGACACATCACCTTCCACCACGGATGCACTGCCTCCGCCTCGCTATGCACGCCCTTCGGCAGCATCAGGTCAGCCAGCAGCCAGTCCCGCAGCCGATTCCCGGATGTTCGCTCCTGCTCGTGGGGCATTGCGTCTACAACTTCAGCCTCAACCTGCGTTGGTCCCGCCGCCATGCTGTCCAGCCCTTTCGATCAAACCTTCGCACATGGGAGACGACCTCGCATGCATCCCTTCAGATGCAATAACCCACCGCTCACGTCCACTGCGTGCTGTGTTCTCGCACCGAGACACAAACATCCTACCCCTCCGTCCCCCGTCGCAGCGAACCCTCCTCCCAAGTCAGAACGGCACCTCGCCTGCTTTGGCTGCCCGCCGCAGCTAAACTGGTCCAACGCAGATGCTTCCTCTCGCCCAAAAACGCATCCTCATCACGCGCTCCCGTCAGCAGGCGTCGGACCTGGCCGCTCGCCTCTCCGCGCTCGGGGCCGACCCCATCCTCATTCCCACGATCGATATCGCCCCGCCCGAGTCCTTCGCGGCTCTCGACGAAGCGATCGTCCACCTGGATCGCTTCGACTGGCTGCTCTTTACCTCAGCCAACGCTGTCCAGGCCTTCCGGGATCGCTCACCATCGCTCACGCTCCCCTTGAAGCTTCGAATGGCTGTGATCGGCCCGTCCACCGCCCGTGCCGCCGGAGAAGCCGGCCTCTCCATCTCCCACATTCCGCCCAAAGCAGTCGCAGAGAGCCTCTCCGAAACTCTCATCCCGCACCTGCGCCCTGGCTCCCGCGTTCTGCTCGTCCGTGCCGCCACCGCCCGCGACCATCTCCCCGAGACCCTCACCGCTGCCGGAGCCCAGGTGACCATCGCCGCTGCCTATCGCACCATCATCCCCGAAGGATCCACCGCCGCCCTTGAAGAACTCTTCCATGACCCCGCCCGCTACCCGGACGCGGTCACCTTCACCAGTTCGTCGACCGCCACGAACCTCGTAGCGCTCTTGGAAGCCGCCCACCTTACCCTTCCGCCCGAGATTATTCGCGTCTCCATCGGGCCCATCACCACCCAGACGCTCCGCGACCTCAACCTCCCTCCCCACCTTGAGAGCCTCGAAGCCACGATCCCCAGCCTGGCCGCTGCCCTGGAAGGCTACTTTCATCCGTCAGGAAATTAGTGCGAATTTGGCGGCGGTGTAGAGGAGAACAAACGCAGATTCCCTACGGGAATGACAGACAGAGAAGCAAAGACCCAGTCCAGCAAGTCTGACTAGTGCGAGCTCCACGTCTTCTCAATCGAATTGCAGATCGTCTCCAGCGTGCAGTCGGCGCATCGCGGCTTTCGCGCAATGCAGATCTGCCGCCCGTGGTGGATGAGCTCATGTGAGAAGTCGATCCACCGATCCTTCGGAATAATCTTCTCGAGATCCTTCTCCACCTTCTCGGGAGTCGTCTCCTTCGTCAATTCCAGACGCCGCGAGAGCCGCAGCACATGCGTATCTACCACCACGCCAGATGCAATCGCAAACCAGGATCCCAGCACGACATTCGCCGTCTTCCGGGCCACCCCCGGAATCCGAAGCATCTCTTCCATCGTCTGCGGAATCTCCCCGCCGTACTCCGACACCACCAGCTTCGCTGCCCCGGAGATCGACTTGGCCTTGTTCCGGAAGAAACCCGTTGTGCGAATCAGATCCTCCAGCTCCGGCAGCGAGGCCTTCGCCATCGCCTGCGGAGTCGGATAGATCCGAAACAGCTCCGGAGTCACCAGGTTCACACGCACATCGGTACACTGCGCCGAGAGAATCGTGGCGACGGTAAGCTCCCATGCGTTGCGGTGATTCAGCGCACAAACCACGCCGGGATAGGTCTTCCGCAACGCGTCGAGGATCGCCGCCACCCGCTCCGGTGAGGTCGGCTTCACGGTCCGCCCCGGACGCTTCTTCGGAGATACCGGCTCCGTTGCCGCAATCTTTCGCGCCTTCTTCCCCTCGGGAGCCTTCGGAACCGGCCGTACCGGCTTTGTCACCCTCGTCGCCATCGTCGACCTACCCGAGCCGATCCAGCATCTCTGCGGGCTGCAGCCGAACGCAGGAGAAGATGGGCGTATCCTGCAGCGTATAGAGGCTGATCTCCGTCTCGCGCAGCTGTTGTACCAGGTCCAGAAAGTCCTCCGGGAAGTTCGTCTCGAACGCCACCACAAATTCCTGGTCGTCGATCCCGAACGAGTACGTCGTATTCAGCTTCACCCGCGGATACATCAGGCCAATCCGGATATGCTCATCCATCAGTCGCTTCCGTTCTGCCGCCGACAGCAGATACCACGGACGCGTCTTCCAGAAAGGGTAGATGAAGATGTACTTCTGCCCGCCGGGACGAATTGCCCCGCGCCCTTCGCCTTCGCTCTCATCCGGACGGTCGATCTGGTACTGCGACCGTTTCGTCATCGCGAGGAAGCTATGCGGCGACGTCAGATAACCCCCCAGCGGCGTCCCCATCAACTCACTCCGCATCTGGTTCAGCTCATCGACCGCGTACCCGATCGACCAGACACACATATCGACATCGCCCCGCGTCCCGATCGTCGAGTACGTCAACGAAAGAAACTCGCCCGGCTTGTTCCACTTCGACAGCACCGCCGCGAACGCAGCCTTGTGTGCCGCCTTCTCCTCCACCGGCAGCCTCCGCCACTCCGGCATCACCTTATAGAAGCTGAAGCACACGATCTGCCGCTTCACCGGCGGCTTCGACGGATCGTGCGGAGCCGTTCCATAGCTGCTCGCCGGCCTGCCCGAACTCGCTGGCGCAGCTACCGCCGCCGTTCCCGAAACCACCTCATCGCTCGCTGCGATTGCCTCTGCCATGACCTGCCTCCACATCCACATTCATCTACAATCCATGCTAGCAAAGCGTCCTCCCGTTATACTTTCTCTACATGTCTGAAAAACTCATCGCCATCCTGGTCGGCCTTATCGCCAGCGGCGGCTACTTCAGTGTCGTCATCCTCATGGCACTCCAGTCCGCCTGCATTCCGATCCCGTCCGAGGTCATCATGCCTCTGGCCGGCTACGCCCTGGCCCACTCGCAGATGCAGCTTATCCTCCTGGCGACGGTCGCGTCCCTCGCGAGTAACCTCGGCTCCATCCCCGCTTACTGGATCGGCGCGAGGGGTGGCCGCCCCATGGTTGAGCGCTTTGGAGGGTACGTCCTCCTCAGCCGGCGCGATCTCGACCTCTGCGAGCACTTCTTCGCGAAGTACGGCTCCATCACCGTCCTCGTCGGACGCATGCTCCCCATCGTCCGCACCTTTATCGCCCTGCCGGCCGGCATCGCGAAGATGAACCAACTCCGCTTCCATTTGTATACCTTCATCGGGTCGTGGCCCTGGTGCTACGCGCTCGCCTACGTCGGAATGAAGCTCGGAGCCCAGTTCAACACCAACCCCCGCTTCCAGGAGATCTTCCACCGCTTCCATCTCGGGGTCGAACTCGTCCTCGTCGCCGGGATCGTGTGGTTCGTCGCCTCCCACTGGAAGAACCGCATTCGTGCCAGCCAGCCTGCCGCCTGAAAATAAATATGGCTCATCGATCAAAGTAAGCGGTACCCCTGTTTGCGCCCCCTTCTGCCCTCGGCGATACTGAAACTTCGGCCAAAACCCGAAAATAGCCTCTGAAGAAGGGTCACAACCAGCATGTTTACACCCAGCGCCGCGACAGCAGAAGCGGCCAGCATCAAGCCAGCCACAGGAAAACTCGGCATCATGATCCCCGGCATGGGAGCCGTCGCCACCACCCTCATCGCGGGTGTCGAAGCGGTGCGTCGAGGCTTCGCCAAGCCCATCGGTTCCATCTCCCAGATGGGAACTATTCGCCTCGGCAAGCGCACCGACGCGAACTCCCCCCTCATCAAAAACTTTGCCCCCCTGGCCGATCTCAACGACATCGTCTTCACGGGCTGGGATATCTTTGGCGGCAACCTCTATGACGCGGCCAGGACCGCCAACGTCCTCGAACGCGATCAGCTCGAATCCATGCGGCCCTTCCTCGAATCCATCCAGCCCATGCCCGGCGTCTTCGACCAGCACTACGTCAAGCGTCTCACCGGCCAGAAGATCAAGACCGGCAAGAACAAGTGCGACCTCGCCAACCAGATCCGCAACGACATCGCCGAATTCAAGACCCGCACCGACCGGCAGGTCATGATCTGGTGCGGATCCACCGAGATCTTCCTCGAGCAGACCGCTGTCCACCAGACCCTTGAAGCTTTCGAGCGCGGCCTCGTTGAGGACGATCCTGGTATTGCGCCATCGATGCTCTACGCCTGGGCCGCCCTCAAGGAAGGCATTCCCTTCGCGAACGGGGCCCCGAACCTGACCGTCGACATCCCCGCCCTGCGCGAACTATCGAAGAAGATGAACGCCCCGATCTGCGGCAAGGACTTCAAGACCGGCCAGACCTTCATCAAGACCGTCCTCGCCCCCGCCTTCAAGACCCGCATGTTGGGCGTCTCCGGCTGGTACTCCACCAACATCCTCGGCAACCGCGACGGCGAGGTCCTCGACGATCCCGAATCCTTCAAGACGAAGGAAGTCTCCAAGCTGGGCGTCCTCGATTACATCTTCCAGCCTGAACTTCATCCCGATCTTTACGGCGACGTTTACCACAAGGTAAAGATTAACTACTACCCGCCACGTGGTGATAATAAAGAGGGTTGGGACAATATCGACATCTTCGGCTGGCTCGGCTATCCCATGCAGCTCAAGGTGGACTTCCTCTGTCGGGACTCCATCCTCGCCGCCCCGCTGGCGCTCGATCTCTGCCTCTTCATGGACCTCGCCGCCCGCACCCCGAGCCTCCGCGGCCTCGGAATCCAGGAGTGGCTCAGCTTCTACTTCAAGGATCCCGACACGGCCCCCGGCGTCTACCCCGAACATGACCTCTTCATTCAATCCATGAAGCTCAAAAACACCCTCCGCCACATTATGGGCGAAGGCCTCATCACCCAGCTCGGCCTCGACTACTACGGCGATTGAGGCTGGTAGGAGCAGTGAAGACAGCGCTCGCCAACAGCGGCGCTGTCCCTTTCATTGCCTCAGACAGCTTTTCTACAGGCCGGTTTAGAAGGAAGCTACCGAAAACGCCGACTATCGCGGAACCACCTCCCGATACAATTGAATTGCCTGTGTGGTGAAATGGCATACACAGCGGCCCTCTGGTCACCGACTATCCTAGGTCTTACGGGTTCAAATCCCGTCGCAGGCACCCTCAAACTGTTGACGTTGCCGAAAACTCTGACTTTCCGGAAACCACCATTCACGAAATACTTGCAAGAAGAGGCGTTGGCGGTCTGTACCGGCAATGATTGAAGACGTTTTTGCCAAATGGAGAGGAATGACTCAGTGGCCTGAGGCGGTGGCGACCGTGACTTTTGTTGATGGCGTATACGACGAAGGGCCGCCTTCAGTCAAAATCTCTTTTGAATACCGCGATGGAGGACAGTCGTTACAGATGGGCAAGTTCATCGTCGATAGTTTCAGTGGCCTCTATAACCTCAAGGTTGACGATACTTTCACTATCCGATTCAACCCCCGCAAGCCATCACAGTTTTATTCTCCTGAGTTGGCGACTTGGTTCACTCAGACAAAATGGTTGTTCTGGATCGGCATGGCAGTCACCGCCGCCGTCACCTCAGTGATTATGCTCCTACGACATCGGTAAGGGCCTAAACTCTCCGACCGTTGAAAACGGCGTCTTCAGAAGCAAATTGTCCAAGCGCAGGATTACTGCGTTTGCGTCTCGGCTGAGCGCCCCCTCCGGCCGTCTGCGCAATCAACCCGCCAAACGCAATAAGCTGGACTTAACATGCGCACCCCCCTCTACCAACTCGACGCCTTCACCACCAGTCGCTTCCACGGCAACCCTGCCGCCGTCATGCCCATGGAGACCTTCCCCGACAACGAAACCCTTCAAAATATCGCCGCCGAGAATAACCTCGCCGAAACCGCCTATCTCGTTGCAAATGGCAGTGACTACTTCCTCCGCTGGTTCACCCCCGCCGCCGAGGTAGCCCTCTGCGGCCACGCCACGCTCGCCAGCGCCGCCGTCGTCATGGAGCGCCTCCATCCCGAGCGCACCCAGGTAATCTTCCACACGCAGAGCGGCCCCTTGACTGTCCGCCGCGACGAAGCCCGTTACGTCATGGACTTCCCCACCTGGCCCGTCGAGCCCATCGCCACGCCTCCCGGCCTTGCTGAAGCCCTCGGCCTAAAACCTGTCGAGACCTTCGTCAACTCCTTCACCTATATGGCCGTGCTCGAGAGCGCCCAGGCGCTGACCGATCTCCGGCCTGACATGGCGGCTCTTGCCCACCTCGATCGCAAAGGCATCTGCGTCACCGCGCGCGGAGTGGGTGTCTTCGACTTCATCAGCCGCTACTTTGCACCCGCGGTGGGTATCCCGGAAGATCCAGTGACCGGCAGCGCCCACTGCATCCTCGCTCCCTATTGGGCCGGAAAACTCCACAAGACCGAATTTCGCGCGTTTCAGGCCTCCGCCCGGGGAGGGGAAGTAACCTGCCGCGTAGTCGGCGACCGAGTGGAACTGGAAGGATCCTGCGTCTTTTACCTCGAAGGGATGGCCGAGGTCTAGGCAAGGCGATCAGAAGCGTGATTCCCGAGTAGTTGGCCTGAAGATTCTACTCCCCCACAGCCATCAGCCGTTGCCAGAGCAGGTTGATGCCCGCATTCGTCTTGGCAGAGATCGGGATCACTTCTTCCACTCCGTGGTCCCGCTTTAGAGCGGCGATTGACTTCGCGAGCACATTGTTCGAGAGTCGGTCTGACTTTGTCCCCACCACAAGATAAGGCCGCTGCGTCTGTTTGAAGTATTCGATCAACTGCGTATCGCTCTCCTGCGGTGGGATGTTCGTGTCCACCAGGCAGATACAGAGCGCAAGCTGCTCCCGGTCTGCGAGGTAAGGTTCGATGAAGCTCGGCCACTCCGCTGAGATTGACTTTGAGATCTTCGCGTACCCGTATCCCGGCAGGTCGGCAAAGATCAGCGAGGGCCGCAGTTTCATCTTCGCTCCCGCGCCTTCATGCAGGGCAAAGAAGTTGATCGCCCGTGTCCGTCCCGGGGTCGAAGACGTATGCGCCTCCTTCGAGCCCAGCAGGGCATTGATCAGCGAAGATTTGCCCACGTTGGACCTCCCGAGGAAGGCGATCTCCGGCGCATTGTGCGTCTTGTTCTCGGCGGGGAAGTGGGAAACATCGGTTGCGGACAGCAGGAAGACAGGACTTAAACGCATCCTTAGAGTCTACCGCTCCAAGGTAAAGCGCTCACTCGCAGTGCGATGAAGCAAACGGCTGACACTTGACAGGGCCGATGGTACGGAGCAGCCAAGATCCGGTTACCCGCCCACCCGCGAGCGTTTGCGCCGCCGTTTTCGGCCCTGGACATTTGGATTTATCCATCATTTTTTGAATACTTTGAGCCTCTGCCTCGGGGGAGCTAGAGGCTCAAAGTATGGGCAAGCCAAAGAACTAGCAGATTCGCTGAAGGTGTAGGGTTCCGGGTCGGGTACCGTGGCGCTCCAACCCACCTTAGCGACGATGAGACGTGTCGCGAAGGTGGGGCACCCGACTTTATACCAACAGGCAATCCGATCTAACGAACCCGCAAAGGCGAACGCAGCTTGAAGGTGACCGTACTTTCGGACGGAATCACGACGTCGCGGTTACCCGTGTAAGCTGCCGCCGCCGTTCCGCCGCCGCCGCCTGCCAGAGCCCCGATCGCGGCTCCCTTCCCGCCGCCGGCCAGCCCGCCGATCAGCGCGCCCAGGCCTGCGCCGCCACCGATGAAGCCAGCCGTCCGTTTACCCCGCCCCTTGGAAGCCTTCTCGTACTCGCTGGTCGTTACCCGCTCCCCGCCGATGGACGTGAGCTCGATCCCCAGGTCTCCAGCACCGGCGAAGTGTCCCTTGCCCTTGGAGGCGACGACCGTTCCAGCCACGCGCGTTCCCCGCGCCAGCACTGTCCTGCCATGCAGGTTGATCCCCTGCGCCAGTACCCCGCTGAACCCATCGCCTACCTCGTTGTGGCTGGCACTGAGCGTTTGCGTCACCGTTACGACCACCGGAGTCCCCTCCGGCACTGTCACGTAGGTCGGCGCCACCGAAGCCGGAGCCGGACCGGTCAAAGCCTGGGGTGATGGTGCAGGCAGTGCCGGGACAGCGGCGGACGTGGTCGAGGGTACCGGCTGTGAAGTAGTCGACCCATTGGGGGTGAACGTGCCATCGGAGTTGAGAGTGCCCTGTTGCCCGGGCTGTACGGCGTTGGGTGTGAAGGTTCCGTCGGGATTCAGCGTTCCCTGCACCGGGGCCTTCCCTGCGACCGGCTGCTTTGGCTTGCTGTTGCAGCCACCTATAAGCAAAGTGGCAGCTACCAGCGCGGCTGCCGCCTGTTTGCCCGTCGTGCTTCTCGTCATCCAGTGTGCGTTCATATCACTTCCGTCCTTGGAAAGGTTGTGGTCATCCTATGAGATGCCTGCATTCGTATGGATGCATCTTACGCAATCCGTGAGCACGCGGGCGGTGATTTGTGCTGGGCACGATGTGGGCCGTTGTGAGGATATTGCGGTTAGCGGTCAGGCGTGCTGGGACGGTTACGCTGACGGTGCAGTCACCTCTTCGCGGGCCAGCAGGAGGATGACTCCAAGGCCAAGGAACAGGACGGCGCCTTCGATGCGTTCGGACCAGGCGTGGAGGCGCTCGAACCGGAGGCGGGCTGGATCAGAGGGGGAGAGGGTGTCGATGGTTCCGCCGGCCTGGATGCGGTCGCGTTCCATGACGGAGATGACGCCGAACTGAGATCCGAGGGTGAGGGCGAGCATCAGAACGGTCAGGATGGATTCCGCGATGAGGAGACGGCGGCTTTGTCCGCGGGGCAGGAGCAGGGTCGCGGCCAGGAAGATGCAGCCGGCGACCAGACCGATGCGGTGCAGGATCAGGATGGAGCCGCGGACGACGATTCCGGCTTCGTGGGGGTTTGGCAGGGAGGTGAAGGCGACCGGCGCAACTACGAAGGCGAAGAAGACGATGCCGCCGAACCAGATGGAGATGGAGAGAAGGCGCAGGCTGCGCAGGAGGGAGACCATGGTCTCAGAGTACACATGGTCCCCCTGGATGCGGGGGTTATACGGTCTGGGTTCGGCCGAGGGCGCGCCTGAGGACGACTTCGAGGGCGGCCTTCTGTTCGACGTACTCGGGTTCGCTGACACGGCCCTGGAGGCGGTCGGTCTCGAGCGCGAAGAGCTCTTCCTTGAGCGCCGCGAGGAGGCTGTCCGGGGATGAAGGTGCGGCCGCCGATGGGATCGCGGTGGGGTAGGCTGGGTTCACGGCGACGGGTGCTGGCGAGGTGGGGCTGGGGGATGCCTTGAGGAGGACTCCTGCTCCTCCTGCGAGGGCAAGGCCTAGCCCTCCAAGGATCCACCACTTGTACTTGGCCCAGGGGTCGTTGGTGCCTTCGGGGTCGACGGGGACTCCGAGGCCCCCGCCGGGGCGGGAGTCGGAGGCTGCGGCGGTGGGGGGCTGGCCGGGTTGGCCGGTGGGGACGGTTCCGGGCTGGGTGCCCTGGTCGGGGGTGGTGGCGGTGTCGCGGGGAAGCTCGCCCTTGCCGGAGACGGTGAAGTCCAGCGGCTGCGAGGGCTGGACGTTGCGCGCGACGTAGGTCTGGGCGGTGGTCTCTTCGGTGACGGCGGTATAGGGCGAGGAAGGACCGGCCTTGAAGCCCATGCTCTTGGGCATCATGATGGCTACGGTGTCGGTTGGGAGGACGGCCTTGGGGGCGAACTGGAGGCTGCCGTTGTAGGGGAGCTTGTAGGTGATCTGGAAGCGGGTCTCGCCGGGGCGGACGGGGAAGACGAAGGCGTAGTGGTTGGGGGTGTCGCCGAGGGGGACGGGGGCGGCCTGAACGGGCATTCCTCCGGGCCCGAGGGCGGCGGAGCCTTCGACGACGGCTCCTGCGGGCAGGTAGAACTCGAAGGGGCGATCGGAGAATTGGGTCCGGGGCGGCCTGGAGTCGTTCTTGACGAAGAAGTTTTCGACCACGCGCAGGCCGGAGCCGCCGGGGTCGGACTGGATGCGGAGGACGTCGGCCTCGCCGGTGACGCCTTCGACCTTGGCGGCGGCGTTGTAGACCTCGACCTCGACGGACTCGGCTCCGGGCTGGACGGGGCGGAAGTAGTTGGCCTTGTCGTGGGTGACGCGGACGAGGTGGACTCCGTCGTCGGTGACTTCGAGGGTGAAGTGGCCGCGGCCGTCGGTCTTGGTGTGGGCCGACTCCTGCATACCCTGCTGGAGACGGATGAGGGTGACGTCATCGCCGGCGGCGGGCTTGTTGGTCGTCTTGTTGGTGACGACGCCGGTGAGGGTGGAGGCGAAGGCGGTGGTCGCCAGGCAGAGGAGGGCGACGGCTGGGATCGAGGTTGAGAAGCGCACGCCTGATTTTACTGTACGTGTTGCAATGGACTTCGGCATGTGACCCCCCTCCCCCCCGCTAGTCTCAAAGTATTCAAAGCAAAGGACCTAAGTCTGGACCTCGATATGGAGGTCCGGGACTACTCAAAGGCTTCGCGGAGGCGAACTTTGATTTTTTCCCTATTTCTATTTTACGCCTTCGGGGCAACTAACCTGCCAGGGCTAAGTAGATGAAATGGAAGATGTTACGAAATATGTTGCTTGACAGGACAAGGTCTGGACGTGGGTTGGCTCGTCTGATCCCTGCATCGATCGGTATACTTGTCGCGACATGAGCGATGGTGGAATGGATCGAAATGGGTCGAACGGGTTCCTGCTCAAGCCTCTGCGCCGCGGTGTCGTGGCTGGGATCCTCGGGTTCGTCACCCTGTTCCTGATCCTTCCGGCGGTGGGGCTGGTATGGATGGCGTTTTGTCCGGACCAGAGCGCATGGGGGCGATGGTCTTTGCTCGGGCTTGCCGCCGTGTTGCTCGCTTTTCCGGGGCGGATCGCGTGGGTTTCGGTTCGGCGGAGGTTTCGGAGTGGGCGGTGGAGCGCTTCAGAGGACGAGCGGCTGGAGCTGCGACGCAAATGGGGAGGGAAGCCGATCAGCCCGTGGATCCGGTATGCGGACCGCTCGCTGGGAATCATTCAGTTGCTGATGGCGATTGTCTGGGTCTGGAAAGAGGTTAGCCCACATTCGTTGAACTGGAGATCGGTGGGAATTGCACTGGGATGTTCCTGGGTGACTTTATGGACGATTCGGAACCTGTCCCAGTGGGGTAAGCGGGGCTCCGGGGAGTCCGCTGGGTGAGGCTTACGCGGCCTGACGAAATACGGGGGTCTCTCCGTTCGCTGCGCTCGGTCGAGATGACGAATGTTTGTGATGGGTGAGGGAGAACGGCAAATGCAAGGACCAACGCATATTCCTTCGGGAATGAGAGAGAGGGCAAGAGCAAAGGCCTGGGTGGTGGCGCGGATGTTCAGGTGCGGGGGCGGAGGGCGAGGGTGTCCATCTCGGCCATGACGCGGGCGGCTTCGTCTTCGAGGCCGGTGCGCTGCTCGGCGTAGTCCTGCTCGGGGTATTTGCCGGCAAGGTACTCGAAGTTGAGGTCGCGGAGGTTGTCGTAGATGACGTCCTTGCGCTCCTTCAGGTAGTCGAGGCGGGTCTTGTCGGCCTGGCGGAAGGGGTTGCGGTCGGGCCAGAAGATGAAGGCGAAGACGATGAGGGTGAGGATGGCTCCGGCGAGGATTCCCATTAGTATTCAGTCTCCCTGCGGATGCGGGCTCGGGTTGCGTCGTCCATGGCGGGACCGGCGGTGGCGAGGGCGGGTGGGTTGCGCTTCTTCCAGACGGTGACCAGGAAGGCTACTCCGACGGTCGCGAAGAAGAAGACGGCGAGGGGGGTGATCCAGGCGACGTTGTCGAAGCCTCCGCGCATGGGGGCGGCGATGGCAGTCGCTCCATACTTGGCGGCGAACCAGTTGAAGATGAGGTTGTCCGGGCCGCCTTTGGCGATCTCGTCGCGGAGTTCGCCGATCATGACCGGGGAGACGGGGCAGCCGACGTGGTTGCACTCGACGAGGATCTGGGTGCAGCCGCAGGTGCAGATCATCTCGTGGCCTAGCTTGTTGAAGCGGGCTTCGGGGTCGGCGGCTCCGAGGAGGGAGATGGAGAGGAGGAGGGTGGCGAGGAGGGAGAGGCGGGTGAGCTTTGAGCGGAGGAGGGATATGATTGCGGGACGGTTGGGGCGGCTATTTGGCACATCCGGGATCTGGCCCACTTCGAGCGAAGACGAAATACGGGGGTCTCTCCACTGCGCTTCGCTTCGGTCGAGATGACGATCGTTGGTGGAGGTCGCGAGGGGTGTGATGGGTGCGCTAGGCATGGAGGACCTCGGGGGTCTTCGTGGCTTCAGACTCGGGCGTGGTGCGATTGCGGTTGGCTCCGGGTTGGATGGCGGGGACGAGCGCGAGGAAGGTTCCGGCTACGACGATGACGACGCCGATCCAGATCCAGGCGATCAGGGGGTTGATGAAGACCTTGATGATGGGCTTGTCAGTGTCGGGGTTTTTGCCCTCGTAGACGACGTACAGGTCGTTCTGGAGGGTGGAGTAGTTGGACACCATGGTGGCGGGCTGGGCGTGGTCGGTGGAAGCGAAGTAGACGCGCTTTTCCGGGTGGAGCTGGGTGATAAGCCGCTTGCCCTTGTAGGCGTCGAGGATGGCGAACTCGGTGTCATAGTTGGGGTTCGAATCCTGGGTGAAGCTCTGGCAGACGATGCGGTAGGGTCCTATGAGCATGGTGTCGCCGAAGCCCATCTCCATCTCTTTGGACTGGTTGAAGGCTCCTCCGGCGATTCCGATGAACAGGACGACGATGCCGAAGTGGACGAGGTATCCGCCGTAACGCCTTGTATTGCGGCGGGTTAGCGTTACTGCCGACAGCAGGAGGTTTTGACCGGTCTGAGTGTGGACGACGTTGACGCCGCGGAGGAACTCGGATGAGATGGCGGTGATGACGCCCACACCGAGGGTAAAGGTCATCAGGCTGAAGATGGTCGCGTGCATGTCGTCGCCGTCATTCCATGGCCGGATTCCGGCGATGATGAGCGCGACGAGGGTGGTGGCCATGGCGATGCCGGGCAGGACGAAGTTGCGCTTGATGGCTCGGATGGAGGTGCTGCGCCAGGCGAGCAGCGGGCCGAGGCCGGTGAGGAAGAGGAGGAAGAGGCCGATGGGGATGTTGACCCGGTTATAGAAGGGGGCGGAGACGGTGGCGCGCTCGCCCTTGACGTACTCGGACAGGACCGGGAAGAGGGTTCCCCAGAGGACGGTGAAGCAGGCGACGAGCAGGACGAGGTTGTTGAAGAGGAAGCTGGACTCGCGGCTGACGAGGGATTCGAGACGGTTTTCGCTGACGAGGTGGTCGCGGTTGCGGAAGAAGGTGAAGAGGCAGACGGCGAGGACGACCAGGATGAAGCCGTAGAACCAGTTTCCGATCGACGACTGGGCGAAGGCGTGAACGGAGCTGACTAGGCCGGAACGGGTGAGGAGGGTTCCGAGGATGGTGAGCATGAAGGTGGAGAAGATGAGCCAGACGTTCCAGTTCTTCATCATGCCGCGCTTTTCCTGCATCATGACGGAGTGGAGGAAGGCGGTGCCGGTGAGCCAGGGCATGAGCGAGGCGTTTTCGACGGGATCCCAGCCCCAATAGCCTCCCCAGCCGAGGACGGAGTAGGCCCAGTGGGCTCCGAGGAAGATGCCGCAGGTGAGGAAGAGCCAGGTGACCATGGTCCAGCGGCGGGTGATGTGGATCCACTTTTCGCCGGGGTAGCGCATCATGAGAGCGCCGAGGGCGAAGGCGAAGGGGACGGAGAAGCCGACGTATCCGAGATAGAGCATGGGGGGGTGGATGACCATCTCGGGGTATTGCAGGAGGGGATTGAGGCCGCGGCCATCGAGGGCGAGGGGGCCGGGCTGGATGGCGAAGGGTGGCGCGGCGAAGTTGAGGAGCAGGAGGAAGAAGACCTGGATTCCGGCGAGGATGGTCGACGCGAAGGCGGAGAGGCGGACGTCGACGCGGTGGCGGACCCTCAGTACAAAGCCGTAAGCGGATAGGAGCCAGGCCCAGAGGAGGAGGGATCCCTCTTGTCCGGACCAGAGGGCGGAGAATTTATAGGCCGGATTGAGGTCGCGGTTGGTGTGCGCGAGGATGTACGAGACGGAGAAGTCGTTCGTGAAGGCGGCCCAGACGAGGGCGGTGGCGGCGCAGGTGACGACGAGGAAGGTTCCCATGCCGGCGCGGCGGGCTGTCTCTCCTAATCGGCTGGAGAGCTGATCTCCGGTGGCGAGGGATGGACGCCAGAGGGCGTAGGCACCAGCGCAGAGGGAGTAAACGGCGAGGGCGAGAGCAAGGAGGAGGGAGAAGCTGCCGAACTCCGGCATGGGATGGCTGAGCATAGGATTTTCTCCATCCTATTCTCTCAACCGGAGATGAATCCGGCAATGTGGCTTCTAATTTGCGGGGAGTTGGCTGGGGTGGAGGAGATCGCGGACGGTGGAGAGGAGGAGATCGGGGAGTAGGGGCTTGAGCCGGAAGACGACGTTGAGGCGGGCGTACTCCTGCTCGGCCTCTTCGAGGCCGCTGATGACGAGGACGGGGAGGCCGGGGTGGGTCTTGCGGAGTTCGGTGACGAACTGGGCTCCGCTCATGCCGGGCATGATGTGGTCAGTGATGACGAGGCCGATGTCTTCGGGGAACTCGTCCTTTTGGAATTGTTCAAGGGCGCGTACCGGATTGAGAGCGGCGATGACGAAATAGTCCGCACGGCGGAGGATGGTCTGCCGGGTGGCAGCCTGGATGGCGTTATCATCGATGAGCAGAACAGCAGAGGTCATCTTGCCTTTCGGTCCCGGTGTTGCTCGCTAAGCGCAGGCAATAAATTGGCACCGAACCGCGTACTGATTGTGATGCGGGTTGATGGCGATTTGGCTGCCTCGCCGACGGATGCGGATGGGGTGATCTGGACTGAGTGCTTGAAAACAAGTAGAGTCACCGGAAGGATCGTGGCTCCCGCGATCGTCAAAACTGACAATGGAAAAGGCATAACGTGACTCTTGGCTTTGTCGACTGGCTGATCATGCTGGTGTACTTCGTGTTCGTGCTGGGGATCGGCTTTGCGCTGAAGCGGTATATGCGGACGAGCCACGACTTCTTCCTGGCGGGGCGGTCGATCCCGGCGTGGGTGTGTGGGCTGGCGTTCATCTCTGCGAACCTGGGGGCGCAGGAGGTGATCGGGATGGGGGCCTCGGGGGCGAAGTACGGAATTATCACGAGCCATTTTTACTGGATCGGGGCGATTCCGGCGATGGTGTTCGTCGGCGTGTTCATGATGCCGTTTTACTACGGGTCGAAGGCGCGGTCGGTTCCGGAGTTCCTGCGGATGCGGTTCGATGAGAAGACGCGGGCGATCAATGCGTTCTCGTTCGCGATCATGACGGTATTCAGCTCGGGAATCTCGATGTATGCGATGGCTCTGCTGATCCAGACGTTGGGACTGTTCGATAAGTTGATGCCGCCACAGTATATTTTTCATGTTTCGGTGATCCTGTCGGCGGTGATCGTGCTGGGGTATATCTTCCTGGGCGGGCTGACGAGCGCGATCTACAACGAGGTGCTGCAGTTTTTCCTGATCGTCGCGGGATTCGCTCCGCTGGTGTGGATCGGGCTGCGCAATGTGGGTGGGTGGCATGGGATACAGCAGAAGCTTCCGGCGACGATGACGCATTCGTGGCGGGGGATGGCACATGCCAATACGAACTCACTCGGGGTGGAGTGGGTGGGGCTGACGATGGGGCTGGGATTCGTGCTGAGCTTCGGATACTGGTGCACGGATTTCCTGGTGGTGCAGCGGGCTATGGCGGCGGACTCCGAAGAATCGGCGCGTCGTGTTCCGCTGATTGCGGCAATTCCGAAGATGTTCTTTCCCTTCCTGGTGATTCTGCCGGGGCTGATCGCGGTGACGGTGACGTCGAACATGGGGAAGGATCTGCCGGTGACGGCTACCTCCGCAACCATCGCGGCCAGGGGGCAGGTGGTCGCACCGAAGCATTTTCTGGGGCTGATTCCGGAGAAGGTGAACCCGCTGAATGGGGAGGCGATCGTCGATGACAAGGGCAAGCCGGTCTATAACTACGATCTCGCGATCCCGGTGATGCTGCTGCACTATTTTCCGACGGGGATCCTGGGGCTTGGGTTGACGGCGCTGCTGGCGAGCTTCATGTCGGGGATGGCGGGGAATGTGACGGCGTTCAACACCGTTTGGACCTACGACATCTACCAGTCGTACATCAACAAGCGGGGGACGGACGCGCACTATCTGTGGATGGGGAGGATGGCGACGATCGGCGGGGTGGTGCTGTCGATCGGGGCGGCCTATGCGGCGACGCGGTTCAACAACATCATGGATGCGCTGCAGCTGATCTTTTCGCTGGTGAATGCTCCGCTGTTTGCTACGTTTCTGCTGGGGATGTTCTGGAAGAGGACGACGGGGCATGGGGCGTTCACGGGTCTGCTGGCGGGGACGTTCGCCGCGCTGCTGCATCATGGTCTGACGTTGCCGATGGGTGAGACGCCGGGGCTCCATGGAGCCTGGATCAGCCATGTGCACACGTATCCGAGCGACATGGCGCAGAACTTCTGGACGGCGATCTTCGCGTTTTCGGTGAACCTGCTGGTGACGATCGCCGTGAGCCTGGTGACCAGACCGCGGCCCGAGTCGGAGTTGGTCGGGCTGGTGTACTCGCTGACGCCGAAGCCGGTGGAGGGTCACCTGGCGTGGTATGAGAAGCCTTCGTCGCTGGCGATTGCGGTGCTGGTGATGCTGGTGGCCTTGAATCTCGTTTTCAGATAGACATGGTTATTCGGATAGAGAAAGGTTGGGGACGATGTGACTGGATATTCGAATTCCGCTTGGGCTGCTGTTCCTGATCACCGGGGGCCTCATGGCGGCGTGGGGCATGTTCACGCGGGGCAGCGCGATCTATGAGAAGTCGCTTGGGGTGAATCTGAACCTGACGTGGGGGTTGTTGATGTTTGTGTTTGGACTGGTGATGTTCCTGGTGGGACGCCGGGTGCGCTGGCAGGACGATCCGGTGACGCCGCGGCCTTGGGAGCGCGAACGGAAGTCCAGGCACTAGCTCGGATTGGGTCATGGTATAGAGTCCGTGGCCCGGTGCTGCGGCGGCCGGCCCACCTTAGGCGCGGTGAAACGTTGCGCCGAAGGTGGGGCACCCAACTTCATAGCAACAGGCAATCTGCTCTAGAATGGAAGCACACTGACTTTCTCTGGCCGGACAACACATCGTAACGGTACGCGGAACCTCTGCATCTACGGCATCCGAGCAACATCTCTGTAGCGGATTGTGGACCTGGTGAGGACCGTCTATGGCGCATGCTAGTTTCGACGGGCTACGAGTACTGTCTCTCGAGTCGCGTCGAGCAAAAGAGGTTGAGAAGCTGATTCGCACCTACCAGGGCGAACCCTTTGTCGTGTCCGCCATGCGCGAGGTAAAGCTCGAGTCGAACACGCAGGCGCTGCGCTTTGCCGACAGTTTGATGAGGGGCGAGGTGGACGTCGTGCTCTTTCTGACGGGTGTTGGAGTGCGTGCGCTGCTGGAGATTACCGACACCAGGTACGAGCGCGAGACGATGTTGAATGCCCTGCGGGCGACGCGGATTGTGACGCGCGGACCCAAGCCGGAGCAGGCGTTGCGCGAGGTCAAGGTGAAGGTTGCGGCAACGGCTCCCGAACCGGCCACGTGGCATGAAGTCATTGAGACGATGGACCGGACGTTTGGCGACGAGTTGGGGTCGCTGCGCGTCGCGGTCCAGGAGTATGGAGCGACGAACCCGGAGCTGCTGGCGGAGCTGAGTGTGCGCTGCGCCTCTGTGATCAAGGTTCCCGTCTATCAATGGGCGCTTCCGCTCGATCTGAAGCCGCTTCGGGAGTGTGTGCATGGTATCGCGACGTCGCAGGTGGACATCATCCTGTTTACGACCGCCGTCCAGGTAATCCACCTGATGGTGGTGGCGCAGGAGATGAACTGCATCCCGGACCTGATGCGGGGGCTGCGGTCGGTGGTGGTGATCTCGGTGGGGCCAACGACCACCGCCGAGATGTTGCACTACGGCATCACTCCGGACTTCGAGCCCTCGCGGCCAAAACTCGGGTTCCTGATCAACGAGGCCGCGCAGTACGGCGGCGCGACGTTGCGGCAGAAGCGCGAACGGGCGTCGAGCCTGCCGTTCGATCTGCTTCCGGAAGAGCGGCCGAGTGAGACCGTTGCGGAGACAGGCGTGACGCGAATCGCGCCGGTTCGTGGAGCGGTGAAGCGTGTCGCTGAATCGACTTCGACGATGGCCGGGTTTCGCGATGGGTTGAACTCGTTCGAGTTTCTACACGAGATCAGCAGCAGGATTGCGGCGGCGGATCCGTTGCACCTGGTGCTGGATCGCGTGGTCGAGTTTGTCACCACGATGATTCCATGCGACTCGTGTTTCATCTACACGCTGGAGGGCGAGAAGCTTGTGCTGCGAGCATCGCGCAACCCGCATGCGGACATCATCGACCGGCTCGACGTCGAAGTGGGGCAGGGAATTACGGGCTGGGTCGCGCAGCATCGGGAACCGGTCGCGATCGCGGCCAAGGCCTCCGACGACCCGCGCTTTATCCCTTTCCGGAATGTGCCTGAGGATAAGTTCGAGGCGATGCTTTGCACCCCGGTGCTGTGCGCCAGCCGGGTGGTGGGGGTGATCAACGTGCAGCATCGGCTGACGTATCGGCACAGCGAGGTCGAGGTGCGGCTGCTGTCGATGATCGGCTTCCTGGTGGGTGCGGAGATCGAGAGGGCGAGGTTGGAGACGGAGAACTCTCAACTCTCAGACCGGCTGGAGACGCGCAAGGCGGTCGATCGGGCCAAGGGTGTGTTGCAGCGCGATCTGCAGATCGATGAGAGCGATGCGTATCGGCTGATGCAGAAGGAGAGCCGGCAGCGGCGCAAGTCAATGCGTGAGATCGCGGAGGCGATCTTGCTGGGCGATGACTTGAAGAAGCTGAAGGTTTAGCGGAGGCCTTGTATCCACTCCTGAACCGTCTCAGCGGGATGCGTCTTCAAGGCTGCGATTCCTCGGGGGGCTGATGAGTCTCTCCGGTGCAAGGGATTCGATTCTTGCGGCTTTTGAAAGTTTGTTTATAATCTCTCCCATACCAACGGATGGGGCGCAGGAGATGAGCATCGGGACGTCCAACTCGCAGGAGACGTTGGGATCGCGTCCGTCCGATCTTCGGCAGACGAACTGCCGGGTGCTGCTGCGTCTTCTACAGGCCCGCACGACGTGTTCGAGGGCCGATCTGGCGCGGCTTTCGGGCTTATCCGCCCCGACGGTTACCTCTGCGGTGCAGGCGCTGGAGCGAGTGGGATTGGTCGAAACGCTGGGGGAGGGCAGGTCCTCCGGCGGACGTCCGCCGGGGATGCTCCGCTTCAGGGCAGACCACGGTTATATCGCCGGCGCCGACATCGGCGGTACCCGGCTGCGGATGATGCTTGCGGATCTGAACGGTGTTCCGGTGGCTCACTGGAAGTCAAAGCTCGCGCTGGACCAGAAGGAGCCGCAGTTTGTGTGCCGGCTGATCCACGAGGGGCTGCTGGTCATGTGCAAGGAGGCCGGCGTGAGTCCGGACCGGGTGCTCCATATGACCATTGGCGCTCCGGGAATCACGGACGTCGACCGCGGTGTTGTGCTCTCGGCCCCGAACCTTACCAACTGGGTGGATGTGCCGCTGCGGGAGTTGATTGAGAGTGAGACGGGTGTTCCGGCGATGGCAGAGAACGATACGAACCTTGCAGCGCTCGGCGAATATTGGCAGGGATCGGCCAGGGGAATCGAAGATTTCGTTTTTATCGCGATGGGAACAGGTGTGGGAGCGGGAATCTTTCTTGGTGGCAAGGTGCATCATGGTGCGGCCTGGAGCGCGGGGGAGATCGGCTATCTCGGGGCTCCGGGTATGTCGCGTGAGCCGCTGCACATGCAGCAGACGGGCCAGTTGGAACGCATGATCGGAGGAGAGGGCATCGAGCGGCAGTGGTGCGAGAACCTAGCCCGCTCCGGACGGCACGATCAGGCTCTCACAAGCCTTCGGGGTGCGCAGATCTTCGATCTGGCCGAGAAGCGCGATGTAGACGCCATCAAGGTCATGGAGTCCACCGCAGGTGTGCTGGCCGATGCCATCAACACCATCAGCCTGCTGTTTGATCCTGCGCTGGTGGTTCTGGGCGGAGGCGTGGGGTCGCATGAGTGCCTTCGCCGGGAGACGGAGAGACTGTTGCGGGCGAGTGATTTCCCGCATCCGGCGCTCACGATCAGCTTGCTGGGCACCCAGGCGCAGCTCTACGGGGCGATCTCGCTTTCGCTCCTGGCAGTGGAGAGCACGTTGTTTTGTTGAAGGACGTCGACCGTTCCCAGGATTTGTTTCCAGGATTCGTTCGTGCCGGTATAGAAGCTTTCTTCTCAGGAGGATTCAATGTTCTCGATCCGATGCAAGCACCTGACGTTCGCCATGTGGACGCTATCCGCGGTCGCCGCTGTTTCGCTCGCGCACGGGCAGTCGCAATCCATCAACGGAACGATTCGAGGCCAGATCACCGATGCGACGGGAGCGCCGGTTCCGAACGCGTCGGTTTCGGTCAGGAACGCCGATACGGGCTATACACGCGATCTGGTCACGGGGGCGGATGGTGAGTACCTCGCGCCGAATCTTCCGCTCGGCACCTACTCCGTCACCGCGACCTCCACGTCGTTCGCGCCGTTTATTCAGCGTGGCATCCACCTGGATGCGGGGAGCGATCTGACGATCAATGAGGCGCTGAAGGTCGGTTCGGTGGCGACTGAGGTCCAGGTGACGAGCGATGCACCCATCGTCGAGGCGACGCGCGTCGATCTGAGCCGTACGATCTCTGAGGCCGAGGTGCAGAACCAGCCACTGACGTCGCGCAATCCGTATAACTTTATTCTCTTCCAGCCGGGCGTCTCGGGTCATCCTAACCCGGAGAACGGCATTCCACGCACGGTCAATACCAATGGCCTGGTAGACCGTGTGAACTATCAGCTCGACGGCATGGTCGATACCGAGACCGATCGTTACGGCCTGCGGCTCTTTGCCATCTCGGACTCTTACGTCAGGGAGGTCCAGACGATCTCCAATGCCTTCAACGCGGAGTTTGGCAATACCGCAGGCGTGATCTACAACGTCATCACTCCGCAGGGCACTAACAATCTGCACGGGATGGTGCACTACATCTGGCGCCCCAAGGCAGCTGCCTCCTGCCCCATCTTTCAAAACTGCGCAACGACTACCAAGCCGAGTCTGCATGTGGATGATTATGTCGCGCAGGCCGGAGCGCCGATTCTCAGAGACCGTGTGTTTGTCTTCGGTGCGTACGAACATCTGAAGCGAGCCAATCCCGTGGCCTCTACCATCAACACCACGACGCAGAGCTTCCTGGTTTCGACCGGCGTCAACGCGAGCGTCTTCGCGAGTGCTCCCCAGGTGCAGCGTGCGCAGTGGGTCGATCTGCGCGGGGATGTGATCCTCAACGCGAAGAATTCGATGTTCGTTCGATATAACTACTTTCGTAACACTTATCCTTACAATACGAATGCGGGCGGATCCTATGCGCTCGATGCAGCATCGGACTTCCGCGATCGGGCGCATATCATCGGCGCACAACTGATTACGACGTTCAAGCCGACGCTGCTGAACGAGTTCCGCGGCTCGTGGCCGTACCGCAACGAGGCGCATATCAATAGTGCAATCACGGGTGCGGGGCCGATGATCACGATCGGCGCGACCACACTTGCGTCGCCCGTGACCGTGGGTGCAGGAACTGTTCCGGCGGGTAGCTACAGTGCGGTGAACTTTGGCGGTTCGAATGGAGTGGGAGATCGTTACCAGGAGAAGATTCCCTCGTTCAACGACAACGTCACCTGGATTCGGGGAGCGCATCAGATCAAGTTCGGAACAGCCTTCCAGAAGAACAACGATACGCAGCTCGCGGACGTTTACACCCAGTACACCTTCGCTTCGCCACAGCAGTATCTATCGGCCAAGCAGGGTCTGACTCCGCATGTATATTCGTCGCTGGCTGCATCGATCGGCCATCCGGGCGCCGGTTACCAATCGACCTTCTTCTCCTTCTTCGCGCAGGATACCTGGCAGGTATTTCATAACCTGACGATGAACTACGGGGTGCGCTACGACCAGTATCGCGCGCCCGCCGGGCAGGCCAATGCGCCCTTCGCGTACACGCAAAACTTCCGCACACCGAGCGCGAACTTCGCCCCGCGCCTGGGCTTCGCGTACTCGCCCATGCCCGGAACGACGATCCGGCTAAGCAGTGGAATTTACTACGAGGCGACGCCCACCAACACGTGGTACTACCCGCTCTACAACAATGGCGCAGCGGGCACTGGATCGTTCATCGCAAGCGTCACCGGCGCAACCACGGAGGCTTCGGCGACGTTCTGCCAGGCGGCGTTTCCTGGATCTCCTCAGTCTGTGCCTGCAACCTGCCTGGGGACGCAGAGTATCTATGCGCTGAACCCGAATTTCAAGAATGAGTACACCTGGAACGGTAACGCGCAGGTCGCGCAACAGTTTGGTCACAACGATGCGTTGACGATCGGGTATGTGTTGACGCAGGGTCGGAACCTTCAGTTCCTGCGCAATCTGAATCTGATCAACCCCACCAGCTATCTCGCCGACGGACGCCCTGTCTACTCAAGCACCATCAGCGCGGCGACGCGACTCTATCCACAGTTCAACAACATCACGCTGATCGATATAGGATCGAACTCCAGCCACAACGCCCTGATTGCGTCGTACGAGCATCGCATGTCGGGCGGGCTGACGGTGGCCGCGAACTACACGTGGTCACACTCCATCTCGAACACGCCCGAAGCGAACAGCTACGAGTTCAGCGCTCTGGTGGAAGATCCAAGCAATCCACGGCGCGATCGCAGCAACAGCTCGGTCAACCGGCCAGACTCCTTTACGCTATCCACGGTCTATGAGCCCGATACTCATTTCGAAAACAAATATGTGAACGGCGTCTTCGCGAATAACCTGTTCGCCCTCCTCGGCAACTTCTCTTCGGGAGATCAACAGAACGTCACGACCACCACGAAGCTCAACAACGACTCGATCGCAACCAGCCGTCCGCTCTTTGTGGGACGCAACACGCAGCGCACTCCACTCATTGCACAGGTTGACATGCGCTACACCCGCACGTTCGCCACGCTGTGGGAGCATGTGAAGCCGGAGATCTTTGTCGAAGCCAATAACCTTCTGAACCGCAGCAACTTCACCTCCATCAGTACGAACGCAACCGTCTACACCTCCGCAACGGCTCCGAACCCGAGCCTGATCGGAGCCATCACGCCGACGGGTTCGCCGTCCCTTGTCCCGACCGGCACTGTGCTCGAAGCTCGTATCCTGCAGTTCGGAGCTAAGATTCAGTTCTGACGTTCTTTCACGGAGAGGGTGGTGTTTCTCTCCTCAATCGCCCTCTGACCCCAGTGCCTCCCTCCACCGAGAACGATGAAGTCGATCCCAGTATTTCCTGCACCGATCTATCGCGATACCGTCCTTGCGTATGTCTTCGCCGACGCGAAGCGGTTGTTTCTCTCCTCGATGATCCAGATCGACTATGCGCATCTCGTCATGCTTGCGGAGCAGAAGATCGTCAGTCGCGAGACGGTCTCCGCTTGCCTGTCGGCTCTCGATGCCTTGGACCGCGACGAGATTCTACTCACGGAGTTCGATGGCTCGTTTGAGGATCTGTTCTTCCTCTTAGAACGCCAGCTCGCGGCGCTTTGCGGGTCGGACGATGCTGGAAGAATTCATACCGCGCGTTCCCGCAATGACCTCGATATGACGATGTATCGGATGGTGCTGCGGGACCGCCTGCTGCAGACCCTGGATGCAGTGATCAGCCTGCGCGCCCGTCTCGTCGAGCTTGCTTCCCAGCATCGGTCGAGTCTGATGCCGGCGTACACGCACAACCAGCCGGCCCAACCCACCACCCTGGGACACTACCTGATGGGGATGGTCGAGGTGCTGGAGCGCGATGCGCAGCGCCTCCGCCAAGCCTACGCACGGGTGAATCGATGCCCGCTCGGGGCTTGTGCTATCACCACCACGGGCTTCCCCATCGATCGCTCGCGAACCGAGCATCTTCTTGGCTTCGATGGCCTGCAGACCAACTCCTACGGCGCCATCGCATCGGTCGACTACTTGACCGAGAGCTGCTCTGTCCTGGCGGTGGCGATGCTCAACATCGGCCGCTTTGCGCAGGACCTTCTTCTCTGGAGTACAGCGGAGTTCGGCTATCTGCGCCTTTCGGACGCGTATGTGCAGGTATCGAGCATCATGCCGCAGAAGAGAAATCCCGTCTCGCTCGAGCACGTACGGGTTCTCGCCTCTCGTGCCTTCTCCGAATCGCAGGCGGTGCTTTCTTCGTTGCATAACACGCCGTTCGCCGATATGAACGACAGCGAGGACTCCCTGCAGCCACTGGTGGATCTCGCGTTCTCCGACGGTCTTCGTGTCCTGCGTCTGCTCGAAGGGGTGCTCTCGGGGACGACCTTCGACACGGCAAAGATGCGGATGCGGGCTGAGGATGGTTTCCTCACAGCGACTGAGCTTGCCGATACGATCGTGCGTTCGACTGGAGTGTCGTTTCACCAGGCCCATACGGTTGTCAGCGATGTGGTGAAGGCGCTCGCCGGGGACTTCGATCGCGAGCGAATGATCCTGCTTGTCCGCGATGCGCTGATGGAATCCGGCGTTCGGCCACCTTCGGACGAGGTGCTTCGTGAGGCCCTGGACGCAGAGCACTTTGTCAGGATTCGCAGCATCCCCGGTGGACCCGCGCCGGAAGCCCTCGATCCGGAGATTGCTCACGCCACAGTCCTATTAGATCTTGATCAGAGCTTTCTGCACGCTCAGCGTGAACGCCTCCGCACCGCGACGCTGCAACTGAAGGCAGCTGCAAGGAGCCTGCAGAGCTGATTGCCGCGCGCGGAGTCTAACGACTCTCGATGGGGGTGAGTGGAGCGGGGTAGGCGGGGCCGGTGTAATCGGCGCGCGGTCGGATGAGGCGATTATCGTCGTGCTGCTCGATCACGTGGGCGGCCCATCCGGAGATGCGGCTGATGGCGAAGATGGGGGTGAAGAGGTCGATGTCGATGCCGAGCGTCGTGTAGGTGCTGGCGGAGTAGAAGTCGACGTTGGCGTTGAGCTTCTTTTCTGCCTTGACGAACGTCTCGATCTTGCGGGACATGTCGAACCACTTGGTGTTGCCGGCGGCTGTTCCCAGCTCTTCGGACATGCGGCGGAGGTGCGTCGCGCGAGGATCCTCGGTGTGATAAACCCGATGGCCGAAGCCGGAGATCTTTTTCTTGGCCGCGAACATCTGGCGGACATACTCGACGGGGTCCGCTCCTGCGGCTTCGATGGCGTAGAGGAGATGCATGGTGGCTTCGTTGGCCCCGCCATGGAGGGGGCCTTTGAGGGCCCCGATGGCTCCGGTGATGGCGGAGTGGAGGTCGGAGAGGGTGGCGGCGATGACCCGCGCGGCGAAGGTGCTGGCGTTCAGTTCGTGGTCGGCGTGGAGGATGAGCGCGATATCAAGGGCGCGGGTTGCGGTTGCGGAGGGCTCCTCGCCATTGAGCATCCACAGGAAGTTCGCGGCGTGAGAGAGGCTCTTATCGGCGTCGATGACCGGCTTACCCTTGCGAATGCGGTCGAAGATGGCCACAATCATAGGAATCTGGGCGGTGAGACGGAAGCTCTTGCGGATGTTGGCTTCGTGGGTCGTGAGCTTTTCGTCGGCGTCGTAGATGCTGAGCAGTGAGACGGCGGTGCGGAGGACCTCCATCGGTGAGGCGGTCTTAGGCAGGTTGTGGAGGAAGGCGAGGACGTCGGGGTGGATCTCGCGTGCGTCGGCCAGGTGCTGGGTGAAGGTCGCGAGTTCGCCGGAGGTGGGGAGCGTGCCGTTCCAGAGCAGAAACGTGGTCTCTTCGAAGGTGGACCGCTCGGCGAGCTGGTGAATATCGATACCGCGATAGGACAGGACGCCGGCGTCTCCATCGATCCAGCAGATGGAAGAGGTGGTGGCAACGATGCCTTCCAGACCTTTAGGGGCAACAGCAGTGGACATGGACGAACCTCTTCAGGATACCTCTGCGTGTAAGACGCAGGCGAAAGTACCTCTGGTTATAGCGTAGCTGAGAAAGCGTTGTCACGGGAGATGCGCGAATATCGGCAGAGGTGTGCGATCCTCTCTCCCCTTCCGCTCAGTTGATTATCGGCTCAGCGGACGATCGGGTGAGAAGCGGCGGAGGTCGACGGTGGTACTTTCGCCGGCGAGGAGCTGGGTGATGACGTGGGCGGTGGCGGGGGCGAGGAGGATTCCATTGCGGAAATGGCCGGTGGCCAGAACATAGCGCGGCTGGGAGGGAACTACTCCAAGGAGGGGCAGAAGGTCCTCGGTGGCGGGGCGGAGGCCTGCCCAGGACTCGAGAAACTGCGCGTTCTTGAGGGCTGGAAGGAGGCGGATGGCTCGTGCGTGGAGGGAGAGGATGTCCGCGGGATGAATGGTCAGGTCGAAGCCGGCGTCCTCGAGGGTGGCTCCGATGATGGCGCGGCCGGCGTCGGGACCCGTGGTGCGGGGAACGATATAAACGTCTTCTGTGCGCAGGACAACGTCGAGGGGGAGAGTGGGCGGAATGCGGACGGCGAGCATCTGTCCCTTGCGCGGGAAGACGGGGGCAGGGGACCAGGAGGCCATGCAGTCAACGAGATAGGCGGCTTCGACGGGGTCGGCGGAGGTTTCGATGCGGACGGAGTTGGGGGTAGAGCGAACGCGTTGGAGGGGAGTGTTTTCACGCAGGTCGATGCTCGTGTTGAGGACTGCGGCGCGGAGGGCGTGGGCCAGTTGGCGGGGGTCGATGGAGCGCTCGGTGAGGAGGCTGAGCTTCAGGTGGTGGGCGGTGTGGCTGGGGAGAAGACGGTCCACGAAGTCAGCGTCGAGGGTTTGGAGTGTGGAATCGCTGGTCTGTTGGAGGGTTGTTTCTGTCTGGAAGGGGACGACTTCGCCGGAGAGGCTGGCGATGTGATCGAGGAATTGAGGATAGAGTGAGGCGGAGAGCTGGGCGAGGGGAGATAGAGCCGACGGGTTGCTGGGATCGTTGGCGGCGAGCATGCCTGCGGCGGCGGAACTGGTCTGGGCGAGAGCGGTTCCGGCTTCGAGGACCGTGACATGGGCTCCTCGATGGTGAAGTTCGAGGGCGAGGGAAAGACCAATGATCCCGGCCCCGGCTATACAAATGTCGGGAAACTGCATCCTATAATTTTAGTTCGGATCGGGTCTGGAATTTTTCCGCCGCTGCTCGCTCTTTTCTGGGAGTGCGGTCGAATGAAAGTGGAGGAATTGCTGATGGACGAAAAAACGTATGTGGAACAACGGTCTACCTCCGGAGCCTTTGTGGCCGCGGCTGTGGTTGCGGTGCTGCTTGGGCTTGGTGCGCTGGTCTGGTGCTATGGATTGCAGAACCATCTGACGCAGGCGGAGACGCGGCTTGCTGCTTCGGATGCGCGCAATGCCGACCTGACGCAAAAGCTGGAATCGACGAATGCGCAACTGCGCGCGACGAGCGAGACGCTGGGCCAGAGCGTTGGCATGACCCAAAAGCAGTTGGAGACGAGGGCCGCGGCCATCATGGCGGCGCAGCGTTCTTCGACCGCACGCATCGAACATGAGCAGAAAGCGACACAGCAGCAGTTGGGAGCGGTCGCGACCGATGTGAGCGGCGTGAAGACGGACGTTGGAAGCGTAAAGACGGATGTTGGCGGGGTTAAGACCGATGTCGCCTCAACGAAGCAGGACCTGGAAGATACGAAGGTTCAGTTGTCGCGTGTGGTTGGCGATGCGGGCGTGATGAGCGGGCAGATCGCGCGGACGCACGATGAGCTCGAGATGTTGAAGCACAAGGGTGATCGGAATTATTACGAGTTCACCCTCCACAAGGGGCAGCAGCCGACGTTGCTGGCGACGATCAAGCTGCAGTTGAAGAAGTCGGACGAGAAGCACTCCCGGTTTACGCTGAATGTGAACTCGGACGACAAGATGATCGAAAAGAAGGATAAGGGCCTGGATGAGCCGGTACAGTTCTATACGGGTAAGACGCCGGTGCTGTACGAAGTGGTGGTGAACTCGATTGCGAAGAACCAGGTGACGGGTTATCTCTCGACGCCCAAGGGATCTCCGCAGGCGGTCTCGCTTCAGTAAACGCGCTCCCTGATGTAAACGATTCGTACCGAACTCAGGAATGGGGTGACGCTGAATGCGTCGCCCCATTCGTGTTTTTGCGGTAGATTCGGCGGAATGGTCGATCGGGGTTCAGGATCGTTTTCCCGTATACTTCGGGGCCTGGGATGGAGAGACTGAATGCGGGAAGTCGTGATCGTATCGGCGGTGAGGACGGCGGTGGGGAAGTTTCAGGGAGCGCTGTCGGGGATGACGGCGGTGGAACTCGGGGCGGTGGTGGTGCGCGAGGCGGTTCGGCGGGCTGGGGTTGGCGCGGCGAGTGTGGAGGAGTGCGTGATGGGGTGCGTGCTTCCCGCGGGGCTGGGGCAAAATCCGGCTCGACAGGCTGCTCTGCGGGGCGGTTTGGCGGAGACGGTCGCGGGGATGACGCTGAACATGGTGTGTGGGAGCGGGCTGAAGGCGGTAGGGTTGGCAGCGCAGGCGATCGCGACGGGAGCGGCGGAGGTTGTGGTGGCAGGAGGGACGGAGTCCATGTCGAATGCGCCGTACCTACTGCCGCAGGGGCGCAAGGGGTTTAGGATCGGGGACTCAACGGTGGTGGATTCGATGGTGCGGGACGGGCTTTGGTGTGCGTGTGATGACCAGCATATGGGGATGACGGGGGAGCTGGTGGCGGAGAAATACGGGATTACCCGGGAGGAGCAGGACCGTTATGCGCTCGAGTCCCACAGGCGTGCGGCGATGGCCTGGCGAGAGGGGCGGTTTGATGCGGAGGTGGTTTCTGTAACGCTTCCGGGAAAGAACGGTGGGGTGTTTGCAAGGGATGAGAGTGTTCGGGAGGAGGCGGTGGATCGGCCTGACGAGACGCTTGCGGCGCTGGCGGGGTTGCGGGCGGCCTTCAAGAAGGACGGGACGGTAACGGCGGGGAACGCTCCGGGAGTGAACGATGCAGCGGCGGCTTTGGTTGTGATGGCGGGGGACAGGGCTCGGGAGTTGGGGATCAGGCCGATGGTGACGATCCGGGCGCAGGCGATGAGCGGCGTGGCTCCGCGGTGGGTGATGCTGGCTCCGGTGATCGGGGTACGAAAGGTGCTGGAGCGGGCGGGGTGGGGGCTGGAAGATGTTGATTTATTTGAGCTGAATGAAGCCTTCAGTGTGCAGGCGCTGGGGGTGATGAAGGAGTTGGGGATTGGCGCGGAGAGGGTGAATGTGAATGGCGGGGCGGTGGCGATTGGGCATCCGATTGGGGCGAGCGGGGCGCGGGTGCTGGTGACGCTCATCCACGAGATGATGCGGACGAATGTGCGGCGGGGGGGGGCGGCGCTTTGTCTGGGTGGTGGGAACTCAGTGGCGCTGGCGGTGGAGCGGTGATCGCTAACATTCGATGATGTTGAGGGCGAGGCCGGCGAGGGAGGTTTCCTTGTAGCGGGATTGCATGTCGAGGCCGGTCTGGTACATGGTGGCGATGACCTGATCAAGGGAGAGTTTGTGGCCTTCGGTCTCGTGCATGGCCATGCGGGCGGCGTTGATGGCCTTGACGGCTCCCATGCCGTTGCGCTCGATGCAGGGGATCTGGACGAGGCCTCCGATGGGGTCGCAGGTCATGCCGAGGTTGTGCTCCATGCCGATTTCGGCGGCGTGTTCTACCTGCTCGTTGGTGCCATTGAGGGCGGCGACTAGGCCTCCGGCGGCCATGGAGCAGGCCACGCCGACCTCGCCCTGGCAGCCAACTTCGGCTCCGGAGATGCTGGCGTTTTCTTTGTAGAGGATTCCGATGGCGGCGGCGGTGAGGAAAAAGCGGAGGATTCCGGCCCTTTTCTCTTCTTCGGTGGTGTGGCCGGGGGATTGGACGAAGCGGGTGTAGTAGTGGGCGATGGCGGGGATGACGCCGGCGGCACCGTTGGTGGGGGCGGTGACGACGCGGCCCCCGGCGGCGTTTTCTTCGTTGACGGCCATGGCGTAGAGGGTGGTCCAGTCCATGGCGGCGAGGGGGTCGGGGTGGGGGGAGGTGGTGAGGCGCTCGGAGAGGCGGTGGGCGCGGCGGCGGACGTTGAGGCCTCCGGGGAGGATGCCTTCGGTGGCGATTCCGCGCTCGGTGGACTCGCGCATGACCTGCCAGAGGGCGAGGATGCTGGTCTCAATCTGTTGTTCGGGTGGGGTGGGATCGTTGGGAATCAGGGTGGGGCGGGAGATGGTTTGGCGGTCGGAGAGAAGGAGGGCGGACTCGTTGGCGAGGATGAGGTTGGCGATGGTCAGGTTGTTGATTTGAGAGAGGTTGAGGAGCTCGGCGGCGCTGGAGAAGGGGTATGGGACTAGGCGGGGTGGGGTGAGTTTTTCCTGGGCGTTTGGGGCTAATTCAGCGGCGGAGAGGATGAAGCCGCCGCCTACGGAGTAGTAAGTTTGCTGGGAAAGGATGGCTTCGTTGGGGTCGAGGGCGGTGAAGCGGACGCCGTTGGGATGGGAGTGGGCGGGGTCGGCTTCGGGGGGGAACATCTGGTCGCGGTGGAAGAGGAGGTGTTCGGGGAGGGCGAAGGGGATGGGGTGGCGACCGGCGAGGAGGAGGGTTCCGGTGGTCTGGATGTTGTTGATTCGGGAGGCGATGGTGGCGGGGTCGATGGTGTCTGGGGCCTCGCCGAGGAGGCCGAGGAGGACGGCGCGGTCGGTGGCGTGGCCGATTCCGGTGTGGGCGAGGGAGCCGTAGAGATCGATGCGGATGGAGGCGGTGCGGTCGAGGTTGGAGCCCAGTTCGCGGAGGAAGCGGAGGGCGGCGCGCATGGGGCCGACGGTGTGGGAGCTCGAGGGGCCGATTCCGATCTTGAAGAGTTCGAAGAGGCTGGTGTTCACGTTGTTTCGATTGTATTCGTGGTGCAGAAGCTGGGCCGTTGTATGGAAAAACTGGACAGCGGTCACGTTAAGAACGTGGTGAGGGGTGCGTCTTGATTGGGGATTTCGATTTTGCGCGGCGCTAATTTGCGGTGGTGGGTGGGTTGGTGCTGGAGGGGGGCTTTGGAGGGGGCTTTTAGGTCAAGCCCCCATCCTTCTTTCAGTGTCGGGTCAGTGCTTCTTTGCCGGGGTTGGGGTGGATGGGGTTCCGGAGGCGTGGAGGTAGGAGGCGGCGGCGGTGTAGCGGACGGGGGCTTTGGGATCGATGAAGAGTTTGGCGAGGGCGGTGGTGGTTTCGGGGCCGGGGTAGGCTCCGAGGGCCCTGGCGGCGGCGGCGCGGACGGCGGCGTCCTTGTCGGTCAGGGCTCCGAGGAGCTCCTGCTGGATGGGGTGGGTGTGCTCTTCGGCGAGGAGGCCGATGGCCTCGGCGCGGGCGGAGTTTCCGCCGTTCTTGCGCATGGCCTCGTAGGCTCCGATTCCGAATCCGAAGGGTCCGAGGAGGAGGGACGCGCCCTGGAGGGCTCCGATGCGGGCGAGCTCGGCGGGGTTGTGGAGGTCCTTGTTGGCGGTATGCACGCTGTTGTTGACGAGTCCTGCGGTGGCGTGGCGCTCGCCTTCGACGACGGCGATGAGGGTGTCTTCGCCGGAGCGATCCTTTAGCTTCCAGAGGGCGGTGGCGGCGGTGAAGGCGACCTGTGGTTCCTTGTCGTCGATGGCGTCATGGAGCTTGCCGATGAGGGTGAGGGTGTGGGACTGGGCGGCGGCGAGGACGGCGGCGGTGCGGACGTCGCGGTCGGAGTCGGCGAGGCCGTTGGAGATGAGTTTGGTGGAGAAGGCGTCGGAGAGGGTACCGAGGGCGGCGAGGGCCTGGATGCGGTTTTCGGGGCGCTTGTCGGCGGCGGCCTCGGTGAGCATGTCGAGGGCCTGCTGCTTGCGCTGGGCGGGTGTTTTGGGGACGTCGGTTTCGGGGCCGGGGACGACTTCAGCGTCGGGGTTGGCGGGGGTGGAGGTCTGGGCTCGGACGGGGAGGGCGAGGACGGCGAGGGAGAGGACAGCGATGCGGGCGGTGGCGGACAGGGCAGAGCATGGGCGCGGGGTGACGGGGCGGGAGGGCATTTTCTTGCTATTCCTTTGTGGGCCGGGGATGTCGTTAGTTTGCCATGAGGGAGGGTGTCGCGGTGGAATTTCTCGGATCGTCGGGGTTGGCGGAGGGTGGAGGCAGGGAGGGCGTATGTTGGACTCGTTCTCTGGGGTGGTCAATGGGTTGGAGGGATGGGACCATTCGGGCTTACAGCGAAGGGATGGTTGCTGGTGGAACGAGCACGGGCAAAGGTGAAATACGGGGGTCTCTCCACTTCGCTGCGCTTCGGTCGAGATGACGAATCGTGAGGGCTGCGCTTCGGTCGAGATGATGCATCGTGAGGGCTGCGCTTCGGTCGAGATGACGCATCGTGAGGGCTGCGGTTCGGTCGAGATGACGAGGGTTGTGGGGCTTCATCTCTGTGGGATTTGCTCCATCGCGTAGTGCGGTGGCGGTCCCGCCCACCTTAGCGACGGTGAGACGTGTCGCGAAGGTGGGGCACCCGACTTGGTGGTTTGCGGCGGGAGGACGTGTCGCGAGGGTGGGGTACCCGGCTTGGTGGTTTGCGGCGAAGGCAGATTCTGGCCGGAGATGCGATAAGGTGATGAGATTGTGATTTGCGCAATGTTTAGAAAGGCGGCCCCCCGATCGACCTCACCGCATCCCATAGGCCCTCGCGCATCGAGCCCGTCCCCTACGCAGAAGGACTGCATTCCGTATCCCTGTCGAGTGCGCCGATTCCTCTGAAAGACCGGACGCACTTCCTCTGGACGCAGCAGCGCTACATCCTTGAGAACATCAAGCTGGCGGACACGAAAGCGGGCTTTGTGATCACGCTGGCCACGGCGGGGCTGGGTGCACTCTTTGGCCGCAGCAGACCGCTTCCTGTCCTCGATCCATTCTGGGTTCCAGCGCTTTCCTCGATGCTGACCATCGTCGGTGTCGCCGCTCTGTTGGCCGCGATCGGTTACGGGGCGTGGTCGATCAAGCCGCGCATTGGGGTCGGTGCCACCCCGTCGCCTGTCTCCTGGACTCACATTGCAAGCTATCGCACGCTCGAGGCCTTTCAGACTGCAAGCCGGGACCTCACGGAACAACATGCTGAAGAGGCGCTCGCGGAGCAGGTCTTCCATCTCGCGCGCATCTGTCACCGGAAGCATCTGCTGATCTCGCGCTCGATTCTTCTTTCGGTTTCAGGTGCATCGGTCATCGTGGTGGATCTGCTGGTGGGGCATCTCGCGGTGAGGTGACGTTGGCGGATTTTTAGAGTGGTTCGCCTGGAGGTGTGGTTCTGGGTCGGGTGCCGTGGCGCTCCCGCCCACCTTAGCGACGATGAGACGTGTCGCGAAGGTGGGGCACCCGATTTTATGACTTTATTTTTATGACTTTATATCGACAAGCGATCTGCTCTATGCGGTGTGTTCGAGGGATTGGATGAGGCCGCGGATGTAGCCGTAGCAGAAGGCGAAGGACTGGAGTCCGGCGGGGTCGGCGGTGGCGGTGGGGACGTGGTCGGGCATGATCATGTAGGGATAGCCGACCTCGCGGTAGACTTGGAGGGCTTTGACCATGTCGACGTCTCCTTCGTCGGGGAAGACTTCGACGAAGTCGTTGCGGTGGCCGCGGATGTTGCGGAAGTGGACGTTGAAGATCTTGTTGCGGGTTCCGAAGAAGCGGATGACGTCGAAGATCTCGGTGGCGGGGTTGGCGAGCATCTCGGAGACGGTTCCCTGGCAGAAGTTGAGGCCGTGGTAGGGGCTCTCGCGGATGGTGATGAAGTGCTTGAGGCCATCGACGGTTCCGAGGACGCGGTCGACGCCCTGGTAGCCTTCGGGTGGGACGCCGGGGTCGTGGGGGTGGCAGGCGAGGCGGATCCTGTACTCGTTGGCGACGGGGACTACGCGATCGAGGAAGTAGGTGATGCGCTCCCAGAAGGAGTCGGCGTCGACGTGGCCGGCGCGGGTCAGGGTATTTTTTGACACGTCGATCGGCATGACTTTGCCGGTGGTGTCGTCGTGGCCACCGATGAGGACGGGTTTGCTGAAGGGGGCATCGGCGAGGCGCCAGACGGCGTCCTTCTCGTCTCCGCGGCCGGGCTGGGTTCCGGAGCGGAGGACGCCGAGGATGCTCATGTTGTATTTGATCGAGGGCAGGCCGGCGGCGGCGCAGTTGCGGATGAGGGTCTGGAACTGTTCGATGTCGCGGTCGCGCTCGGGGCTCTGGGCGAGCATGATGGCGGGATGCTTTTCGCGGTCGATGTAGCTGGACTCGAGGATGGGTGGGCCGACGCAGAGGATCTCGATCTTCGAGGATTCGGCGAGGTCTTTCATGCGGTGGAGCTCTTCGAGGGTGGGGAAGAGGCGGGCTTCGGCGGTCTGGGGGTAGCCGCAGATGTGGCGGACTCCGTAGCGGGCGAGGTACTTGAGATGGGCCTCGTTGGTGGGGGCGCTCTGGCAGCCGAGCTTCATGAGGACGGGTTTGGGTTTGGCGCGCGGGGGCGCGGCGGGGAGGGGGGATGAGAGGGCGGCGGCGGTGGTGGTGGCGAGGAAGTCGCGGCGATTCATGATGGAGAAACTTAGCATGTTGGGAAAGACATGTCCTGCCGGACGGGCCCACTGCGCGTGGGGCGGTCACTTCGTGACTTGTATACCGCTTCGCGTGCGTCAGACTCGGAAGTTGTCGGGGCGCCAGGTGGTGATGGACGCTTTGATTTGCTTGGGGGCGAGGTTTTCTGTCAGGGTGCGTTGGACCAGGGTGGGGATCTCGGCGTCGGAGGCGAAGCGGAGGGCTACGTACTGCTTCTCGGTCAGGGCGGCGGACTGGGCCAGGAGTGTGGGGGAGAGGAGTGTGGTGAAGCGGAGACGCTCTTCGAGTCGGATGATGCGGTCCTGATTATGGGTGGCGTAGCCGCGGAAGTTCCAGGTGAGAAACACGAGGGCGATGGAGACGGCGAGCCAGAGGATGCTGGCGAAGTCGAATTGGTGGAGGTTGGTCCGGATGGCGTGGACGACCTGGGAGATGGCGTTGATGAGGAGGATGATGCCGCAGGTCATGAAGATGGTGTCGCGGCGGGCGTGGTTCTGGAAGGTCTGTGGGGCGTTGGAGGGCATGGCCGGATCATACATCGGGATGGCCTCGGGCTAAGATGGTGGGATGGCTGGAACGAGTGAGAGGCGGAAACATATTGGGGTGCACCGGGGGACTGCGGGCGGGTGCTGGATGGCGGTGAACCGGGCGGTGGAGGCGGGGGCGAATACGTTCCAGATCTTCTCG
>JAMFSC010000084.1 GCA_026225095.1 bacterium
CAATGTTTCACCAGAAGCTTTTTGTGCGCAGAATGTGGGCCGTTGCATGGAAAAACTGGACAGCGGGCGCTGATTTGAAAGTACTCTGCCATGGTGCGTTTATCGCGCGGATGACGTCCGTCGGGGAACCCCCGAGCCGCTTCGCAGTCCGGCACGCGGATCCGGGGCCGAGGCTCGTATCGGGCGGGCCTTCGGCCTTGAAAGCCACAGTGACCGAAAACCACAGCAACCAGAGAAATGCTCTAGCCAGGCAGGCACGTCGAAGCTGCCAGACGGCACCCTTCCGAAGGATCGCAAGGTAGTGTCCCTGGAACAGGCTGTTCAATACGCCGAAGGCCATCACCCGCGGCTGCAGGGGGCGGCGGCGGCCATCGACCGCGCAGCTGCAGGCACGGCAACTGCCCGCGCCTACACGAATCCAAGTGTTGAGGTCTTTGAAGGCCAGCAGTACGCCCGTCCGATCTCCACGCCGGGCGTACCGGGTCTGCTGCAGCACTATGCCGCCTACCAAGCGATCGAGATCCCTTCCGAACGCCGGGCCCGGCTCCGCACATCACAACTGCTTGTATAGAGTAGCCAGCTTGGCAGGCAGGGAGTCCTCCGTTCCGTGGTGGCGGACGTCAAGCACGCTTTCTACGACGTGATTCGCCGGCGTGAAGAGGTCGCCTACGCGCACGAGACCCTTCAGTTGGTGGAAGACCTCCGTTGCAGGGTAGAGGTCGAGGTCAATGTGGGCGAGAAGGGAAAGCTTGAACTCACCCGCACGGAAGCCGAGTTGGCGCGAGCTCGCTTCGATGTGCGTGGCGCCCAGATTGAGCTCGCGAACGCGATCGCTCTCCTGCGGGCAGCCACGGCCGCACCTGCTGGGATGGATCTTGATCCGCAGGGATCGCTGGAGGATCCCGCTGTGCTGCCCTCGTTTGCCGAGCTCCGGTCTGCCGTGCTGACCAGCCATCCAGCCGTGGCCCAGGCTCAGACAGAGGTCAGGGCCGCGGAAGCCGGGTTGGATCGTGAGCATGCCTTGCGCGTTCCGCAACCCACACTATTCGCAGAATTTGAGAATCAGCCCGATCTTCGTTTCTGGCGCACGGGTGTCACGGTGGCTATTCCTCTTTGGGATCGCCGCCCTGGGCAGATTGCCGGAGCGCGGGCAGCCATCTCTGAATCGCAAGCGGTCCTTGCGCAGCGCAATCAGGAGCTGATCGCCGTAACAGAACGCGCCTATGAGCAATACCAGCTGGCCGACCAGCAGACGAGGTCGCTGGAGGCCGACGAGCTTCGCTCCGCAGAGAGCGCGGTCCAGGGAGCTCAGGCTGCGTATCGCTTTGGTGAGCGCGGAATCCTTGAGGTGCTCGACGCTCAGCGTGTGCTACAGAGCGTTCGTGCCGATCTGCTTCATGCTCAGTTCGCCCGTCAGTCGGCTCTGATCGATCTACAAGAACTTGGCGCTATCTCGCCTGGAGGGCAACCGTGATGCGTACCACAACTCAAACCGGCGCTCCCTATACCCATCTGCGGCGGCGCCTCGTTCTAGCCGTTCTCACCGTCTCGCTGTTTCTGACGAGGCAAGGCTGCAAGACGAAGGAGGTCGTGCAAGCGGCCTCACCGGTCGGCAACCCGCTTGAGGTCGTCGCGACGCCTGCAATCGCTGAAAACCTCCAGATCGGTGGAGCGGAGATGCGTGACGTGCAGGGAACGCTGCAAGTAGCGGCCCGCATCCAGACCGATGCCGGCCGTATCGCACGCGTCGGATCTTCAGTTGAAGGACGGATCCTGCGACTGATGGTGCTGGAAGGCCAGACCGTACATGCCGGGCAGGTCCTCGCTGCGCTTCACAGTACCGATCTCTCCGACGCCCGGCTTTCCCTGGTGAAAGGGCACTCCGAGCAGGCGCTCGCCGACGCGGGCGCCAAGCGCGCCGAGCAGCTCGTCGCTGCAGACGTGATCGGACGTGCCGAGCTGGAACGGCGACGAGCCGAAGCCCTCCAGGCAAACGCCGAGGTCGAAGGACATCGAACGCAACTGCGTGGATTGGGAATGGGCGAGACCCAGATCTCGCGTCTCGAAAAGACTCATCAACTCAGTGCGGACTATCCTATCGTCGCACCCCGGTCCGGCTCTGTGCTGGAGCGCGAGATCACCGTGGGTCAGGTTGTAGAACCTGCGGACCAGGCCTTCACCATCGCCGATCTCTCCACCATCTGGGTCATCGCGACTGTTCCTGAAGAAGATGTGGGACGACTTGCCAAAGGCATGAAGGTCGTGGTGTGCGTTCCCGCGCTTCCCGAGGCCGAGGTTCACGGGGAGCTTTCCTATGTTGCTCCTACGGTAGATTCCGCGACCCGGACGGTGGAGGTCCGCATGAACCTCGGCAACCCCCAGGGTCTGTACAAGCCCGATCAACTGGCCAGCATGACGCTCACCGAACAGACGGAGCGCAGGCTTACAGTCCCAAGCGCGGACGTCGTGCGCGAAGACAATCAGGACTATGTCTTTGTTCCGATGTCCCAAGTCCACTTCGTCCTGCGGCCCGTCGTTCTGGATGGCGAACGCGACGACCGGCGCATTGACGTCCGCGGTCTCACGGCCCGCGATCGCATTGTGATCGACGGAGCCTTCCACCTCAACAACCAGCGCAAACAGAACGCCGTTCGCGGAGGGCAGTAGCCATGCTCGAGTCCATCATTGCCAGCGCCCTGCGTCACCGTTTGATTCTCCTCGCAGTCTCCTGCGCGCTCACCGGCTTCGGCATCGGCACCGTACAACATCTGTCGGTCGATGCATTTCCCGACGTCGCCAACGTGCAGGTGCAGATCGCGACCGAGGCCGCCGGCAAGTCGCCCGAAGAGGTCGAACGCTTCGTTACGGTTCCGATTGAGATCGGCATGACTGGGCTCGCCGGGATGACCGACATGCGCTCCCTGAACAAGCCGGGCCTCTCGCTGATCACGCTTGTGTTCAGCGATGGAAGTGATCTGTATCGCGAACGCCAGATGATCTCCGAAACGACTTTCGGAGCTGCGCGATCGCATGCCCGAAGGCGTCACTCCGGTACTTGGACCCATCACCAACGCCCTCGGCGAAGTCTACCAGTACACCTTGGAGTTCGCCGGTGAGGCTGCCAGCGAGCACTCCCTTACCCGCGAAGAGTTGATCGAGCGCCGCACGCTACAGGACTGGGTCGTGCGCCCTCTGCTGCGTTCCATCTCCGGCGTCGCGGAGATCAACTCGACGGGCGGCTACGTCAAGCAGTACGAGACCCTGGTCGATCCGCAGAAGCTGCGCTACTACAACCTCACTGTCAACGATGTACGCACCGCTCTGACTCGCAACGGCGCCAACGCGGGAGGCGGTATTCTTCCGCAACACGCCGAGCAGTACCTCATCCGTTCCGTGGGCCTGGTCCGCGATCTCGAAGACATCCGCCACATCGTTCTCGAAGAGAGCGCAGGCACTCCCGTCTATATCGGTGATGTCGTGGAGGTGCGCATCGACACGGAGGTTCGTTATGGTGCCATGATCAAGAACAGCAATACCGAGGCTGTCGGCGGCGGCGTGCTGCTGACGAGCGGAGGCAACGCCAAGCAGATCGTCAGCCGCGTAAAACAACGCGTCGCCCCGATCAATAAAGAGCACATGATTCCGGGGGGCCTGCGGATCGTCCCCTACTACGATCGTTCCGAGCTTGTGGATGCAGCGATCCACACGGTCACGGAGGTCCTCGCCGAAGGCGTTGTGCTTGTCGTCGTTCTTCTCTTCCTCTTTCTGGGCGATCTCCGCTCCAGCCTGATCGTCAGTGCCAACCTTCTTTTGACCTCGCTCCTCACCTTTCTGGTGATGATCCACATCGGTCTGTCCGCCAACCTCATGTCGCTCGGCGGCCTCGCGATTGCGATTGGACTGATGGTCGATGGTTCGGTCGTCGTCGTCGAAAAGGTCTTCGCCAAACTGAGCCACGCCAACCACACCTCTCATGAAAAGTTGCGTCCGCCCGCAAAGCTGCGCCTGGTGCTGGACGCTGTCGGCGAAGTCGCCACGCCCACCTTCTTCGGCGTCCTGATCATCATCCTTGTATTCGTTCCGCTGATGACGCTCGAAGGCATGGGAGGCAAGATGTTTGCGCCGCTGGCCTATACCATTGCCATCGCGCTCGCGATCTCGCTCGTGCTCTCGTTGACGCTGACCCCGGTCCTCTGCTCTTATCTGCTGAAGGGCGGCTCGGAAGAAGACACCTGGCTCGTGCGGATCTTACGTCGTCCTTACGCCAGCCTTCTACAGTGGGCGCTCGACCATCCACGGACCACAGTGCTGAGTGTCGTCGGCATGCTTATCTTCGCGGTGTGCCTGTTCCCCTTCCTCGGCACGGCATTCATCCCGGAGATGCAGGAGGGCACCCTCTCGCCCAACGCCGATCGTGTCCCGAACATATCGCTGGACGAGTCGCTGCGCATGGAAATGGCCATGCAGAAGACCATGCTCGGAGTGCCCGGCGTCACAGGCGTCGTCTCCCGCGTGGGACGTGGAGAGTCGCCCGCAGATCCCGCCAGTCCGAACGAAGCCGATGTGCTTGCCACCCTGGCGCCGTTCGACGAGCGTGCTCGCGGCGTCACCCAGGACAAGATCGCTGAGCAGATGCGCACGCGTCTCGCCGCCATCCCAGGTATCAACCTGGTGATGTCCCAGCCTATCAGCGACCGTGTGGATGAGATGGTGTCCGGGGTTCGTGCCGACGTCGCCGTCATGCTCTACGGAGACGATCTGGATGTGCTCGTGGCACGTGCCAACGATATTGCCCGCATCGCCAGCAAGGTGGCTGGCACCCAGTACAGCCGGGTCGATCGCGTCGGTGGTCAGCAATACCTGACCATTAACATCGATCGCGGCGCCATCGCCCGGTACGGCCTCAACGCCGCTGACGCCAACGATGTCATCGAAACTGCCATCGCCGGCAAGGAAGCCACACAGGTCTATGAAGGCGAACGTCGCTTCTCATCCATCGTACGTCTCCCCAACACCCTCCGCGATAGCGTCCAGAATGTGCGCGAACTTTAGGTCAGCTCCCCCGATGGTCCGCGCGTCCCTCTGCAGGAACTCGCCGGCGTCAAGGTCGTTGAAGGTCCCGCACTCATCAACCGAAAACGCAGGATCGTGGTCGGAGTCAACGTACAGGGTCGCGACCTCGGCGGTTATGTGAAGGAGTTGCAGCAGCGCGTCGGCTCCGAAGTGCATCTGCCCGAGGGCCACTACATCGAGTGGGGCCGTCAGTTCCACAATATGGAGCGCGCCCTGCACCACCTCGTGATCATCGTTCCGGTCACCATCGCCGCGATCTTCTTCCTTCTGTTTGTACTGTTTCACTCGGTACGCTTCGCCGCGCTCATCATCACAGTCCTGCCACTGGCATCGCCGTGCTCAACGGTGTAGTGCTCGTCTCCTACATCCGCAAGCTGCGCGACAGTGGACTGGGCCACGCAGAGGCGATTCGCGAGGGCGCACGTCTGCGCTTTCGTCCGGTAATGATGACCGCCACCGTGGCCGCGTTGGGCCTGGTGCCGTTCCTCTTCTAGCATGGACCAGGCTCGGAGATTCAGCGCCCCCTGGCCATCGTCGTGGTTGGTGGCTTGGTAAGTTCGACCGCACTGACGCTTCTCCTGCTGCCGGTCGTGTATGGCTTTTTTGAAGACGGCGCTCCTCCGGAACCGAAACGGGACCCTTTTCTCGATGTGCCGGAGCAGAAAGACGCCCTCCAGATTCAAGAGGAGCAGGTCGAGTTAGTGAGCTGAAGCAAACCGCAAGTCTGTTCCGCAGGTTCGGCCAAACACATAAACTACATGCTCCGATGCTCCGGCCTCAACCGGCGGGACCCCATTGGTGAAGGGACAATATGCAAACTCACAATGGATTAAGGGCATGAGGAACATCCTCGGCGGCCGCGCTCCGAGAAAGCTGGACGAACTGCATCTGAACTATCCGTTCGCGGGCAGCCGGATGTTGCGTGGTCTGCTGCGACAACCAGGGCTTGACGTGGGTCGACTGCACATCGGTTCGCGGATAAAGAACATGGAAATTGAGAAGATCTATCGCAGGCCGAACACGTCGAAGCTCTCGCCAGGACATAGGATTTATCCTTATCTGCTGCAGGATCTGGCGGTCACGCGCCCCCACCAGGCTTGGGCGATGGACATCAGTTACGTCCCGATGAAGCGGGGTCTGGCGGCTGTCGTGGACTGGTTCAGTCGCAAGATCCTGAGCTGGAAGCTGTCGATCACGATGGATGTCTCGATGTCTCATTCTGTCTCGAAGCAGTCGAAGAAGCGCTTTCCATGAATGACAAACCGGAGATCTTCAACACCGACCAGGGCAGCCAGTTCACCAGTGATGCCTTCACCGAGCAGCTCAAGCAACATGAAATAACCATCAGAATGGACGGGAAGGGTTGCTGGCACGACAATGGCCTAGGGCCTGTCACCAAACTAGCGATCGTGTTGGATTGAACGCGTCGATAGCGTAGAGGGATGAGCA